>CAVZPM010000001.1:0-236480 GCA_963777155.1 Candidatus Bathyarchaeota archaeon
GCTTTGGTTGACTTTTTCGTTTCTTTATATGAGGCTGCGCAGTGCATGCAACAGAACGCCATTTCATTACCACCTATGACTTCTCGGTATGCTCCTTCGTAGACTTTGCAGCCACAATGAGCACAAACATACATGCTTGGTTCAATTGCGATTGCAACTAGTTCGGCGAACCGTTTGAAGAGTCCCGTGCAAAGTTCCCTTCCTTCCTCGGTGAGTTCGAAGATTTTGCGCTCTTTCTCACCTACGGGTTTTTGGGTGTGTATTACTAAGCCTTTTTCTTCTAGTTGCTGGAGAAATGGGTAAACTAGGCTTGGACTGACTTCTTTCTTAACTCTTTTTTTGAATTGGTTAATGATGCTATAACCATGGGCTGGTCCTTCGTAGAGTATGGTGAGTATATAGAAGCGTGAGAAGTCGCTGATTAACTCGTCGATGTTCTGGGATTGGGTTTCTTTTGGCATTGTTATCCTTAGATTATTGGGTTATTTTGTTGTATTAAATGTTTATTAGATATATCTCAAAAATACACATACAGCCCACATACATGAAGTGAAAGCATGAAAGTTGTTGTTTTGCAAAACACACCCAAAGAAAAAGACGAATGCTGCTTCAAAACAAAAATTCGACGGCTAATCACCGCAGAAATCGGGGCTCAAAATACTTCGAGACTGTTTGAAATGGATTCTGGAGGCTACAGCCCCCTTCATAAGCATGCTTGGGAACACATTATATACGTCCTGGAAGGAGAAGGCTTAGTTTTTAACGGAGAAAAAACCCAGACCATCAAAACTAGCGACTCTGTGTTCATTGCACCAAACGAGCTGCATCAATTCCATAACAAAGGCCAAAAAACACTAACATTTCTCTGCATAGAACATTCAATTTAGAATAAATCTCCTCCCGTCTTAGGTTCTGTAGCTAAAAATATATGCTAGTTGTTACATCTACAGTTGGGTTCCAAGGGGGTAAAGTTCCTTTGAAATATGACGTTATAATTGTGGGCGCAGGTCCAGCAGGCATCTTCTCAGCACTAGAGCTAACCGAAAAATCAAACTTAAACGTCCTTATCCTAGACCGAGGACCAGACATCGACAAACGTAAATGCCCATCCAGCCGAGGCTTTGAATGTGTTCATTGCGAGCCATGTTCAGTTCTTTCCGGTTGGGGTGGAGCAGGCGCTTACAGCGACGGCAAACTCACCCTCTCAACGGAAGTTGGTGGCTGGCTCAACCAGTACGTTTCAACCAAAGAACTAGCTGAACTTGTCGCGTATTGTGATAGCATCTACATCAAATTCGGAGCCAGCGAACAGGTCTTCGGGGGAGAGAACGCAGAAATAGACGAAATCGAAAGAAAAGCATCACTTGCGGGATTAAAGCTTATCAAGCAAGAAGTACGCCACATGGGTACAGACAAATGCCTCGAAACCCTGCAACGAATGCGCAAGCACCTCAATGGTAAAATAACTTTCCAACCCAAAACCGAAGTTAAAGGTCTCATCGTTAACGACCACACCATTCAAGGTGTCGAAACAGTTAACGGCGAAAAAATCTTGGGCAAATATGTCATCATTGCCCCTGGCAGAAGCGGTGCGGAATGGCTCCAAACTGAAGCCCAAATTAGAGGCCTAAAGACCTTCAACAACCCAGTTGACATCGGTGTACGTGTGGAACTTCTAGCTTCGATAATGGAAAACCTCACAAAAGCTCTCTACGAGCCAAAACTTGTTTACTTCTCAAGGTCCTTTGACGATCAGGTGCGTACCTTTTGTGTATCACCATATGGAGAAGTCACAACTGAATCATACGATGGCGTCTTAACTGTCAACGGTGGCAGCCACGCAGAAACAAGAACCGCCAACACCAACTTTGCTATACTCGTTAGCACCCAATTCACTGAACCCTTCAAAGAGCCCATTGCATACGGTAAGTACATTGCTAGACTCTCTAACTTGCTCAGCGGCGGTGTTATGGTACAGCGACTAGGCGACCTTGACCATGGTAGACGTAGCACACCTGAACGCCTTGCCCACAGTGTTCTAACTCCTACACTCAAAAACGCCACTCCAGGAGACTTGAGCTTTGTGTTACCATACCGCTACTTAACCGATATACGCGAAATGCTACAGGCACTAGATAAAATTGCGCCAGGAGTAGCTTCACCTGAAACTCTATTGTACGGGGTGGAAGTCAAATTCTACAGCTCTCACCTCCAGTTGAACCACGCGTTGGAAACAAAAATCCAGAATATGTTCACCATCGGTGACGGCGCAGGCGTAACCCGCGGTCTTATTCAGGCGTCAGCTTCAGGAGTCATCGTTGCAAGAGAAATCCTTAAACGCGAAAAACTGAAGGCTTAAAAACATGGTTATAGCCCAGAATATACAATGTTCGCATTGCGGTGCCCCAGTGGAGTTCAAGCCAGGCGAACTGGTTGCCACGTGCAAATATTGTGGTTTTACAACCGTAATTGAGACCGGTCAAGCCTTCACTTTTGATCACTCTTTGCTTTTGAATAGTTACTCTGAAGAGCAAGTTGAAAATTTGGTTCGTGATTGGATGCGTTCTGGTTTTATGAAGCCGGGCGATTTAGCGAAGAAAGCAAAGATAACGGATAAAAGCCTGATTTACTTGCCTTTTTGGATTGTTTCCGCTGAAGCAACTACTAAATACAAGGGGATTTTTGAGCGAATATCGCCTGCAATTGTTAAGGAAGGTCAGATTCAAAAAGAATACAACTGGCTAGTTCTAGCTCAAGAAGCGTCCAGTTTTCCAACAAGAGAATATGACGTTCCACTAACAGGCAAAATTCCCTATGATTTCCGAAAAATTGAGGGTTTTGCAAAACTGCTCAACAGCGAAATGACCCGCGAAGAAGCTTTAGAGCTTGCTAAACAGCAAATTGAATCCCTTCACCGCTTTCTTCTTCAACAGGATATTGATAAGATCGTCGATGCTACAACCACGGTTAACTTGAAACAGATGGTTTACTTGCATGCACCTGCCTGGTTCATTAAATACGAGTACAAAAGCAACAGTTACCAAATGATAGTTGACGGTGCTACGGGTATGGTTTTGAAAGGCGATATACCCTCTTCTAAGTTCTGAGTTGCTTTAATAAACTTTAAAAGCAACCCCTTTTTTATAACGAATTACAAATATTGGAGGATTTAGGAAATGAGTGAAAATAAAGATGTATATGCACAAGCAAAAAGCCAAATGAGGCTTTCAGAACGCATTGCAGCGGCGTTACCGGGGTTCCGGGGATACAAAGAAAAGGAACTTCGCCGCGAATCAGACAAGCTGATTAGAAATAATTTAACTCTCAAACTCTCCAAAGATAAAGATAACGTCCGAGGCATCGCCCAGAGAATCGCAGATAAACGTTATCTGGATGTTTTACCCGATATTGACAGATTAACAGCCAAAATGGATCGCATAACCGAGAAAGTAAACCATGCTTCATACGGCTACTCGGGTTTCTTCGACATAGTTAAAATAAAGGAAGAAAACCTTGACCGAATGATAACCTTCGATAACCAGCTCCTCGAGGAAGTTGATGCTTTAACCGCAAGCATAGACGACTTAAAGGCGCAATTATTAAGCGGAAACTACTCAAACCTTAAAGACAAAATCCAAACTATAGCAGACAAGTTTGAATTGCTCGAGGACACCTTCGATAAAAGAGGACAAGTAATCTTAGGAGTGACACAATAATGCCACAAATAATAGAATGGACAAACGTGGGCGCAGACGCCATAGTCTGGCGGTACCCAAGCGAAGATATCACATGGGGCGCCCAGTTAGTTGTGCACGAATACGAGATGGCTGTGTTTTTCCGAGACGGTAAAGCCTATGATGTATTCGGCGCGGGCAGACATACCCTAACAACTCTAAACCTACCCATACTGACAAGCCTGCTTACCCGTTTAGCAGGCTTTGGCGGAAACAAACCCTTCAAAGCAACCGTCTTATTCATCAGCACCAAAGTCTTCGCTGGTAAATGGGGTACGAAAGCGCAAACGACCGAACTCGCGCCACTGCAGACCTATGGTCAGTTCTGGTTTAAGGTTGGAGACGCATCACTATTCGTTAACGAGGTAGTTGGTGGACAAAACGCCTACGATACCGCTTCAGTAAATGATTTTCTGCGTGGCTTCCTAAACGAGAAAATAATCGATGAACTCAGTCACTATGACCTTATTACCGTATTCACACGTCTAGACGAAACATCTGTAATAGTTAAAACCAGCTTGATAGACTACTTCAAACGTGTTGGCATTGAATTAACTGATCTACGCTTCGAAGGCATCGATACTACACCTGAATACAGAGAACGACTCTTTTGGCTTAAAACTGGACAAACAGCACCTGGAGATGTCTTGCGCATGGAGACTGTTAAAAGTGCAGCAGCGAGTCTAGGTCAAGGAGGAGGCTCAGGAGCCCTCGGAGCGGGAATGGTTCTTATCCCACAAGTCATGAATCAGCAAGGAGCACCACAAGCAGCTCCTGCCGCAGCCCTAGTTATCTGCCCTAAATGCGGAGAAAAAGTTCCAGCTACCAGCAAATTCTGCCCCAACTGCGGAACCAACCTCACCCCGCCAAGCCAACAAGCAATGACCTGCCCTAACTGCGGCAAATCTATACCTGCTAACAGCAAGTTCTGTCCTGAATGCGGATTCAAAATTGGTTAGGAGAACGGCAGATGAGCAATAGCGACCGTCAACTGTTAAGTTTCGGCGTTTTCCTCATCATCATTATTGTAGGAATACTTTTAGTTCTTACAAGAGTCATCAGTTGGGGGCTGTTTATTCCAGTAGTTCTGGTACTCATAGGATGCGGCGCGCTAGCTTTGACGGGCTTACGAGCTGGCAAACCACAAAAGTATGAACGTGAGCCTTTAGCACAATGGCTGCCGGATTTGGCTTAATCGCTGTTGGTGTAGCTTGGTACTTGTTTAGCTTTGACTGGCTTTACTCGCTCATAGTAATCCTGCTGGTAATCGCAGCTTTAGCTATTGCAGCTGGACTAAAACGAAAATAATCCTCCGAGCCTTATTTTGGCTCTAAACGTTTTTTTATTTCATCGTATAGTCAATGTTGCAGAAGGTAGCAGGCATGAGCGAAGAAACTATTGGCCATGGCACATGGTACGACATGATGGCCAAGAAAGTTATCGAAAGAGAACAATCCCTAAATAGGGATATGAGCAGAATCCGTACTGAGATGGGACTAGGCGCCTCAGGATTCCCACACATCGGCAGCCTAGGCGATGCATCGCGCAGTTATGCAGTAACATTGGCGCTTAAGAACCTGAACTGCAATTCAGAACTCGTTGCTTTCTGCGACGATAAAGACGGTTTACGCAAGGTACCAGCAGGGCTTTCTAAGGACATGGAAAAATACCTTGGATACTCTGTCTCAAGTATTCCTGATCCGTTTGGGTGCCATGAAAGCTACGGTAAACACATGAGTTCGCTGCTGCTGGATGCCCTAGATAAATGCGGAATAGAATACAAGTACTACTCAGCCAAAGAAGTGTACGAAAAAGGTTTACTTCTCGATGAAATTCGAACTATTCTTAGAAACGCTAAGAAAGTCGGCGAAATAGTTAAAGAAGAAGTAGGTCAAGAAACCTACACTGAAGTTCTGCCCTTTTTTGCCGTCTGTGAGAAATGTGGTCACCTCTATACAACCAGAGCTTACAAGTTCGACCCCAAAACTGACAAGGTTTCCTACAAATGTGAAGGGCTTGAAATTAGGGGGAAAATGATTGCAGGCTGCGGTCACGAAGGCGAAGTGGATATAAAAAGCGGTCAGGGCAAACTCACCTGGAAAAGCGAATTTGCTGCGCGTTGGAAAGCCCTGGACATTAGGTTTGAAGCTTACGGCAAAGACATCGCTGACTCTGTAATCATAAACGATCGCATTTGCCGTGAAGTACTATGTTTTGAGCCACCATCACATGCAAAGTACGAAATGTTCCTTGATAAGGGCGGCAAGAAAATTTCTAAGTCAGCAGGCAACGTCTTCACACCCCAAGTATGGTTCAATTACGGTTCTCCACAATCGCTGCTTTTGCTCATGTTAAAGCGATTCGTGGGCACACGTACCTTAGATGTCTCCGACATTCCAGCATACATGAACGAGATTGACTCCTTGGAGGATGTTTACTTTGGCAAAAAGCAGGTCAGTGAGAAGGAAGCAACTAAACTCAAAGGCTTATACCTGTACTGCCACGTCATGAAGCCGCCAGCAAAACCCAGCATTCACGTGCCATATAACTTGATGGCGTTCCTCGTGAAAATGGCTCCTAAAGAATGCCTAAATGAGTATGTCACAGAGAAACTCCAAAGTTATGGCTACCTGCAAAAAAATCAACCTTTAGACGAGCGTTTGATGCAGCGCATGGAGTACGTCCTGAACTGGACCCGTGACTTCGAAGAAATTAAAGAAACCGCCATCGAATTGACCATTGAAGAAAAGAAAGCCCTTACTGAACTTATCGTCAAGCTACAGATAGAGGATGACCCAGACAAAATCCAAAACATCATCTTCAACGCTTCCAAAGACAATGGCATAAAACCAGGCGCTTTCTTTAAGGTGCTCTATCAGGTTTTGATAGGTGCACCGCAAGGTCCACGCCTTGGTCCATATGTGCTTGCAATGGGAAAACAAAACGTCATCGCCGCAATACAAAGGGTACTTAGTAAGAGTTAGATAATTTCCCCAGTTTTCGTTTGTTTTTGTAGCAGGCAAAAACCTTTGCTTATCTTACTTGACAATTATTACCCGAGCCGTAACAACTTACCTTGTTTTATTCGAAAATTCTTCTCCATGAAATTTGCTTAAAAAAGTATCTAATGTCGAAACTATTATAAATTGTAACAACCATATCAGCAAGCTAATTGGGCAAGGGTTCGAACATTCAAAATGCAAGAGTATTTCTACCTTTGTTCAATTAAAAAAATAGGAGAAAAAGAAAAAGTGCAAAAACTAGAAAGAAAAACATTGGCTACTCTAATTGTAGCAATCTTAACAATTTCAATGACAGCTTCAATTGTACTATTGCCACAAGCTAGTGCACATACACCACCTTGGCAAATACCAACGTATATGTATGTTAGCATCGCACCAAACCCAATCGGTGTCGGACAAACCGTCAACGTCAACTTCTGGTGTAACGCACCACCACCAACCGCAAGCGCACAATATGGTGACAGATGGACAAACTTAACAGTAGTCGTCACTAAACCTGATGGAAGCACACAAAAATTAGGTCCATTCAAATCTGACGCAACTGGAGGCACAGTCACCACGTATACACCTGACACAATCGGTAACTACACCTTCCAAAGCTTCTTTGGAGGCGAAGTACTACCCGGACTAAACAACCCAACACCCGGAATTTCAAGCAACGCATTCGTTAACGATACCTTCTTACCTAGCTCCAGCAGCAAATTTACTCTAATAGTGCAACAAGACCCAATACCCTACGAGCCAAATGCAGCACTACCAACAAACTATTGGACTCGCCCAATCTACGGTGAGAACAACGCTTGGTACACAATAGCCGGCAACTGGCTTGGTCTAGCACAATCAACCTTTGCAGCAACTGGAATGTACAACCCAATGGCAAACTACAACCCTTACACAACGGCACCAAACACTGCTCACTTACTCTGGACAAAACCAGTAGCCTTCGGCGGCATAATCGGAGGCGAATTCGGCGGAAGTGAAACTGGCAACTACTACTCTACGTCTCAATATGAACCAAAATTCGCTCCAATTATCATCCAAGGTATCCTGTACTACTCCCTCTATCCTGGAGCCTCAACATATCCTCAAGGATGGACCGCAGTGGACCTACATACTGGACAAACACTTTGGACCAAGAACATAAACACCGAAGTTCTAAGATGCGGGCAAATACTTCAAATGATTACACCTAACCAGTACGGCGCTCTCGCATACCTCTGGACTATCCCAGTAGCAGCAGCAGGCTACCAAGCAGCAGGAAATTACATGTCCATGTACGATGCAATGACAGGTAACTACATACTAACTATCAAAAATACACCCTCAATGCAACTCACTGAAGATGAACGCGGAAACTTGATAGGCTACTATGTCAACACCACCGGGACTCAACGGTCGCTTTCCGTTTGGAACTCTACTCGGTGCATTAACTTAGTGGGAGCCAACTATGGCGGTGGAGCACCTGTTGCAGATCAATGGATGTGGAGACCTCCATACAACACAACAATCGACTTCCAATTGGGAGTACAAGCATCATATCCCATAGTAAACACAATTGACAGTGCACCTATCTCACTAGGGCTATCCTCTATTACAGACGGAGTAGCGCTGATGACACAAGCTAGCATTGCAGGAAGTTCCTTCTTCCAGAACGGATGGATAATTGAAGCAGGCTACGACCTAAAAACAGGACAAAAGCTGTGGGGACCACTAAACCGCACAGAAGTAGTGGATTCAAGAGTAATCTATGGCTCAACAACAGCTGGAAATGGCATTTGGGTAGAATTCGACGCTGCAGCACTAACAGCAACTGGGTACAACCTCCGCACAGGCGAAAAAGTGTGGGGACCGAAACCACTTCCAAACGTTAGTCCATACTCATCACTTGGCCAGAACAACGTTGTCGCCGACGGAATAATCTACGACTGGACCTATGGCGGAGACGTCTACGCTATTGAATTGGCAACAGGAAACTTCCTCTGGGAATATCACACACCCACAGGCGGTTATGAATCACCCTACGGAATAGAACCCCTCTGGACTTTTTCCGTTGGAACAGTCGCTGATGGCAAACTATTCCTTCCAGAAGGTCACATGTACAGTCCACCACTATTCCACCAAGCACAACAATTAGCTTTGAACATCACTGACGGAAAGGTCGTTTGGAGTATTGATGCTTTCGATGTTACCAGCGCACCAGCTATCGCAGACGGCATTATGACAACTCTAAATGCTTACGACAACCAGATCTATACATGGGGCAAAGGCCCAACAGCTATGACTGTTACTGCTCCAGACGTCGGAGTTACAACTGCTACTCCAATAACCATCAGAGGTACAATTATCGACAAATCTGCAGGTACACAGCAACAAGCTCAAGCCGCAAACTTCCCATACGGTGTTCCAGCTGTTTCCGATGATAGCCAGACTGCATGGATGGAGTATGTCTATATGCAACAGCCATGCCCAACCAACGCAACCGGAGTTCCAGTTAGCATCAATGTTCTTGACTCCAACGGCAACTACAGACAAATCGGCAGCACAACAAGCGATGCAAGCGGCATGTTTACATTCACATGGACACCTGATATATCAGGCGAGTACACGGTCACTGCTATCTTCGCAGGCTCAGAATCATACTACTTCTCTTCAGCAGAAACATCCTTCTTTGCAAGTGACGCACCAACAGCGACCCCAGCACCTACACAGGCACCACAATCAATGGCTGACCAATACTTCGTTCCAGCAATCGCAGGTTTATTCGTAGCCATAGTAGTCGTTGGTCTATTGATCATCTTGGTCCTTAGAAAACGACCATAAAAACTACCAACAAACAAAACAAACATCCCTTCTTCTTTTTTTGAATTTTATAACTAAGAAAAATTGAATAGATTTTCAGGGTTCTTTCAGGTTACTGTTTTGCGCTTCAAAAGCGTACCAAATATTTTTTGTTTGACATTAGCGTTTATATTGTTCGAGTGGGGAGTAATCTCCTCGAAAGGGCTCGTCGTCTAGTACGGATTAGGGCACCGGCCTGCGGAGCCGGACGTCAGGGGTTCAAATCCCCTCGGGCCCGCCACCACTTCCTATTATTGACTAAAAATAGCACTTTTCTCTTAGAAACGGAAAAAACAAGCAAGACGTTTATCACTATTAAATAGATAGGGAAAGCCAACTCAGCGAATCCCCAAGTTGTCGCCACAAGAAAACTTGTAATCGGACTAAATATGCCAATCATAAAGGGCCAAGCAGATTCTGTCTCTGGATTGCGCCATCCCTTGGAAAGAGTTGGAACTGCAGCTAGTGCATCGCTAACAATAGCAAAGAGGATTGCTAGATTTGGGCTACTGGTTAGGTACCAAAGGATGATGGCTATTCCTGATAGCGTTCCACAGAGGTAATCAAACGATGAGGTTTTCCAGTATGCTTTCTTGCTGAAAAAAGAAGCTATAAGCACTAGAAACGGGGAAAAACCAGACATGAACACTGGAATGACTGCCCAACCAACACCATTAGATACAGCAGCAGCGGATGCTATGAACGGAGCAATCGACCACATAAACCACGTTACCCTATTTGGTTTCGTTTGGCCTTTGAACATGGAGCGTATATAAATAGAGGCGCCAAGTAAAGTCGCAAAGGCAGCGATGAATACTGAGTACTCTAACATCGCTATTTAATTGGGAGCCTTTGACGTTTTTGGTTTGCGGTAGCTTGGATTTTTTTCGCTATTTGATACAACAGATTGCTTATGGCTAATGCGAAAGCTGGAATCGCTGGAAGAATGTACCATGAAAGCTTGGTTTGGGCGATGGTAAACACGAGAAGTACAATGCCCATCCAAGCTAAAAGCAAGGTATCAACTTTGGACTGTTTAAACACTGAGTTGAAAACGCAAAGCCCAGCTGCAAAAGGCAGCAGGATCGCCCAGACCCTCTCATTATTAATTAAGTAGTTAAAGTAGAAGAGGTAGTCTCCGGTGTGTCCTTCAATTGGACTGATTGTCCGTATTACACCGCAGTAAATGATGAACCAGTTCCAAAAGGTTGAGCCAAAACTGAGGAACATATAGATTAGCCAAGGGGACAGAAGTAGAAGTCCGATTCCCCAGAAAGCCGTAAAATGCTTTGTAAACAGGAATCTGACACTTCTTCTTGTAACAAAAAGATAGGCAAAAATTGTTAACGGAATAAGCAGAGCCTCTACCTGCTTAGTCAATAGCGCCAAACCGAAAAACAAGCCGCTTAAAACTATATATCGGCTAATCTTTTTTGTTTGCTCGCTTAAAACAAAAAAGTAGATGCTAGCCAAAATAAAGAACACAAACGCAACATCGGTCATAGCATGTCTAGCAAAAAGGTAAAACGTTGTGAACGTTGCCAAAACTATGGCTGAAGTAAACCCAACAATACGGTTGAAGAGTCTTTTTCCCAAAAAATAAATAACAACTAAGTGTTAACGCGCCAAAAATTGGGCTCCAAAGCCTTGTAACAAAATTGCTAACCCCGAAGGCTTGGTAACTAAGAGACATAAGCCACATGTACAATGGCGGCTTGCCAATCCAAACAGCCAACCCTCCAAAAGCATAAGGCGTTACATAATCTCCGCTCTTAACCATATGGTAAGCCCACTGCGAATACGTTTGTTCATCTGCAGCCCAAAGCGGACCATTACCCAGATTTATGAAAAAAATGGTGGATATAGCCAGAATCGCCAAAATGCAGATGGCATCTGTGTGCACTGATATCCAGGATTTTTTTTGAATTGGGTTGTTGATAGCTTCAGAGTTTCGTTTCGCCTGTTTATTAGTGTAGGCAAAGCGAAGAATTGTGTAGGAAATTATCGCTGCAACGACTAAAGCTATTGAATCAAAGGCGACTGTCGCCCACCCAGAAGTGTTGCTGTTAGTCGATTGCAAAGGTGGGTTTTCAGAGGTTAACGTGTAGGCATAAAGGTGGCGGTCATTGGAGCCAACGTAGAGGATTCCATTTGCAATAGCTGGCGATGAGTCTACAATATTGCCAGTGGCAATACTCCATTTTTTCTGCCCATTTGAAGCGTTAAAACAATAAATGCTGTAGTCTTGAGAACCCACATATATGTTTCCGTTCATGATTGCAGGTGAAGATTGAACCCAAAACCCAGTAGGCGCCTGCCAAATTTTGTCGCCATTGGAAGAATTTAGGCAGTAAACATTGTTATCTTCCGAGCCAACATAGACGTATCCATAAGCGACGGCTGGGGATGAGTCCACGCAATCTTCTGTTTTGTACTGCCAAACCTTGTTTCCATTAGAAGCATTCAAACAGCAAACATAGCCATCGTATGAACCGATGTAGACACATCCATTATATATAGCGGGCGAAGAGGTAACGCTTCCCGTGTGTTGTTTCCAGATTAATTGGCTGGTTGACGCGTTTAGGGCATAAACATGGAAGTCGTCTGAAGCAAAGTACACAATCCCGTCGAATACTGCAGGTGAAGAGTTCACGCGATAGGAAAGTGGGAACTTCCAAGCTAAACTGCCGTCAGAAGCATTGAAAGCGAAAAACCCGTTTTTTCCAGACCCCACAAATACAATATCACCTGTCACTGCAGGAGAAGACTTGGCTTCTCCACCAACCATCGAAATCCAAACAGGCATCCCCGTTGCGACGTCTAAACAGTAAATCCACCCGTCTTCCGAAGAAACATACACTCGTCCATTGTAGACAGAAGGTGATGACTCCACTTCAGCGGCGGTTGGAAAATTCCATATAGGTTGTCCATTAGAGGCGTTGAGGCAGTAAATGTTGTAGTCTTTACTGCCGAAAAATACGTAGCCTTCAGCAATTGCCGGGGAAGATGTTACTGGTCCACCAGTTATATACTTCCATAGGGGGATTGCAGAGTTCGTTTGGCTGTTGCCGATTGCGTCACCGCTGTGGTTTGTGTCATGTCGAAATGTTCTCCAGTCGTCGGCACCGGGACTGGCATTTGTAGCTCGTGAAGCTGTCAAAGATTGAATCAGAATTAGGAAAATGAGCGTGATCAGCATCCAATTGTGTTTTCTCATGCCCACTTGGTCCCAAACCCAGTAGCAATGAATTTTGAGGCATATGATATATTAAATTATTGAAATGTGAAGAAAATAAAAGAAAAAGCCTGAAGGTGCAACATTAGTTCTGCATATTAGGGGTTATTTTTTTCCGAATATTATTGAAAAAATGTTGAAATGGTGAAAAGATTGGGTTCTATTCTCTGCTTGAAAGCACTATGATGTAGTCTGCTGTGTCAGCACACATGTCAGCTGCTTGCTCTATGAACTCGATTAAATCGTCAAAGATAACCATTGCACCACAATTGATTTTTTCCCCATACTTGACAAAGAGGCTCTTAGACTTGAGATATTCAACATCAATTGCATGTTCGATGTCACCGACTGCTTTGGCTTCTTTTATGGCTTCGTTGGGATTGGAGGAGATTTTCTCTATACTTCCTCTTAGGGTTTGAGCTGTTTCAACGAGTTTTGAAGTCATAAAAACAGTTTTTTCAGTAAGCTCCTGAGGAATATCTGATTCACCGAGCATTTCGAGGCATCTTGCTGCATCTTTGGTGTGATCAGCTAAGGTGTCTAACCGCTTGACTAGGTGTAAAAGGTCTTCTCGGTAGTCAGCAACTAACGCTGCACCTTTGGATAACTCCATGAATACATCCGTTCGAAGTGTGTCGACTTCTTCTTCTGCCTTATAGAGGTTTTCGATGTATTTTCTGGCTTCTTTGAAGTTTTTCTCCGAGAAGCTTTTGGTTGCTTTATGCAGCCAAGTTACTGTGTCAAAGGCTTTTGTTATCTGGTCATGTGCGAGTTCTAAACCTCTGGTTTTGCGGCGTTGCTCAAACCAATCGTAACTTTTTTTCTCCACCAACACCATCTCCAATGTTAATAAACAATAAGTCCTGTTTTCAAATATAACCCTTCTCTTAATTTTGTTTTTACCGGACGTTAGCATCTATCGCTAAGAGCCAATCTGTGAGATCGGTCTTATTGGTTAATGTTTGATTTTTTTCACTTTTCTTTTGTCTCACTATTTAGCCCTCTCAACCAACACGTATATTATACATGGTTGAAGTACCATGTAGCTTCAGCTTTTGTGTGCTGCTTTTCTTGTTTCTTTGTTCGCACGACAATCCCTGCTGAAAGTATTCTTTCTCTGCCCTATTTAGAATCCCCAAATAATCTATAGAGAACACTTTATTCTATAGTGTCTTCTTAGGTCTCTAAAACCGCTCTTGCCAACGAAATCTTATCGTTCAAACTCCTCATCACAGTATTGGTCACCTTCACTTTGATTCCAAGGTTTTCGATCCTGCTTTTCGCACCTGCATCCTTGCTGTCGATAACGAAGGTGTCAAGGAAATCCGCATAGAACTGTGCAACGCCAAAAGCGGAAACTTCCAAACCCAGCCCACGTAGCATCTTATCTGCAGGACCCTTAATTGGCAAACCCGCAACAATTGGGCTAACTCCAACGATTCTTGCCTTTGTCTGCTTCAACGCATCCTTTACACCATCAATTGCAAGAATGGTGCCAATGCTGACAACGGGATTGCTTGGGCAGATAATAACGACCTGAGCATTTAATATAGCCTCTAAAACTCCTGGTGAAGGTTTCGCCGTGGTGGCGCCGACAAATTCCACTGCTAAAACCTCGTCTTTGCATTGTCTTTTGACGAAGTACTCCTCAAAATGCATTGAACCATTACCTGTTGTAACTCTTGTTTCAAATTTGTCGTTTGACATTGGCAAAATCTTGACTTTAAGCCTTAAATTATGACAGATCTCAGAAGTAATTTGCGATAGTTTGAATCCTTGATTTAATCGGTTGGTTCGGTAAATGTGGGTTGCCAAGTCCCTGTCGCCAAGGCCAAACCAGGTGTCAAAGCCCTGTATTTTGAGCATGTCTAAGCATTGGAATGTGTCGCCTCTGATTCCCCAGCCCTTTTCCTCATCAACAATGCCCGCTAATGTGTACGCAACAATGTCGATGTCTGGTGAGATGTGCAATCCGAACAGCTCGATATCGTCGCCTGTGTTTGCGATAACTGTCAAGTCTTCCTCTCTAATTAGTTGGGTTAAGCCCGTTAAGAATCTGGCTGCGCCAACTCCTCCTGCCAAGGCTACAATCAAGTAGTCACTTCCAGTTTAAGGATGATGGCTATCTTTTTCTGAAACCCAGTACTGGGAAGCAGCACCTTGTTTTGTAATTATGTGTTCTTTCTTGAAAACGGGCACTTCGCTCTTGTATCTCTCAACGGCTTCTCGCAAAACAGGAAAGACTTCTGTTCGGTGTGCGCCTGCGACTGCCACGTAAACCAAGTCATCCCCCACTTTGAATTCGCCAAGAAGGTGGTGAATTTGAACGTTCACTACTCCTGGTTTTCTAGATAATTCAGAACTTATCTCCGTCAGCACTTGGTCAGCCTTTTCTTCGTAAGATTCTATTGTGAGCCCTTCAACTTTTTCTTTTTCTGACTCAAGCGTTTCCCCACGCACCACACCAATGAAAAGTCCAATTGCGCCTGCTTTGGAGTAGTTTGGATCTTTTTTGATGTTGTTTATGACATCTTGGACATTGAACGTTCCTTTTTCATGAACACCAGCATTGGTCAAAACTTGTACTCTCCCGAATAGGAAAATACTAGAGTCCTGTCTAAAACTGTTTACGGTTAAAAAATAGAAAACAAAAAAATGAAATTATGTTATGCTGAGGCTGGCGCAACTTGCGCTGGTGCAGCTTCTTCTGGTGTTTCTGGCAGTTTTGCTGGTGCAGAGATGAGCTTGGATTTTCTTATGCCGACATGTCTTAGTGGTGCAACGAGTTTGGCTTGATTGTAAATGTCTGAGGCGATTTTTCCAAGGACCATTTCTTGGACAAACTGGTCGAGGGTTAAGGCTACAGCTTTTTCCTTAATTGTTTTTGTCATCATGACCCGGATGATTTTTTCTTGTGAGGTCTTTATTCTTGAAAGTGTCAGGGCTGAAACAGCTATTCTGAGTTTGTAGCCGTCTTTTGTTGTCAGGTTGAATAATCCGTCAACTTTGGTGGTTCTTCTTCTGACCAAACTGCGTAGGTAATCTCTTGAGTATTCATGACCTTTGAAGAGTGTCCTGGCAGATTTTCCTTCAATCTGGTTTATCTGGAACATCATTTTGAGGTAATGATGGGAAAAGTCCCCTGTGATGTCATAAAGGGTTGCTTCGACAACTCTGCCGATCAGCTGTTGTTCTTCTTGGGCAGGTATCGAACCTAACTCTATGTTACCAAAGAATGATGGCGCAACTACCATATACCATGATTTACCACGCCATTTATCGCGAACGTGCTTTGTTGATTTGGTAGACAAACGTATTTCTCCAAACGTGCCACAAGATTCTCAACGAAATATTAAAAGGTTTATGGCTTTTTACTAATTTTCTCTCTGTTACCCATGTACTTTCTTAGCACTTCAGGTATGTTTATTGTTCCGTCCTGATTCTGGTTGTTTTCTAGCAAAGCAACTATGGTTCTCCCTGTTGCGATGGCTGTAGAGTTTAGGGTGTGGACGAAACCTTTAGGCGGTGCCCCTTCTTTTTCGCGGTACTTTATTCCCAGTCGTCTGCCTTGGTAATCGGTGCAGTTGCTGCAGGAAACAACTTCGCGGTAGCCGTTCTGTGCTGGCATCCAAGCTTCAATATCATACTTCTTTGCCGCAACCATGCCAATGTCGCCAGTGCAAACGTTAACAACTTGATAGGCTAAGCCGAGTTTCTGCAGAATTCTTTCCGCGTTCTCCAGAAGTTCCTCGAGTAGTTTTGGTGAGTCTTCTGGTTTGCAGAAGATGAATTGTTCGATTTTGTTGAATTGGTGGGTTCGGAAGATGCCCCGGGTGTCTTTACCATGTGCACCTGCTTCTTTGCGGAAACACGTGCTAATTCCAGCTAGCTTGACCGGCATTTCTTGCTCTCTTAGAGTTTCATTCATCAGCATGGCTGCCATCGGGTGCTCAGATGTAGCAATCATGTAGAGGTCTTCGCCCTCCACCTTGTAGAGGACATCGCCAAAGTCGCCAAGAGAAGTTACTCCTTCATATGCTTCCCTCTTCATCATGTAAGGCGGTACAATTGGCGTGTAGCCTATCTTTGAGAGTTCCTCGATAGCAAAGCACATCAAAGCCATGTCGAGCATAGCGACTTCATTTTTAAGATAGAAGAATCTTGCACCGCTCACTTTCCCAGCGCGTTCCATGTCAATCTGGCCTAACTCAAGTGCCAAATCAATATGATTTTTTATTGGGTAAGAGAACTGTGGAATATTACCCCAAGTCTTAAGCTGCACGTTATCGTTTGAATCGTTTCCTAGTGGAACAGAATCATCTAGCAAGTTTGGCAACCGCAAAAGGTAATCATGGATTTTCTGTTCTTGGTCAACGACCAATTTCTCTGTTAGTTTAATTTTCTGGTCTGTGTTCTGTGCTCTTATGAATTCGTCGGCGGCTTCTTGTCCAGCTTTCTTAAGTTTAGCAATTTCTATGGTTACGAGTTTTCGGTCATGGCGCAACTCATTTAGTTTAGTGTTGTTCAAGCGCCAATCTTTGTCTAGGACAATTAACTCATCAAGCATCTGGATTACTTCTGAGTTGCCTCGTTTAGCCAAATTAGTCCTCACAAGTTCAGGATTCTCGCGGATAAGCTTGATATCTAACATCGGACTCACACAGAATAATTCTCTAACTAACAAAATCAGCTATTTAACTTTACGATACAGACACTTACTAAAATTTTATTATGCGTTGTTCCGTTGCTCTAAGGTGACTATAACCTGTACATGGAACAACTCTTGAAGTGCAGAAAAATACTTTTGTTTAGAGAAAATTTGAAGTTATCTAAGAAATGAAAAAAGATGTTTGGGTCTCTAATTTATATGTCCCGTTCATTTTTTGGTTAAGGTTATCTCCATTGTGGAAACCATTCTGGACTTGCTCTCTCCCTCACGAGGTGGCATCTCGACAGTTCCAATTGCAATCTTAGTAACTTTAAGGTCTTTGATGAACCGGTTTCTTGTGATTTCAGCTACATCAACAGCGGTAGTTATGGCTTGACCTCTTGCTTTCAATGTAATCTCTTTTAGGTTTCCTGCTGAGAGGCTTGTAATGATTGCCAGAACATAACTCATTGGAGGTTTGTTTCCCACGAAGATAACATCTGCATTTTGGGTCATTTCGTTTTTACTCCTTTTGTTTGCTTTGTGTAACGTTGCTGTTTTGCGCTTTGTTGCGCGGCAGAACGTCACTGCCAAAATATGCAGGTTCTTCCTTATAAGTCCATTGAAAAGCCACTCTTTAACGAATAAATGTCCAACAAATAGGTAAGAAAGGCTTTTCTACGGCTAATCCCCTATTGACAAATAACACTTACTCAGATGAGAATAACTTGTTAACTAAAATGAAGAAAAAAGTCCAAGAACTTCTGACCACAGAAGCTAAAATTGCCCACAAACTAGGTTTTACTCCCAACTGCATAAGTGCCATCGGATTCATTTTGGCATTTGCTTCCGCAGTTTCGTATGTATTAACCTCAACAACACAACCTTGGTTCCTCATTTTGGCTGTAGTTTTCCTCTTAACTTCAGGTTTTTGTGACACATTAGACGGTATAGTCGCCCGCACATATGGGCAAACGACTGTTTTCGGAGGCTTCTTTGACTCAGTCCTTGACAGATATGCAGATGCGGCCGTCTACGCAGCAATAATCATCGCTGGTTTATGCAATCAAATTTGGGGCTTAGCGGCTTTAGCTGGTTCCATATTGGTTAGCTATACTCGTGCAAGGGCAGAAGCTGTAGGAATAAAAATGGAGTCAGTGGGTTTCGCTGAACGGGCGGAACGTATGCTTATTTTGGCGGCGGTTTCGATAATTGCGTTCTGGTGGCTTCCAGCTTTAGACTATGGAATAATCTTATTGGCTGTAATTTCAAACCTTACGGTTATACAAAGAGCACTTTACGTTTACAAGACATTAAAGAAAAAAGCAGCAGAATAGCCGCTTAGTACCTTCTTTTGTATCCTCTTGAATGGCGTTCGTTTTCAGCGCGGACCTTAACGATGCCGCGGTGAACTGCACAGGAGATACAGTAGAATTTTGTGTCTACCCAAGAGGCTAAGTATGTGCCGCTTTGTCTGAGTTCTTTGGCAAGTTGCGGCTCAACAAAGGATACTCGTCGCGTGGATCGCTTTGCTTTGTCTCGTGGCACCGAAGCCCCGCAATTTGCGCATTGAACTAGAGTGCTGCTTCCTTTGTTTCCTTTTGATCTTCCTCGGCTTTTTCGTTTTACGGGCATTATTTTGACCTCTTCTTTTCTAATGTTCCATTATTGCCTTAACTATCTTATATATCTGACCGTAATTTTAGGAGAGAAGCAATGTTTGCGTTCTTATCGATCTGGGGAACAATTTTTCCATCAGGCGAAGTCATCAATGTAGTCACTCCGGGACCATGACCTGCCGTGACACAGTTTGTATGAACAACTACTCCAACCGAAACTGCGCCTTGACGGTAAATTCTGCCAAACGAATGGTCCGCGTCGATGATTGCAACCAAATCGCCAAGCCTTAAGCTTCCCAACCCATACTGCTCAACGACTCCGCTATCGAACAATTGAATGTCATAGTCGCCAGAGTTAACTTGGTTTGCGCCTAAACCTGAACCCATGATCGCTGCCGGAACAATATGAGTGACAGGCACTTCCAGTTTGACCCCATTGGGTTTGGTGTTCCATACCTCAAGCAACCTTGGGTCAATGTTTAGAACTTTTATGCTTGGGAAATCCAGAAGCTTCAAACCTGTACCATAAGCTTTGATTAGTATTCGGTCGCCAAGTACAAGTTTCTCCAGAACCTCTGATGGAAAATCAACTAGAACATGTTCTATTCCACCGTGCTTTCCCGTTACTGTTCCCTTAGCACCCTTTGCGTCGCCAGTGGATACAATTGCTTGGTTACCTATGCATGAGAGCACATTAAATGCTGTGTTTGCAGCTTGTCCTGAACGAGCATCGTTTTCTTTGTTTTCTACACTAACGCCTGGTTCCACATGATCTGCTTCCCAACCGCATGCTGGGTCGCCAACTCTAAGATTATAGGTTATGCCGCCAACTCCGGGTAGCACTACGGGTTTTCCTGTTGCTGACACATTGTAGACATTGCGAATAGTTGGGTGGGCGATTTCTCCCATAACTGAGATTTTTATGAGTTTTTGACCGTTTGTTTTTAGCATAAATTGGTCCTCTTAGGCTTGTGGTCTATCCACGTTGGGTCTAATAAAACTTCATAACTAATCTTTGAGGTTAAGCAACTCTTAAATTATGCCTTACTTTTATGTTCACATAGAAGCGAGCTTAAAAACAGAATTGTTGGAGCGAATTTATTCATGTCTGAAATTGGGTTAAGAACTAAAATGTTGGTTAGAGACGTCATGAGCAGCCCAGTTGTAACCATGGATGAGGATGAAAGCTCAAACAAGGCTGCTGCCAATATGGATATGCATGATTTAGGCGCTGTTATAGTCACTAATAAAGCAGGGAAATCAATCGGCATCATTACTGAAAGGGATCTAGTCATAAGAGTTATAGCTAAAAACCTAAAGCCAGATACAGTTAAAGGCAAAGAAATCATGACCACTCCACTTGTTACAATTGAGCCTGAAGCTACAATAAGTGACGCTGCCAGAAGAATGACACGCCTTGACATCAGAAGGCTAGGAGTAATCTACAAGGGTAACTTGGTCGGTATCATCTCAAGCAAAGACATTTTGGGTGTTATGCCTGAGCTTATTGAGATCATGCAGGAGCGCTCCCGCATTGAAGGAGAAGCCCGTACCGAGGAAGCCGAGGAGGTTCCGCTTTCAGGTAACTGTGACCGTTGTAATGCCTACTCAGAGAACCTAAAGGAACGCAATGGAGAGAACATCTGTGACGAATGTCGCATAGAACTCGAACAAGAAAAATAATTCTTTTTCTACAAATCCACAAAAACAGCGTTTTCTCTCTCTTCAACAAGGTAGCTTTTTAGTTGTTTATATGCCGGTCCACCAAGAACTTCCCCGCTTTTTATATTGAACTGTGAGTAGTGCCATGGGCAGGTGAGTATTTCTCCGTTGAGTGTCCCTTCAGATAGTGGCGCCCCGGCATGCGTACACCGCCCATCCAAACAAAAAACCTTGCCTCCAAGATTAACGGTCAAGATTTCGCGTCCCCTAATTTTAAATAACCTCAATTCGCCTTTGGGAAGAATGTTTTTGTCGCATAATTTAACAAACATGCTTCATCCTTCTAAGGGTTTGATTGGGTTGTGGTTGTTATTTCTTGATATTTATTGATGTATTCAGTTACGGCTAAGATGAATTCGGCGTGGCTCCAAAGCAAAGGTGTTGCCGATATGGGTTTGCCAGAGTAGGGGTCAAGTTGTTCGGCTAAAGCTCCCGTGGGCAAGGAGTGTTTGGCTGTCCACTTTAGGAAATCCATAGCTTGCATTAAATCACCCAGCGATGTCGCCGTAGCTATGTACCATCTAGCGAGCCTTAGCGTGGAGATAAACCATGGGTTCCCAGGTGTATTAGACGACACACGTCGGTAGTGGTCATTTTGGTACCTTGCCAACCCGCCAACGTCTGTTTTGACGCGTAGGTTGTTGTCCAAGGCTTCCATCGTGCTTTTGACCCTTGGATCTTTTGCATCCAAAACCTCGTAGGCAAAAATCGTTGAAACGCTGCTATCCACTGTCATGTCTCTTTCACCATTGGGGTAGATGCCCTTTATGAACCGTTTGAGCTGAGGGTCATAAAGGTGTTTAATCATTCCTTCCCTAATCTGGGCAGAGGCTTCTGTAAGGGCATCTTGCCTATTGCTGTCATAGAATACCTTTGCGAATTTAGCCGCGGCCTCAAGAGCTGCAACAACGGACGCCACAGTCGAGGTGAAGACGCCTACTTTTTCTTCCCACTCATCAAACGTAGGCTTAGGCAGCCCAGTGTTGGGGTCGCGGTAGTTCATCATGAAATCAGCCGCTTTCACTACGAGACGGTCATAGACTTTGGTAACGAACTCTAGATTGCCGTTCCTCTCATAATATTTCCAGAGTGCATAGAGCACGCTTGCGGTTTCATCTTCTTGAATTGGCAACTGCAAATGACCTGTCGAATCTATCAACGCATGCCAAGTGCTCCCTAATGAGCCGTCGGGGAGGTACTTGTGGCGGAAAAAGCTGTCTTCCCCCATCACTTTATGGCAAAACCCAAAAAACATGGCTGCCACGTCTGTGAAGCCTGCGCTTGTGAAAGCCAACGCGGCCATTGCACCGTCTCGTGGCCAAACATACGAGTAGGTGTCTCTTTGAATCTCCATTATCTCCGAATCAAGTGAAGCCACAAAGCCTCCGTGGCTGTCAACGTGGGTTCGCATCAGAAGCAGCGACCGTTTAAAAAGACGAGCGACCTCCCAGGGCAAAATGTTTAGGTCAAGTTTTAGTCGGTTTAGCCAGGCGCTCCAGTAATTTTCCACTTCCAGAAGCATCTGCTCAATCCCCACACCTTTAATCTCAGCATTGAGTGATGCAACTTCACTGAGATGAGTTCCACATGCAATCCAATAATGAATCACACCATAACCATGCGGTGGAATCTCCAGTCGAAAAGATACTGCGGAGTCAACCGCACCTTGAGCAACGGGATTGCTGCTTAATTCGCCGTCTTCGCAGTCTCGCCATGTGCCCTCTTTGCCCTCAACTTCTTTGTGTCCTACCGCATATTGATAGAATCCTTTGCCGACTGTGGCTCCACCGACTAGGAAGTAGCGTTTGCCCTTGTAATGGATGATTGCGTTTGTGGTTGGTTCAAAAAACGCGGTGTCGCCTGCTTCGTAGCCGTAGATGTGGAAGTCTTGGGAAAAGAACAGGCGGATTTCTTGTTTACTATCCAAGTTGTTTGAGACTTTTATTTTTCGTAGAAAGACGTCTTTGGAGTTGTGGATGGCGTCGTTGACTTCCAGCTCTACACCGTAGGCTTGTTTTCGTATTTTGTATCGGCTAGTGAGTGTTTCAGGCAGATAGGACATCGCTATCTCCCAGCCGTTGTCTATCCATTCGAATCTGCCGTCAACCCAGACTCCAAACCGGAACTTGTGACCAACCGCATGGTTCTCAAGTCCAACAAAAGGAAAATAGACGTCTCTGATGCAGGCTTTTTCGTCAAGAGTGACTGCGAACCGTCCATTGCTTACTAAAACACTTCGAGGCAACAAAAACGACTCCTAAAAGACTCAACTATTACTTTACATTACACCATAAATAAACTTTAATTACCAAACCACCCGCTATTCATTGGACCGTGACCCTCTTGATTGTTGATTCTGTCCTAACAAACGCCAAAGCCTACCTTAATGGAGAAATCGTCGACTGCAGCATAGCCATCGAGGACAGCAAAATCCAGAAAATCGGTAAAGAAACCCAAATGCCCAACGCTGACCAAAAAACCGACTTACACAACCTGTTGGTTTTGCCTGGCTTGATTGATGAGCATGTGCATCTGCGTGATGAGGGCAGGGCTTACAAAGAAGATTTCGCTTCGGGGACAGCAGCGGCTGCAGCTGGGGGATTCACAACGGTTTTGGATATGCCAAACAACGACCCCGTAACTATGAGTGTCCAAACCCTGCAGAACCGCATGAGAATTGCCCAAAGAAAACTCCTCGTCAACGTTGGTTTTTACTCAGAATTTCCCCAAAAACTGGATGAGGCACCAGACATTATTTCGGAAGGTGCAGTTGGATTCAAACTTTTCATGGGTAACCAGATAGGCGGATTAAACATTGATGACGACCAAGCCATGGTGGATGGATGTAAAGAAGTCGCCAGGCTTAAGGTGCCTTTAGCAGTACATGCTGAAGATAGGGCAATGCTTGCGGCAAACGAGGAAAAACTCAAACAAGCCAAAAAGAGCGGGACTGCCGACTTTCTGAGGGCACACACCGAAGCAGTCGAGCTAACAGCTATCCAGCGGCTCCTGAAAGTAAGCGAACAAACTGATGTTAGGCTGCATTTCTGCCATGTTTCAACCGAAGAGGGCTTAGAAGTAATTGGGGAAGCGAAAAAATCTGGCAGAAAAGTAACATGCGAAGTTACCCCAAACCATTTGATGCTGTCGATTGATGATTTAAAGCGTTATTCGCAGATGGCAATTATGGCGCCTCCGCTTCGTAGCAAAACTCATGTTGAAGCGCTTTGGAGAGGCATCGAAGAAGGTTTAGTTGACGCGGTGGGCTCAGACCACGCCCCGCATGCAGCAAGCGAGAAGTCGGCCAGTAACGTCTGGGATGTAAAAGTCGGCGTCCCAGGACTAGAAACCACCCTGCCCATCATGCTAACTCAAATAAAAAAGAACAAATTAACCATAGTCCAAGCAGTTCACCTTCTCGCTGAAAGACCTGCAGAAATTTTTGGCTTAAACGATCGCGGTCGATTAGAACAGGGAAAAATTGCGGACCTAGCAATTGTAGATTTTAGTTCGCCAATTCAAGATTGATGCCTCCAAATTCAAGTCTAAAGCAAGATTTTCGCCCTATGATGGCTGGGCTGTTCAAGGCAAAGTGGTAAAAACCATCGTAAACGGGCAATTGGTATTTGATGAGGGCGAGATTGTTGCGAAAGGCGGATGCGGCTTGATTGTTCGGAGAGGCAACGTGTGAAGTTCCTTGCGGATGGGATGCTTGGGAAATTGGCGCGTTGGCTGCGAATATTAGGACATGACGTTATCTACTCGATCCAGTTTAATGATTGTGCGCTTTTGGAACTCACGAAAAAGGATGGACGTGTTTTGTTGACGAAAGATCTGGAACTCTATAAACGCGCCATTGGTCGAGGACTGGACGCCTACTATGTTGAGGGCAAGATAGAATCGGAGCGGCTGGTGGAATTAGCCAAACGGTACAGCCTACAGTTAACGATTGATATGGATAAGTCTCATTGCCCAGTGTGCAATACAAATCTCAAAACAACTCCCAAGGAGCAACTCAAAGGTGAACTGGAAAAAAATACCTTCACATACTACGATAAATTTTGGAAGTGCCCCAACTGCGGTCAAATCTACTGGCAAGGAGCACATTTGACGCAAATCAACAAAACATTAAAACAAACACAATTAAAACTTGAAAGGCTAAAAGAAAATAAGAATGGCGCTTAAGACAGCCATTTTAAGGGAATATCTTGGAAAGTTCCATCTGGCAGTGTTCTTCGAATAGTGATTGGCAAAATGCCTGCATCAAGCTCAACTAAAGCTATGTCAATTGGGTTTGTGTTTTCAGCTGCATCAACCAAGATTGGTGCTCCCATCGAGATTTGAAGCGCACGTGCGCCAACTATTCTTGCTTTCTCGAAGCGAGTAATTTTTGGGGGACCTACAATAATTTTTTGTTCTGACATTTTACATCATTCCGCCTGGCATTCCACCCATACCGCCCATTCCCATGCCGCCGCCTGGCATGCCTCCTCCTGGTGGCATCGGAGGTGTCTTCATTTTAGCGGTTGCGATGACATCGTCTATTTTGAGAATCATGGTTGCGGCTTCGGTTGCTGATTTTATGATTTGTTTTTTGACTGCGAGGGGTTCGTAGACGTTTATTTTTGTCATGTCTTCGACTTTGCCTGCGAGAACATCGATGCCTGCCCACGTTTCGCCTTTTTCGTGGCGTGTTCGTAATTCTGAAAGAATGTCAACTGGGTCTAAACCTGCGTTTTCCGCAAGTGTTGTAGCTATTGATTCGAGGGATTCTGCGAATATTGTGATTGCAAGTTGCTCTCTTCCCTTTACGGTTTGAGCGTATTTTTTGAGAACGCTTGCCATTTCCATTTCTGGAGCGCTTCCTCCAGCAACGATTCTTGGCTCTTCAATTAGATCTCTGACGACGCAGAGCGCATCGTGTATGGAGCGTTCGGCTTCTGCGGTCATCCGTTGAGTTCCACCCCTGATTAGAAGTGTAACGGACTTGGGGTTCTTGCAGCCTTCCACATAAGTCATTTTGTCGTCGCCTGTTCTACGCTCTTCAACCAAAGCAGCAAAACCAAGGTCTGAACTGGTGAGTGCATTTAAGTTGCTGATTATTTTTCCGCCTGTGGCTCTTGCCAGCTTTTCCATGTCGGATTTCTTTGCTCTTCTAATTGCAATGACTCCTTTTCGGGAAAGAAAATGTTGAGCCATGTCGTCGATGCCTTTTTGGCAAATAACTACATTAGCACCTGAAGCTACAATTTTATCCACCATTCCTTTCAGCATGGCTTCTTCTTGGTTTAGGAACGCTTCAATCTGCTCTGGGCTTTCAATGTTAATTTTTGCGTCCATCTCTGGTTTTTCATTTTCGATTGACGCATCAAGCAAGGCGATTTTTGCTTTTTCTACTCGCTTGGGCATGCCTGAGTGAACGATTTCTTTGTCTAAAACTACTCCGTTGATTAGGCTGGTGGCCGCCAAAGACTCGCCTGTTTTCTTCTCAACCTTCACATCATCAACATCGGCTTTGTAGGTTCCATCGCCTTGTTTTTCGGCGACTGCTAACATCGCTTTTACGGCTAAATCAGCCAGGTAATCTTTGTATTCAGCAACGAGTTTACTTCCCATAGATGTTGCTGCTGCCTTCTTGAGGTAATCTTGTGATTTTAAGTCGATTGGGATGGCTATTTTCTCAAGTGTTTCCAAGGCTTTGTCAGCTGCTTTTCGGTAACCGTCAATTATGATTGTTGGGTGGATGTTTTTGTCGATTAACTCTTCAGATCTGCTTAGGAGCTCACCTGCAATTATAACTGCTGATGTTGTTCCGTCGCCGGCTTCTTTGTCTTGTGTTTTGGCGACTTCAACGAGCATTTTAGCCGCTGGATGCTGAACATCCATTTCATCAAGGATTGTTCTGCCATCGCTCGTAATTGTTACGTCTCCGAAGCTGTCAACGAGCATTTTATCCATACCTTTTGGACCAAGTGCGCTTCGGACGCTTTCCGCGACAACCTTTGCAGCCATAATGTTGCTGTGTTGTGCTTCTCTTCCGCGGGACCTCTTTGAACCTTCTTTCATAACCAGAACAGGTACACCGCCAGCTTGTGATGATGACAAATCAAGTATAACCTCCAATAATGCGAACAACAACAGAACGTTACTATCCATATAAGTTTTTCTAGTCAAGCCATGTCGAACAAAGCTTAGCTGAGCCGTTTTTGCATCATTGATTCTTTTTTGTGCTGGGGAACGTTTGTGTGCGACGTTTCGTTTTTGCAGGGCTGTTGTTTATACAGTTTGTTTATACAAAATGACTATACAACTGTTGCTTTTAACCACCCCCAATTTAAAGGTCAAATCTAGGTCCAAGTGCAGTCGCGAGGTCTATCAAATAGACCCCTCTCCACCTATACGTGCCCCTGAGCCATCTATATGCCACTGGCCCGCCTCCTATAGTTCCTGCAATCAGTACTAAATTGTTGGCAATAACAGCACGATGCAATCGGGCACTAGGACAGCTCATTTTGGCAAGTTCTGTTCCACCACCTCCCCAACCAGCCCCTATAGACAATTTTGCGCTTCGAAAAACACGATTCTGAAGGGTGAACATTACTCTTAAGTAGTACTTTTGGGTGTGTATAACTTGGGCTAAAGTATGACTGCAGAAGAACTTGTAGTTACAAGAAAAGGACAAGTAACCATACCCATTAAGCTAAGAAGAAAATTCGGCATAGAAGAAAGCTCCAAAGTCCAAATCGTTGAGGAAGGCGGCAAGATTGTTATAAAAAAGCTCCCAAGCTTCCTTGACTTGGCGGGAAGCGGTGTGGGGGAAGCAACCGTTGAAGAAGTAAAGAAAATGCTGGATGACATGAGGGCAGAAGATGACGACTAGCCGCATCTATGACACGCGCTTCTTTGTAGAATACTTCTATTCACCTGACAAGGAACTGGTAAGAAAACTAAAAGAAGAATTCCGCTCCAAAAATGAAAAAATGGTTTCCGCCCTAACCATACATGAGTTCCACCGTCTTGTCTTAAAAACTAATGGCAAAGAGGTTGCAACTCTGAGAAGCAACACCATCCAACGGGATTTCCAAGTCATAGACGTCGACTACTCGATTGCAGTCAAAAGCGCTGAATTAAGAAGCAGACACCCGATGCCCATGGCAGACAGCGTAATAGCCGCAACCGCCCAAATCGAAGAGTGCCCGCTTTTTTCCGATGACGCTCACTTTAGGAATATTGAAAACCTAAAGTTAGTCTGGTGCAAATAGTAGCCAACTAACTTTTTGGCAAGCATCCAAAAACACCATAATCAATAATGAGCAATTGGCTAGAGAGGCACTCAATCTTAGAGGGGTAATAAAAAAGATGAATTTGCCTGAATACCTGTTGGAAAAAAGTATGTGGAAAAAACCCATGTTAAGAATAATAAGAAGTTCAGAAGTGAAACATATTAACAGCCATTACCTTAAAGGCAAAGGACGACTGTACGCCGTTTGGATCTTTAGCTTCCTCTGCGTTCATTTTGAATGGACTTGAAGATGGGTATATTCTGTGATTCAGTAGTACACTTTATCGTAAGCCAAATTAGTAATCGGACAGGCGGAGTCATCATCAACTATCTAAATGGGCAGCGTCTTCGACTGTGCTTAGAAGTCTAGTAGACGGATACTTTGGCTACGCCTGAAATCTTTAGCAGATCAGGGATTAATTCTCCGGGAATTTTCTTCTCAACGATTAAGGTTAGTTTTGGTTCAGGTGAGAGTTCCGGGTCGTCCACGATTGCTTGGCGAATGCTTAAACCTGCCCTGTTAAGCAGCATTGCGGCGTTAGATAAGATTCCAGGCGACTTTGCATTTACGGGGGTTATCTCTAAAACTCCCAGATTGAGGTGTTTGGCGATTTCTTTTAAGGAGTGTCCTGCTGGGCGAATTTCTTCAAAAATCATCCTTAGCTCGGGGTTTTCTTTGATGGTGTTTAGGGTTTCGTTGACAGTTCGTCTGTCGACTCCTGCCACTCGTGCTATGCGCACGGGCGGAATTTCGATTTGGTTTAGGTAGATTTTGTCGTCTTTGGCGCTTAGGCCGTTTTCTATGAGGACTCGTGCTACTTTGAGGCGTTCGGGGTAGGCTTGGAGTTGGGTTTTGATTTGGTTCCACATTTTGGGTCGCTTGTGTGTATTTCTGGGCGTTTAGGTATAAATGTGTTGTTTATCCACGTACAGAAATGTACGCAAAAGCCTTAAATAAAACTTTAAAGTACGGTTTAAAACCTAAGGAAGGCTAAAAAATGCCCGACAGAAAAATCCTACTAGAAGAAAACGACATACCAAAACAATGGTACAACATAGTGCCCGACCTGCCACACCCCCTCCCACCATTTATAGATGTGGAAACAAAACAACCAGGCGTCGGCATAGTCCCACGAATTTTCCCTAAAGAAATCATCGGACAAGAAATCAGCCAAGAAAGATGGATAAACATCCCAGACGAAGTCCGAGAAGTCTACAAAATCTGGCGACCAACACCCCTCTATAGAGCCCTCGGACTAGAAAAAGCCCTCAAAACCCCCGCAAAAATCTACTACAAATACGAAGGCACAAGCCCAGCGGGAAGCCACAAACCCAACACCGCAGTGCCCCAAGCATTCTACAACATGAAAGAAGGCACCAAACGCCTCTCAACAGAAACAGGCGCAGGCCAATGGGGCTCCGCTCTCTCGTTTGCAGCCAGCATGTTCGGTCTTAAAGCAACGGTTTACATGGTTCGCGCAAGCTACGACCAAAAACCATACCGCCGAATGATGATGAACGCTTTCGGCGCAGAATGTATCGCCAGTCCAAGCAACCGAACTGAGGCTGGGAAAAAAATCCTTGCTGAAGACCCGGATAGCAAGGGCAGCCTAGGCATTGCCATAAGCGAAGCTGTGGAAGATGCATTAGTCAACGAAGCGGAAACCAACTATGCAATCGGCAGCGTCTTCAACCACGTGTGTCTACACCAGACCGTTGAAGGCTTAGAAGCTAAAAAACAACTCGAAATGGTAGACGAGTACCCCGACGTTGTTTACGGTTGCATCGGCGGAGGCAGCAGCTACTCAGGAATCATGTGGCCTTTCTACTACGATCAAGTTACCAAGAAAGCTCCTAAAGAAACAAAGTTCGTTGCAACAGAAGCCACCGCGTGCCCCAAAGTCACCAAAGGAATATATCAGTATGACCACGGCGACACTGCAAAAATCACCCCACTCGTCCCCATGCACACCTTAGGGCACGACTTCATACCTGCGCCAATCCATGCAGGTGGACTTCGCTACCACGGAATTGCTCCAACCATCAGCGTCCTTGTACAGGAGAAGAAGATGACAACAGAAGCCTACAGCCAAATAGAAGTCTTCGACGCCGCAAAGCTTTTCCTACAAACTGAAGGAATCATCCCGGCGCCAGAGCCATCACACGCAATCAAAGGCGCCATCGACGAAGCACTCAGATGCAAACAAACCGGTGAAGCAAAAACCATTCTATTTGTGCTATGCGGTCACGGCTTCTTTGACATGGCAGCATACGACGAATACTTCAGCGGAAAACTCCAGCCATACGAGTACCCAACCGAAAAAGTCGCAGAATCCATGGATAAACTGCATAAACTCTACCCGTGGCTACACGACGTCAACAAGAAGTATATCGGCTGCGAAACATACTAAATCGCAGACAAAATTTTCTTTCTTCATTCTTCTTTTTATTAATCCTCAACCCAACTATAACATAGGTTATTCCTTTGACCGCCGCATCGAAAAATCTTCCAACCAAAACCGTCGGATTCATAGTTAACCCCGTTGCAGGAATGGGCGGCGCAGTGGGACTGAAAGGCACCGACGGCAAAACAATCTTAACCCAAGCGATAGCCTTGGGCGCAAAACCCATAGCCACACAGAGAGCTGAAACCTTCCTTATCGAGCTAATCTCCAGTCCAAAAAAGCCTAAAGTTAATTGTTGGTGCAGGTAACATGGGGCAGGTTCAAGCTGAAAAATGTGGTTTTACTTGCAAGGTTTTGGGTGAGAGTAAAAAAGAAACGACTTTTGAAGACACTCAGTCCATAGCCAAGGGCATAGTTGAGGCAGGTGTGGATTTGTTGGTTTTCTGTGGCGGAGACGGAACAACAAGAGATATCCTAAAAGCCGTCGACATGAAGGCTCCAGTGTTGGGAGTTCCCACGGGTGTAAAAATGCACAGTGCCATATTTGCGGTTAACCCTATTGCCGCGGCAAGGGTAGCTACTCGGTTTTTGTGGGGTGGATTGCCGCTTAGGGAAGCAGAGATTATGGATGTTGATGAGCAGGCGTTTAGGCAGGGTCACTTGTCGGCGGAACTTTACGGGTATCTCTTGAGTCCCTTTGAGCCTCATCTTATTCAGAGCAACAAGATGGCAAGTCCCATGACTGAGAACGAGGTAGAAAACCAAGCTGCCATAGCTGTCTATATAATCGAAGAGATGAAGCCCGATATCCTCTACATCGTTGCGCCGGGAACGACTACACGTACAATTGGCGATCTCTTGGACCAGAAAAAAACGCTACTAGGTGTTGACTTGTTGGAAAACAAGAAAATAATCGCCCAAGACGTTAACGAAAACCAAATCCTACAGGCAATTGAGGGGAAAAGGGTTCAGATTATTGTGACTCCAATTGGCGGGCAAGGCTTTATTTTCGGTAGGGGAAACCAGCAGATAAGCTCCAACGTCATTCGCCGAGTAGGTTTAGACAACATAGTTGTGGTTGCGACTAAGAGCAAATTGGATCGATTTAGAGAGTTTGAGGGTTGACACCGGTGACTCTGATTTGGATGGGCTGTTTAGGGCGCGTGGAATCAGGGTTGTGACTGACTACAAGACCACAAAAGAAATGTCCATCGAATAAGCTTGACTATTTCCGCCAAAGATTCAACTTTTCCAGTAACCAATCTCCCCTCTGCAGTAACCTGCCATTATACTCCCCTTTTGGAGAAAAATAAAATATACAAGCTTAGATAGTATCCTAACAAAGTGGGGCAAAGAAAAGTGATTTACATTAACTTGCCAAGAATTGGCGAAGAAGAAATCCAAGCCGTAACCAAAGTTATGCGGAGTGGTATGCTGACCAGTGGACTCGGCATGGGACCTGCCGTAACAGAGTTTGAGAAGGGCTTTGCCAAAATGGCTGGCTCCAAACATGCAATAGCAGTTAACACTGGCACCGCTGCACTCCACGCCGCTGTGATGGCTATTGGTGTGAAGCACGGGGATGAAGTTATTTTGCCTAGTTTCACTTTTGTTGCAACCGCCGAAGCAGTCGCGTTGGCAGGGGCTAAACCAGTTTTTGCCGATATCGATCCAAAAACTTACAATTTGGCGCCTTCAGCGGTGGAGAAGGCATTAACCAAAAAAACCAAAGCCATATTGCCGGTGGATTTGTATGGTTTTTCAGCTGAAATGAAGCCGCTGCGGGAAATTGCTGATAAGCATGGTTTGGGTTTGGTGGAAGATGCTGCTCAAGCTCATGGAACAACATATGTGAGAAAACCTGCAGGTGCCTTTGCGGATGCCGCTTGCTGGAGTATGTATGCAAGCAAAAACATTATGACTGGTGAAGGGGGCGTCGTAACTACAAATAACGACCAAACCGCTGAGACGATTCGCATGATTAGGACACATGGAGAAAAAGCCAAGTACGCCTCGCTTATTCTTGGAACTAACTATCGTATGTCGGAGATCCAAGCTGCTATTGGCAACGTACAGCTTGAAAGATTAGGCGATTTTGTTTCTAAACGACGCCGAAATGCGCAGCAGCTGACAAAGCTCTTAGAGAAAAGTAGCAAACTCATTTTGCCTCATGAAGCAAAAGACAGGCAGCATAGCTGGTACCTGTACACTGCACGACTAAAAGATGGAACAGAAATCCAGCGCAACGCGCTTTTGCAGGAGTTCAAGAACAAAGGGATCGGCGCAGAAGTATACTACGTTAATCCAGTGCATCAGATGCCGTTTTACCGAGAAAACTTTGGAAGTTCCAAACTCCCAGAAACGGAGAAAGCTTCAAAACAAGTGTTCTCACTGCCAATTCATCCTGGAGTCTCTGAGGAACAAATAAGGTTCATAGGGGAAACAGTTCTAAGCCTCCTTTAAACAATTTTCCGCCAAACTGATGTAGTGTAAGAGTTAAATTGCTCTTCACGTACTATAACGTCTGATTTGCAGTAATTATTGGGTTTTCTTTAAGAGGTATGAACATTGAGTAATGAAGAAGGCGTTTCCCGCATAAAGATAAAGTTTCTAATTGAAGGCTTAGGTGAAGCTGAAGGCGAGCTTGTAAGGTTTCTTGCGCCAAGAACGATCGACACAATTGTCCGCAAGCTCCCACTAGAAGGTCGAGCTGCAATCTGGAAAGAAGAAGTCTACTTTGAAATCCCCATCAAGATGGGGGAAGAAAAAGCCAAACCAACCGTGGAACAGGGAACGATTGCTTTCTGGCCCATGGGAGGCGCTTTATGCGTATTCTACGGCAAAGTCTCAGCCCTATAGTCCAGTGAGTATTCTGGGAAAAGTTACGACCAACTTGGAGATTTTTAAGCAGGTCAAGAGCGGGTTAACAATAAAGGTCCAGTTATTAACTGCTTAAACTTAGAAAGCAAGCGAGCTGTCCTTCCACATTTCAAGCAGCCGTTGGCATTCTTCTTTTATAGTGTTGTCCTTAGTTTTTTCTTTTAGCGCCTGCAAAAACTCTATGCGTTTTGCAACTGAACGTTTTTCTGCGTTTCCGCCATAATAGAGCTCGCCACCCAAATACTCCTTCATGTGGTAAGCTTTCTGGATAAACAAGCTGGCTGCGTCCACTGGGTTTTCGACTGCGAACTTGCTTGCCCAGATGGCGACTTCTGTTTCTCGCAGTTGGGTTATGCCGTCGATTTCCTTGATTTCTCTTATATATGCTGCAAAGAAATCGTTGTACTCTGCTGTTTTGATTAAGTTGAGGGCTTGATTGACTTTATCCTTGAACTCAGGTGTGCCTTCAATTATCAACTTGTGTTTGTAGCCTTGGTCAACAAGTATCTTAGCATTTTTTACTTCTTCTGTAGTATAAACTCTATCTGGAAAACTCAATTAGACGACTCCAAAATATTCAAAAAATTAATTGAAATAAGGTTAAGCTTGGCAGTTATGCTGCAGGCTTGTAGATTTTGATGTTGTGGCTGCCGGAGACGAGTTGTACTGCACCATTTGCTTCGAGCTGTTCTAGAAAATCCTTGGCTGCACTTATACGTATGCCATAGCGTGTTGCAACTGAGTAAGGTGTTAACACACTCATCTTTTTAATTTCAGCTATGTTTTTGCCATCTTTAGCATCTGGAACCATTATTCCAACGGTTGTTTTTCTTTGTGGAGGTCCAGCCTTCTCTTTCTTCTTTGCTTCTTTCGCTTTGTCTTCGTCTGTCTTTACCTGCTGCTTCTCCATCTGCTTTATGCCGAGCTTCTTTTTTCCACCCATAACTTTTCACTTTAGTTCTTTTATCTGCATTTTTATTGCGGTTGGCTTATTTCAACCTTATGTTGCACTTTCCAATCTTTGAGTGGAACGCCAAGTTTCTTTTCCACTTCAGTCCGGTGGATGGAGTTCATTGTACAGAAGGGTATTATTCGTCCATCTGGGACAGCGTAGTGGATGCCGCATCTCTGTACTCTTTCGAGGTCAAAGTTGTAGGGATCCATGAAGTGCATTGATGAAATCATGAGTGCGCTGCGTGCGAAGTCACCTAGTGACTGATAATCGCCATCCATTAGGACTTTTAGCACATATTTGCGTAGGAAGCCAAATTTGATGTGGCGAGCAGAACCAACTAATCTGATTTTAGCTTTGCTCTTGTTTCCTTTTGAGGCATCTTCGTAGACACCTTTTAGGGAAGCAACAAATTTTTCTATGTTGCCATACCGGGTTATCGGGGTAATTTTACCGTTCTCAATGAAGACGAAGGTTGCCATTCCGCAATGTTGATGTACTGTGAATTCAACGTAGCGCTTGCCTTTAAGTTCGCCGACTGCTTTGGAGACTGGTACAACGACTGGAACTGGGTAGAAGTCTGAGACTTTAATGTCGCCTTGGGTTTGCTCTTCGACTAAATGCATGAAATCAGGGATTGTGATGCGCATTTTTTCTCTTTCTTGCTGGGGCAGTCTTCCGCAGAGGGAAACTGGTTGAACGTTGACGCAGCGGATGATGTCATTGTTTTTGGCTGCGAACTTTATGATGTCTCCTAGTTGGCTGTCGTTGACGCCTTTAACCAGGGTAACTACCAGCACCATGCTTGTGAAGCCGGCTTTGCGCAGATTCTCAATTGCCTTCATCTTGGTTTCAAGGAGGTCTACTCCTCGGATGAAGTTGTAAATGTCAGAGGTTAAGCCGTCAAATTGCAGGTATACAGTACTGAGGCCTGCTTCTTTGAGTTTTTTGGCGTATTCAGGATCAGCGGCAATCCTTAAGCCGTTGGTGTTGACTTCGACATGTTTGAAGCCAACCTCTTTGGCTTTGCGTATGAAATCAAATAATTCATTGCGGATGGTTGGTTCTCCACCTGAGAACTGTAGTGCTGTTGCAGGAACTGGTTTATTGTTATGGAGGTTCTCCAGCATACCTGTGACTTGTTCAGCGGTTGGTTCATAGACGTATCCGGCTGCGGATGCGTTTGCAAAGCAGACTGGACATTTCAGGTTACACCGATTTGTGATGTCGATGATTGCAAGAGAAGTGTGAGATTTGTGTTCTGGGCATATGCCGCAGTCATATGGGCAACCCAGCTTTTTTTCGGTGCGAGGGTTTTCGATGCCGTCGCCTACCCATCGGTATTTTTCAGCACGCATGTATTGGTCGTAGTCTGACCAGTAAAGTTCTTGGCATGGTCCGTGGTCTGGACATGTTTTTTTTATGAAAACTTTTCCTTCATCCTCGTAGATGGTTGCATCAAGAGGCTTAAGGCACTCAGGGCAGATGCTTTTTGTTGATTTGATATCTTTCATTTCATTTTTGCCTTCTTACATGTAAGCGTTAGTTTCGAAGTGCTTAAGAGGAAAGTTATGATAATAAGGTTTCCAAACGTTTCCTAAGGTGATTGAGGGGAGAACATGTCAATAAACGAAGATACTCGAGCTGCTCTACGTGAAATGGGTTTAAATGCTTATGAAATCGACGCTTACATAGTTCTGCTGGAAGGCGGGCAGATGACAGCTATGGAGATCAGTCAACAAGCCACCGTACCTTATAGCAAAATGTACGAAGTTTTAAACTCCCTCAAAGATAAAGGCTGGATTAAAAGCAGCGAAAGTCGACCATACAAGTATTATCCAGTCCCGCCCTTGGAAGCCACACGATTCACTAAGTTGCAGCTAGAAGATAAGTACCTAAACTGGGAAAATACAGTCGCAGAAAACCTCCAACCGCTCTACGAAAAACGGGAACTCATCGAACATCCTGAAATGCTGATTTTACGCGGCCAACAAGCTGTTCTAGCCAAGCTTGAAGAAGTCCTCAAAAAAGCTTCCTTGGAAATTGTGATTGCTGCACCAGAGTTTGCTAAACCAGTGATTGCTTTGGCTCAACCTTTACTGGGTAGCGGGTTGAAAAAAACGGTCAGTGTTAAGCTTATGGCGGCTGGAAAAAAAGAGGATTGGCTTTTCCTAAAAAAATACTCTGGCTTAAACGAACTGCGTTTCCGCGACCATATGTTCGGTGGTGGTGTGATTGCTGACGGTAAAGAAGCAATGCTGTTTCTTGGAGAAGACAAACCAACCCTTGTCATCTGGAGCAACCACGTCGGCCTAGTTGGGTTCGCACGAGAATACTTCCAATTCCTTTGGGCCTCCTCAGAAACTGCTATAGCTTAGAAAAAAGGTAAGTTAAGACATCCATTTGTCTTCGAAAGTAGATGTTACGTATTTAGTTTATCGGCTGTTGCCTAAATGGATTTTTGTTTCCAAATAAACAAGCACGTTAACATTTGCTGCAACTATCCTCTAAAATTCTACAAGCAACATGGAAAAACGTTTCCACAACCACTACTACAGCCAAACAAACAATAAAGCTCAAAACACAACCAAAAAAAGAGGTTGTGCCCACAAAAACATTCAACAACAACCATAAAGAAAACCCAAACAAGCCTTGCTATTATCGCGAAAATAAACAAAAAAGAAGAAAGGGAGAGTGATTAAGTTGTGAGCTTACTTATTTTCCCATGATTTTTCTAGCGGCGATTTCTATATCTTCCGCTTTGATGGTTTTTCTTCCAGCATGCATCGCAAAATCGAGTGCTTCTTTGGCGATTTTTACGCCAATTTCTTCTAGTGCCTTTGCGAGTTCTTTTGCTGCTGCTTCGCTTACTCTGTCAGCGCCTGCTTTCTTACATAATCTGTGCATGGGAGCTACAGCTATTTCTAATTCAGTCATATCGACATCTCTGCAGCTTCTTTTTCTCTTTAAGGCAATATTTAATCTTTGTTATCGCTTTTTTCCCTAAATCACCCTTAACCATAAAACATCCATTTAAAGAAAGAAAAATTATAAAACCTTCAAGCATGAATATAGCGCTGAGCAAAAATGAAGCTAATAGACGCCCATGTTCACCTCTCCGACGCAGAATACGGCGGACGCATCGACGAATTAATAGCGGATGCAAAAAGCGCAGGTGTAGCCGCTTTAGTTACCAATTCAATGGATCTAGCAACCTGTCAAAACGACGTTAAACTCGCCCAAACCTACCCTGGCCTTGTTTATCCTGCGCTAGGTATTCACCCCTGGAACGTAAACGTTCTCAAAGATGATGAAATTCAAGAAACCATTGACTTTATCCAGAAACAAAGAAGTATCGTTAAGGCAATCGGAGAAATAGGCTTAGACTATAAGTACGAGACTATATGGGAAAAACAAACGATGGTTTTTGACAAAATGCTTCATCTGGCTGAATCTCTTGAGTTGCCAGTTATTATTCATTCACGTGGAACAACCGACAAAATCGTTGAAATGCTTCCCAGCTACAAACTCAAAAGGGTGTTGCTACATTGGTTTAGTCACCCCATGAGTGCACTAGCCAAAGCAGTTGATAACGGATATTTTATCACTGAAGGTCCACCAGTAACCTACTCTAACGGCATCCGCGAAGTCGTAGAAAAAACCCCGATAACGAACTTGCTCACTGAAACTGATGGTCCAGTAACTTATTGGAAGCAACCTTTCAATGGGCAATTAACTAAGCCATCCTACATACGAAATGTGATTGATGCTGTGGCTGAAATCAAAAAGATGCAGACCGAAGAAGTCGCTGATCAGATAATCAAGAACTTTGAGGTCTTCTTTGGCATAAGAGTAAACTAACAGCTTTAATTTTTTTCTATCAGTTTATCTCGGAGCTTATAAGTCAAATAATCGAGTGTTCAAAGGCGTAAACTTAAATTAAGCCTATCATCTATTGAGAGTTGCTCCTACGCTTTTTAACGTTGGAGAAAAAACGGTAATTCGGAGGAATACTAACTGGGAAAAGTAAAGACTGATCAGGTTAAGAAACTGGGCAAAGAGTTGATGAGGCAGTTTCCTAGCAAATTCAACACAAGCTTTGACGACAATAAGCACTCAGTAGATGAGTTAACGAAAGGAACGACAACGCGCATAAGAAACCAGACTGCAGGTTACATAACACGCACCATCGCATTAGCCCAAGCCAACTCAGCCAATGAATCTGAACTCGACGAACAAGAAGAAATGGCAGAGTAAGTCTGGAAAGAAACTCTATGATGGATCAGTACAGGAAGGGTTGGGCGTTAAGGTACCTTCGTGAAGCTAAAGCTGAACTGGAAGCAGCACGAAAAATCCCCTACATGGCGCCAAGCCTTGTTGTGGAAGCCATCAGAAAAGCCAGAAACGCCATCTATTATAGCCTTGGCGAACCCGCTTTCATAGAAATACTCATCCGCGAAGAAGTAACCAAAAACCCTGCCACCAACGATTCAGTATTAAAATTTTTGATTGAGATTGAAACTATTGTACAGCAGATTTCACAGCTTGAAGAAGTCAATGGTGACGCAATGATGAAACAAGCAGACTCAATCGTGGACATCGCAACTGACATAGTTGAGACCTTAACGCAGGAAAAAATAGAACCCTTCAGTTAAAGCTATTTTTAATCGTCCGCAATTATTCTATAGGTTGAGTGAAAACCGGTGTCTCTAACAATCAAATTCATCGGTGCACTACGTCACCTTTCAGGAAAAACACAATTCACAGTCAGCTTCCAAAATGGTCTATCTATAAAAGAATTAATTGATACAATCACCCAGCAAATGCCAGCTTTAAAGCACACATTCAGCGACCAAGAACTAAACGATTCAAGATCAAATTCGCTTATTCTCATTAATGGCAAAGAAATCAGTATTCTAAAAGGCTTAGAAACTAAACTTTGCGATGGCGACGAAATCGTTTTTGTCCCAGTAGTGCACGGCGGTTAAACTATGATAACGTTGACCAGTGACTTTGGGCTAAAAGACCCATATGTGGCTGAAATGAAAGGCGTAATTTTAACCATAAACCCAAACACCACGTTAATCGACATAACACATGACGTTGAGAAATTCGATATTCGCATGGGTGCTTTCATGCTAGCTTCAGCGGTACCTTACTTTCCCAAAGGCACAGTACATTTGGCGGTTGTGGATCCAGGTGTGGGAACAAAGAGGCGCGCTATTTTGGTGCAGACGAGGCAGGGTTTTTTTGTTGGACCAGACAACGGTGTTTTGATGGTAGCTGCCAAAAACCAAGGAATCGAACACACTTACGAACTATCCAATCCCAAGTTTATGTTGCCCAAGGTTTCAGCAACTTTTCATGGCAGGGATATTTTTTCTTCCGCAGCCGCATATTTGGATACAGGAGTGAAACCTGTAGAGTTTGGCCCAGAAATAGCTAACAAAGTCATGCCCGAGTTTGTCCACATAAAAAGGAGGGGCGGCTCTTTAATTGGCGAAATTTTGCATGTAGACAGCTTTGGAAACATAATTACTAACATATCTCAGAAAGAAATAGCCCGAGCAAAAGCAGTTAATGTAAAACTGGGCAACAGCTCTCTAAATATTGTCTTCGGCAAAACATATGCAAAAACCAAACCCCGAGAAGCCATCGCGCTAATAGGCAGTCACGGTTTTCTGGAAATAGCTCTAAACCAAGATAGCGCAGCAAAAAAGTTCCGTGTCACAACTGGAGAAAAAATCGAGGTTACGCCGGCTTAACTTTCATGTTTTCCACAACTTTCTCTATTATATCCACGGGATTTTCTAATTCCGCAAGTTTTTCTTTTACCTCAAATCGTTTGCCCAAATATTTCTTTGCGTACGCAAGCACTCTTTGTTCAGTTGTAATGAACAATGGAAAACCCTTCTTTGCCAAATAGGTGTTTACGTAAGTCTTTGCCATGTCAGAGATTGCTATGCTAGGAACCCCTTGCAACGCTGCTTCTCTAGCGATCGTTCCACCGTAACTAACCACTAAATCAGCGTTCGCAACCAAACTCGCCGAATCCCCAAAGCCCGATTTTACCCCGAAGACATTGCCTTTGCCATTGTATCGCTCGATAAAATGTACGTTTCCCATGGACGCAAGCTTATCTATCAAAATCTTTGCGTTGTCTTGTTTTCCGCCTGCATAAGCCGCTTTTTCTTCTATTTGCCTGACAACTATCAAGGGCTTCTTTAACCCTGCAATTTTTGTAGGCTTAAAATCCTTTATCCATGCGACCTCATCAACTCCTTTGAAGGAGACCACGTTTCGGGCGCAGTAAGTTCTTGTGAAACTCTTGGGCAACGCCTCCGAAACCACCACAGTATGTGCAAAAGGTATTGTTAGTCTATTGGTGGCTAAGGCATGGGGTGTGTCAGCGGTCAAGATTATTGGGATTCCTAAGCCGAAAGCTGTGCGGCAGAGTTCAACGGATTGGTGCGCGATGGCGATGTCTGGGTCGGGTATCTTTGAAGAGTTTTGCGAATTGTATTATGCGTTCGGCGCTCTCTTCAAGCCTTGAGGTAAGCGTTAACGGGTTATATTTACCTACAACTATTGGCTTTTCTCCGAGGATTTTTGCAAGTGCTACTGTGTCTGGGTGTTCCCTTGTCGTGAAAATAAATTCGTGCCCAGCTTTTCTAAGTCGCTTTCCAATTGCAGCGCCATATCGAGTGTGCTTGCCTGTGCATGCGTCATACCAAATTCTCATTGTTGCACCTTTCTCTGAGCCTTTATGAAAGCGTTCCGTTTGGATTCGTATGCCTCTAAAGACATTATCTTTCTAGCGGGAGTTCCAGCCACAACCGTTTTAGGCGGAACATCTTTAGCAACAACGCTTCCTCCACCAACCACTGATTTTTCTCCAACTGTTACGTTGGGCAATATGGTAACTCCTCCTCCAATTGTTGCGCCATCCTTGATGATTGGGGGGTTCAAGACGCTACTTTTCGGGTATTTATCGTTTAGAAGACTGCTGTTTGGGGCTATGAACACGTTATCGCCTAGCACGCAGCCGTTGGAGATGGTCACGTGTGCTTGAATGTTGCAGTTCTTGCCCAAAACCACGTTTTTGCCAATGTCAACGAAGCTGCCAATCATTGTGCCATCGCCGATTTTGGTTCCGTCTCCAATCACAACGTAGTTCCAGATGGACACTTCTTTGCCAATCTCCACGTTGGTGCCTGTTATGATCCCGGTGCCTTTCTTTGGATTCTGCATGCTTGTCCTTTCGAGCTCCAACTTTAAATAGTTTAAGATTAACTTGAACTCTCCAATGAATGGTGGCATGTGTTTGGTCAAAGAAACCGTTTTGATTATTGGTTTAGGCGAGATAGGCCACACCCTCTTTGCGTTATATGGCGAAGCTAAAGAAAAGTTCTCGGTTTTTGGTTTAGATTTAGACTTGGGAAAAATGAAGTTGCTTAATCAGAGCAAAGATAAGGTTCCAGCAAGAGTTGGCACCCTACAGGTTTGCCTTCCATGTAGTAGCCAAGAAAAATTTACTGACACAATCAAAGGCTACGTTGACCGCTATAAACCCAAACTTACGATCATCAACAGCACTGTTCCACCCGGAACCACACTCAAAGTTGCGGCAGCTTGTAAGTGCCTTGTTGCTCATTCACCTTCACGAGGTGTTCATATAAACGCTGAACACATGATCTGGGAGATGAAACGCTGGACTAAATACGTCGGTGGCGCAGACGCAGCCGCATCCAAAGCAGCTAAGGAACACTTTAGAAAAATGGGGTTGAGAGTCAAGGTTCTTAAAAGTTGCCGTGAAACTGAACTCGCTAAACTCTTTGAAACAACTTACCGCGCTTGGATGATTACATGCTTCCAAGAAATGCATCGCATCTCACGCGCTTTCGATGCAGACTTTGACGAAGCAGTCGACTTCATTGAGGACACCCATAGAGAGCGTTTTGACAGGCCAGTTATGTTTCCTGGAGTAATCGGCGGACATTGTCTCATCCCAAACACTGAGCTTCTGCTGAATAGTTACGATTCTGAGTTGCTAAGACTAATTTTGAAATCAAACGAAAAACGTAAAGAAGAAATCAAGGATCCAATCGTTAAGACTGAAGCTGATAGAGTTGCGGCGAGGGCAATTGCATTGGAGAAGCAGCTTGCAGGACCAAAAAACGTCATGTTGGGCGAAAAAAACCGTGCAGAATGCTCATAATGGAATGGTAAATCTCTAGAGTTTTTCGATAATCAGCTCTTTTGCAAAACCAGCGATAAATTCAATGTTCAACTTCATTAGATACCAAAACGTTCGTGCGCTTACATTGGTGAGAGCTGCAAACGGCGTAAAAATGAACCTTGCAGCCATCCTTCTCGCCAACTTGTAGAGTCCAAAATGTCCATACCTTCTGTAAGATATGCCGATGGTGACGTAATTCTTGGATGTGCCTAGATGTGTTGCGCCAAGAAATGGCAGAACTTTCCAGACGTAGCCTGTTTTTTGAACAAAGCGTTTGAAGTATTGGTCTTCTCCGAAAAACAGCTTTGGCGGATTATAGTTTTCCATAAGTGCGCGGCGGATGATGATGTTATTAATGTGCGGGTTAGTGTCCAATTTGCTTAGGTTGTATACTGTGCCGACGACACGCTCGTATGCGGCAACATGCTTGTTCTTGTGAACTGCAACCGTGCCTATGGCACCAACTTTGGGCGTGATTGCTTTGGTGACTAATTGAAGCCAATTGTCGGGCAGAAGCATGTCGTCATCAACCATCGCTACCCACTCGGTTTTTGCCTGAAGAACTCCATGTTTGCGTGCAATACTGAGCGGTTTCTCATGGATATTGATGATTTGACCTGCGCATGGCATGTGCTTGAGTTGATGCATTAATGTTGGGTTAGCCTCATCTCTTGATGGCACCACAAAATCAACTTTCATGTCGCTGTCGGAGCAGGATGGCATAGAGGCATATTGTTCAAGCTTAGGTTAAATAGTTTACCGCAACATACAAAACCCGTAATTTAGACTGAGAAAAAGGTTACATGTTCAAGATTTTAACTGCTTTTTGTGCAGCGCGCTTGTAGCTTTTCTTAGTAATCATGCCTTTCTGGATGCCATTTAATAGTTGCAGAATCATACCCTGCTTCACATGCTCCACCATTTGCTGTTCACTGATTCCTGGGAGACGCATACAGTTGCCGATTTTGACGTTATAGGTGGCAATGCCGTATTTTTCAGCGATGTGGTAGAGTTTGCTGCCGATTATTGGGTTAGTGATTGACCACGAAATGTACTCTATGAGATTGTCTCGGAGGCATTCTTTTGCAAATTTTAGCGTGTTGTTGACTTCTTCGGGGGTCTCGTATTCTAGTTTCCCGTTAGCTTCCCAAGCGTTGTAGAGCATTAGGAACCCGTAGACTTTGATGTGGTATTTCTTTAGAAGTTCAAGCGTGCGGACGTTGTCGGTTTGTGTGGCATTTTTGCCAATGCCTTTAAGCACTCGGTCGTTAGCCGATTCAAGCCCAATGTGAACAAGCCAAACGTTGACGTCCTGTAGTTTCTTTGCTAATTCGTCGTTTAGTTTGTCTGCTCGCAGGTTGCATTGGAAAGTCATGCCTTTAAGTTTGAGCTTTTCAATCTCGTTGAGGGTTTCCAGGCACCATTTAATATCAACGTTAAAAGTGTCGGAGCGCAGGTAAATTTCTCGGATGCCTCTGCCATAGAGGTAGTTGACTTCTTCAGCGATGTTTTTGGGAGAGCGCTGTCTTATCCATGGCTTCTCCAGCTTCCAGACCGGGTTAGAACAGTAAGTGCAGTAGTTGGGGCAACCGCGGATGGGAAGCATGTATGCCATTCGTTTTTTTCTGCTTACGGCAACATCGTAGTTTTCGAAGTCTATCATGTCCCATGCTGGGAAGAAATCGATGTTCTTAAGCAGAGGTCTCACACCGTTGTTCTTCTGAGCGTTAACCGTTCCAACGATGTCTGTTATAGACTGTTTCGCCAGAACTCTTTTGATTAACTCAGTTGTGGTCTCTTCGCCCTCTCCGACTATACAGACATCAATTGGAGTGTTTTTGAGGACGTCTTGGGGGTCGATGGTTGGATGGGCACCTCCGGATACCATGAGCATTTTGAGACCTAATGCTTTGACTTTATTTATGGTCTCAAAAGACAGATCTCTTCTGGGAGTTGTAAATGATATTGCGTAAACGTCCGGTTTGATTTCCTGTACTTTTTGGATATGTTCCTGCATGGAGAGGAACGGTTCAAGATAATGGAATTCTACTCCTGGCAGGCGCTCCCTTACGTAGCTGATGATGTAGAGGATGCCGAGGTTCGGTGATTCTGTGACTGCTTCTCCTTTAGCTTCGATGCCGAAGGGTGGGTCAGCAAAAACCACTTTAAGTTTCTTTTGTGTAGTCGCCATGATTTTTTATCTCACCGAAACGTCAACTACTCACTTTTCACGCGCGTGTATATATTTTGCTACTTGGCTCCTCCTAAACCGTCTGCTCCAATTCGAGAGCTTATTTTAAACAAACCGTTGCGCTGCAAAGCTTCTTAAACCCAAAAACGGAAATGTAAACAACCCAAAGAGGCAAAATCGACATGGCAACTTTCCTCGTAGTCCACCCATACCTCGACATTTACGGCGGCGGCGAACGCGTCTGTCACAGTGTAATTAAAACACTTGTTGCTCATGGACAAAAGGTTGAGTTGTTAACCTTTGACTTCGACTCTGGTAGGTACCGTGACATTGTGGGTGAGGACCTCCCCAAGGATGTTGTCATTCACCCGTTGGGGAAACGCACCCAAGAAGAGCCTCCCTTCACCATTTACAAACGGCACCGCAACTTCGCCAAACTCCTAAAGAAATACCGCAACCAGTTGAAATACGATTACCTGTTTTCAACACAATCTTCCTCACCCTTTGAGCCTGTCTTTTTAAATAAAGCCAAAAAGAACCTTGCCTACGTTCACTTCCCAGAAATACATTATGACTACTCGAGAGGAACAATGAAAAGAAAACTCTACCTATGGCTGTTTAAGTACTGGGTGGAACAGGGCATCGACAAACTGGACATGGTTTTCTGCAATAGCAACTACACCAAAGAAGCTATCCAGCGCTATTGGGGCAGCCACGGCGTGAAAGAGCCCATAGTTGTTTATCCCGCTGTCAATCTCGATAAGTTTTGGTGCGACAAACCTTTGGCTGACAGAAAAAAAAGAGTTGTCTATGTCGCGCGCTTTATTCCTGCAAAGCGGCACGAAATCCTCAAGCAGTTAGCGGTTGACTTGCCAGATTTTGAGTTTGTCAGTATCGGCGGATTGATCGATGCCGAGACAGCATGGTTTGATAGGTTTCAAGAGAACCTGCCCAAAAATTACACTCTGAAAACTAACTTGCCAGGACCCGAACTGCTCGGCATCTTGCAGGATTCACGAATCTATGTGCACTTGATGGAGGGTGAACATTTCGGCATTGCACCAGTTGAAGGCTTAGCAAGCGGTTGCGTCACTATCGTGCATAATAGCGGCGGCATGAGGGAATTCATTCCAGAAGAGTACCGCTGGGACAACTACCAAGACCTTAAATCCAAAATTGTGAAAAGCATGGATGCATCAGTCAACTGGGAGTTTAAACGCAAGGAGCTCTGGAGCAGAATAAGAATGCTCACTCCCGAAGCCTTCCAGCAAGGTATCTGGTTGAATTTACAAAAAATCTTGGAATAATTGTACTGCAGTGATTACTAAACAACTTTAGCCAATTTGAAGGCGTGATTTCAGGAACCGATAGAAGTAATGAGGTAATCGAAAAGTCGTCTTTAACCCTAAAGTCAAAGATCACCATTACCCCTTGGCCTGACAAAAAACAGGGTCGTACCGACTCCTTATCAGCGAGCATAGATAAGTTTTCATAAAAGAAGCAAGAAATACAATGCAAAACGCATCACTAATGCGTTAGATGAAGCGGAGACCTCCTAGTTGAGTGATCAACCGGCAATTAAACTTAGAATCGACGTAGATTACCCCTACCCCTCGTCGAGGAAGAAAAGTTTTCTTTACATAGCGTTAGGCATCAAAAGCAAGAAAAGCTCAAGTTACCTCCAAAACGCCCGCGTCATCGCCGAGATCATAAACAAATCACACAAAAAAGTCGAAGCTTACTGGTTCTTCACACCATACACCATCCCAGACAAGAAATTGCTTGACTTGTTAAATAATGAACGCCATGAGGTGGGATTGCATATTGCCAACAACGCCTTCAAAGAATGGAAAACACTTGAAAACGAAACGCGCCGTACCGTTAAGTACTACACTTTTCATGGTACCTCCAATGCGATTGCACAAATCCTATGGAGACGCAAACTGGGTCAAAAGCAAGCTGTTACTCCAGACGATTTCCCACTAAAATCTTTCCACGATTTCACAACAACAAGCCTAGATCGCCGAATCTTTGAGGCAGGGTTGGAATCCGTAAAGGAAGAAGCAAAAAACTGGATTTCTCAAGGCACAGTCATATCTATTCATCCTGAGTGGCTCTACGTAAGGGGAGAAAAAAACCGCCGTGGACCATTTTATGAAGCGCTAAAAATAATTTTAGGGGTGGAATGAACGTCAGAAACCATCCGAATAAGAAAAAAGCTGATTGTACGTATAGCGCAAGACAATCAGGAATACGAAAAAAATACGCTCCCAACTGAGGAGCTAATAAAAAAACTTAGAGAACAAGGAGTGGACATCTACACTTTTCTTGAGCGCTCATGGTGCTGTCCGCTTTCTAATCCACCAAGAAACTGGATTCGAACCGATGATAATGTTGGTCTATTGGAGATAACTACATTCGACACCTGGTTTAACGCTGTCGGCAAGAAAACCCGCAATATGGTTCGCAGGGCAGAGAAAAGCGGCGTTAAAGTCAACATCCTCGAGTTGACGCCCCAGTTGGTTGAAGGCATATGGAAAATCTACAATGAAACCCCCATTCGTCAAGGACGAGCTTTCCACCATTATGGCGAATCGCTAAAATCTGTTGGCGACAACATGACGATGGCGAAGAAAGCCACATTCATCGGCGCTTACCTAGAATCCGAACTAGTTGGCTTCATCCAAATAATCTACGGCGACCAAATAGCAATTATCTCACAGATTCTTTCTCTGCAGAAGCACTGGGATAAATCCCTAAATAACGCTCTTCTCGCCAAAGCTGTTGAGGTCTGTGCCGCCAACGGCAACCGATGGCTATTATACGGACGCATCGGTAACCACCCCTCGCTGGATAAGTTCAAGGAAAATAACGGTTTCAAGAAATATCCTGATAGCACGTTACTACGTGCCCATTACTGGGAAGGGTAGGTTTGCTATGCGTTTGGGTTTGCACAAGGAGTTTAAAGATGCGTTGCCAGAACCGCTTAAAAGACCGCTTATCCCTGTTTTTAACTGGATAAGCCGCAAAAAAGCACAACTAAAGCTCCGCCGAAAACGTTAGCCCTAATTACTTAGCAAAGAGGTTAAATCAACAAGAACAACTATAGTTGAAATAAATCAACTGTTGCTGGGGAAGTGCTTGTTGGATTATCCGCTCACCTATGTCATCATTGTTAATTGGAATGGTAAAGAGATACTGCGCAAGTGCCTCACTACATTTTTCGCCAACACAAAAAGCCAAAACTGCACTGTAGTCGTCGTAGACAACGCAAGTACCGATGGCTCCATAGAGATGTTGCAGCAAAACTTCCCTCAGGTTCAACTTATAAAGAATCGTATGAACATGGGTTATTCGGTCGCAAACAATCAAGGCATCCAACTTGCACTCGATAAAGATGCAAAACAGGTTCTTTTACTAAACAATGATGTCGAAATTACTGATGACAAATGGCTCGAGAAGTTAACTGCAGTTTTGGAGTCTGAGAATGAAATCGGCGTTGTAGGATGCAAACTCCTTTTTCCTGACGGCAAAATCCAGTATGCTGGCGGATTGATCAAGCTACGCGGCGCTTTCCATAGAGGAGAACGGGAAGAAGACAGAGGTCAATACGATAAAGTTGAGTTTGTTGACTATGTTACCGGCGCCATGTTGCTCATAAAATCTGATGTGATACGGGAAATCGGGCTCTTAGACGAAGGATTTACACCTCTTTACTGTGAAGACAGCGACTGGTGCGTTAGAGCTACCCTCTACAGATACAAAGTTGCTTACACACCTGAGCCTACACTTATCCATCATTGCGGTTCTTCAGCGAAAAAACTCAGCAACAACAAAAACGCCTTCTTTTTTCGGAGAAGCTCAATTCGTTTTTTCCTCTTGAACTATCAAATAAAAGACATCATAAAACGCATTCTACGATACGAAGTCCCGGCGTTTGCAGCGTGTTTTGTTGGGCGTAACCGCAGTGGCAAACTGCCTTTTAATCTCAGGTTAGATGTTTCAGTGAGGTTTTCGTTTTTTATTCGGGCTTGGACTCCCAGCCTCCGCGATCTTAAAGGCATAATGGCTAAGCGAAGGCAGCGGTTCATTTTTAACACAAAATTGCACCTTTCCTAAATAAATTGCGTATAGAGTACTGAGAGCTGCTTTGCTACTTTGTTGGCTTCAAAAGCCTCCAACACCCATTTCCGCCCATTCTTGCCAAAGTGCTCTCTCTTTTTCTTGTCAACCAATAGCTCTTCGAGAGCAGCCTTAAGGGCAATAGGGTTTTTTTGCTCAACCAAGATGCCTGTGACTCTGTCCTTCACGATTTCAGGAATCGACCCAGTAACGGTGGAGACGATTGGTTTTTCGCATGCCATCGCCTCAACAATTGAGTAGCCAAACTGTTCAGCCCAAAAGTTGGTTTCGACACTTGGCAAACAGAAAATATCGGCTAAATTGTGCACTTGTGCCATTTCGGAATAGCTGATGCTACCAAGGAATTTGACTTTGTTTTGGATTTTCAGGTTTTCTGATAGAAGGGTGATTTTTGCTTGCATCTCCATTGTTCCGGTGCCGACAACTAAGAGCTCAATATTTTGGTAGTTTTTTACTAGTAGTTCGAATGCTTTGAGCAGGTCAAATATGCCTTTCTCGGGCGTGAGACGACCGACAAAGAGGATTCTTGTTGCCTCGTTTGAAACTCCAAACCTGTTAGTAAGCAGCTTTTGCTGTTGGTTTAAATCTGTCGCAGTCTAGACCCACTGGAATCACAGAAATCTTCTCAGGGTTGACTCCTTCGGTGATAAGTGCCGCTTTGGCTTTCTCAGTTATAGCGATGAAGTGGGTTACGTGTTTACGGTTATATTCTTGGATTTTTGTATAGGGGTTGCCTTTGACGTTAAACGGTATGTTTTCCCATTGCGATGCCAGTGTGGGTTTGCCCGTTTTTACAGCTTGGTATGTGAAGGGGTACCAGATGTCAGCGGAGTTTATTATGTCGAGGTCTTTGATTAGCTTGTTCAAACCGATAATGCGGAGATTCCAAGATTGAAAGTTATATTTCGTGGCTTTGCCAATGAGGGAAAGAAATGGCTTAAGTTTGCCTTTGGTTAAGGTTTGTAGGTTGTGTCCTGCTCTTATGGGGAACGTTATTTCGGGTAGGTGCCTTTCTTTGTCATGTGTGGTTATGCCTATTGGCTCAAACCCATATTTGACTAGCTTCTCAAAGTATTGCCCTTCGTATGGGTTTAGGTTAGGTCCCCTCAATATGCCGACTTTATGCAAAGTTTACCCCTGACATAGCTGCTGATAAGTATACTCAATAGTGCTGCAGTTTTTCATATAAAGGCAGTTGTTTTGCAACACAGTTATGTTTTGCAGATAAAACTTTAGTCTTAAGGATACTTGAAGTTATAGAAGTAGTTCCGATAGAATTTTGTTTAATATTTCCCGGTTTTTGATGCTTCGGAAAATGGCTTTGCCACTCGAGTAAAGTCGAAAAGACTGGTCCTGAAAACTTAGCTCAAAAATTATACCTGCAATCTTGTTCTTAATTGTGGCTTTCTTTAGAATGTTAGCAATTGCCTCCTCCTTTTTTTCATACTTGAAGATCACAATGACGTCTTTTTCTGCTCCGCAGGTTCCTTCGACCCGTGCCACGTAATCGTCGATGGTTGCCATTAGAGTTGATCAAGCTCCTTTAGGATTTCCATGAAGCGGTCAACTTCCTCTTTAGTGTTGTAGACATAAAAGCTTGCTCGCGCTGAAGATTCCAGTTTGAAGACTTGATGCAGGGGCTGAGCACAATGATATCCGCTGCGCATCATTACACCGTAATTATCGAAGAATAATGCTACATCATGGGAGGATAAGCCTTTGACGTTAAAGGGTATTATCCCCAGTTTACTTGTGGAGTTGATTGGTCCGTATATTGTGACTTTGCTGCTTTCCCTCATCCGCTCAATAGCATGCTGAGTCAATTCTTTTTCATGGCTCAGCACATTCTCCATTCCTAAACCCTCCAGATACTTTATCGCAGCACCTAAGCCAACTGCGCCCGCGATGTTAGGTGTTCCTGCCTCAAACTTCCAGGGCAACTCATTCCAAGAAACGTTGCATCGCTCCTGACCTTGGTTGAACTCTACTTCTCTTATCATTTCTCCTCCACCCTGGAATGGACTCATATTCTCGAGCACCTCTTTTTTGCCGTATAAAACTCCAATACCTGTTGGTCCAAGCATTTTATGCCCAGAGAACGCCAGAAAATCCATATCCAAATCCTGAACATCCACTGGCATGTGGGGCACGGATTGGGCGCCGTCAACCAGCATCAAAGCGCCATTATCGTGTGCTACTTTAGCTACTCGTTTTACGTCATTGATTACGCCTGTAAGGTTGGACACGTGGCTTAAGCAGGCAATTTTTGTTTTGCCGCAGAGTTTGCCTTCAAAATCATCATAGTCAAGTGTGCCGTCAGGGTTAACTTTGGCGTATTTTAGTGTGAAACCCTTCAGTTTAGAGACGATTTCCCATGGAACAATGTTGCTGTGATGCTCCATTAGCGAGACTAGAACTTCATCGCCCTTGCCAAGGTTATTCAAGCCCCAGGAATAAGCAACCAAGTTAATGGCTTCAGTTGTGCCTCTAACAAAGATAACTTCGCTAGAATTTTTGGCGTTGATGAATTTAGCAATTTTCTCTCTTGATTTTTCATATAAATCTGTTGCTTCAAGCGAGAGCGTGTGGACCGCGCGGTGGACGTTGCCGTTGTGGTTTTCATAAAAATCTGTGACGGCGTCGATGACTTGGCGAGGTTTCTGGGTGGTTGCGGCATTGTCAAAGTAGATTAGGGGGTTGCCGTTTATTTTCCGATTTAAAATTGGAAAGTCTTGTCGTATCGCTTGGGAATCTATGATTTTTTTTCTGCCTCAGGCTTTAGCCTCTTAGATAGTGTCTTTGCCAGTTCTTCTTCTTCTAACGCTTGCTTTTCCTCGAAAGTGTGCTCTTTAGGCAACCAGCTTGGTGCTTCAACATTCCTCTGTGTGAAGTACTGTCGTATTGCCCGTTTCAAGGCGCCAACTGCTAGGACTCCGCAGTGAAATTTGACGTCTGGTAAACCGCCGATTTCTTCCACAACGCGCTTCCACGTTATGTCTTTCCATGCGGCTTCCAGGCTCATGCACTTTATCATTTCTGTAACGATGCTGGATGTAGCGATGTTGGCGGCGCATCCGTAGCTTTCGAACTGTGCTCTCTCGATGATTTCTTTGTCGCTGATTTTCAGATAGAAAGTTATCATGTCTCCGCAGGCAGGGTTTCCTGCAACGGCGACGACTGTGGCATCTTCCATTTTGCCAAGGTTCTTTGGGTTACGGAATAAATCCATGATTTTTGGGTTATACGGTAATGGCATACGTGACATTTTTAATCTACTCCTGTTGAGCCGACTATCCCTCTTATACGATTGACAGCTGTAGGTAGAACTTTCAGAACGTAGGCTATATCTTCTTCTGTGTGTGCGCGGGTGACTTTCATTAATATGCTGCCGTGAGCTTCGCTATAGTGACGTCCGATGGCGACTAATACGTGGCTGGGTTGAAGCAGCCTTCGACTACATGCGCTTCCGCTTGAAACATAGACACCATTAAGGCTCAGTTCGATTGTTAATGCTTCGCCTTCTGCACGAAGTATGCTTACGTTGGCGTTGTCTGGGGAGCGTTTTTCACCTTTTGGACCGTTAAAGCGCAAATCATCAAGTTCAGCGAATATGCCGTCGACAAGTTTGTCGCGCAGTGTCCGCATTTTTTTGGTGTTCGCTTCAAAGTTCTCAAAAGCAAGCTCCGAAGCTCTCGTGAAGCCGACGATTAACGGGGTGTTTTCGACACCTGGCCAGAGTTTTTGTGTGCCGATTTGCCCTTCGAGGATACGCTCCATGTTTAAGCCGCTTTTTAGGTACATTGCGCCTATGCCTCTTGGACCCTGAATCTTGTAGCTGCTCAATGTGGCTAAGTCAACGTTTAGGCTTTGCACGTTTAATGGTATTCTGCCATATGCGTCTGAGGCGTCAGTGTGAAAGAGAGCGTGGGGGTTTTTGGCTTTCACGATGTCCACGGCTTCCTTGATGGGCTGGATTGTTCCAATCTCGTTGTTTACAGCTGAGATACTGACAAGTATTGTCTCGCTGTCGACTGCTTCTTTGAGTTTCTCAAGGTTGACAAAGCCTTCGTTGTTAACGGGGATTTTCTGTGTTGTGAAGCCGAATTTCTGCATCATCTCGGCTACTTGGAGCACGTTGATGGGTTCGATTTCTGAGATTACGATTTTTTTGCCCTTGCTTTTCTGTGCAAACGCGGATCCCATGATGGCGAGGTTGTTGGCTTCGGTTTCGCTTGGGGTGAAGGTGATTTCTTCAAGGTTCTTGGCACCTATGTAGTTGCTGATTTTTTTGAAGCTGTTCATTATGACTTCGAATGCTTCCCAGCCGGGTTTGTGTGTTAGCGTTGGGTTTCCATAGGCTGTCTTATTGAAGTATGGCAACATAGCATCTACAACTTCTTGGGGAACGATGCAGGAATTTTCATTGTCAAAGTAAACTTCATGTGTGATGCCCTCATGCAGTTTGAGGAGCTCTTTCACGTTTTCAACCATACAGTATCCTACCTGAATTTCTTGGGACAGATAAACTCGTTACTTGCTAATATCTAGTTCAGATAGAAAAATGTAGCTGAAAAAACTGTTTCCGCTAAGGCTAACACTATTAATCAGCATACTCCATATTGATAAAATATCAACTGACGGCGAGACTATAGTGAAGATTGTAGACTTATCTGTTCCAGAATCAGTTAAAGAAGTCCTATGTGGTCTGGGAATTGCAGAGTTGTTTCCACCCCAAGAAGATACCATACGGGCAGGAGTGCTTGAGGGAAGAAACATCGTTTTGGCAAGTCCCACTGCGTCTGGAAAAACTTTGATTGCTGAACTCTGCGGTCTTAAACACGTGCTTGAGAAGGGTGGCAAAGTCATCTACCTATCCCCTCTCAGAGCGTTGGCAAGTGAAAAGTTCGAGGAATTCCAAAAGTACACTTCAATCCGTAAGGTTGATGGTAGAAAAGTCTCTGTTGGCATGAGCACGGGGGATTTTGACAGCGCCGACAACTGGCTGGAACGCTATGACATCATAGTTACGACCAACGAGAAAGCTGATTCGTTGCTTCGTCACCGTGCCAAATGGATGGACAGCATATCTTTGGTTATTGCCGACGAAATTCATCTCTTAAACGAGGCAGAACGCGGACCTACATTGGAGATTGTGCTGGCAAGGCTCCTGCAGGTAAACCCCCATATCCAAATTCTGGCCCTCAGCGCAACCATAAACAATGTCGATGAAATTGCTGGGTGGCTAAATGCAAAGTACGTTGTTACCGAGTGGCGTCCCATAAACCTCAAAGAAGGTATCATGCTAAAAGAAGAAATCCAATACAAAGACGGTGAGGCAAGGAAAATCGAGCCCGAAACCCATCTACCAGTCGTGAACCTAGTTTTAAACACGTTGCGAAATGGTGGGCAAGCCTTAATTTTTGCTTCGACACGCAGGAACGCTGTTTCGGCGGCAAAAACGGTTGCTAGCCACATGGACAAGGTGCTGGTGCCTAAAAGTGGCTCCAAACTAGTTAAGCGTTCATTGGAGGAACAGACAAGGGGCGTTTTGGAGAAGGAGGCAAAGAAGATTTTGGATGCTGGCGAACATACTCAACTTAGTGAGGAACTTGCCGATTTAGTTCGCTGTGGTACAGCTTATCATCATGCAGGGTTGTCAGGTGCACACCGCAAAGTCATAGAGGACGCGTTCAAGGAGCGGAAAATCAAAGTTTTAACTGCCACACCAACCTTGGCTTGGGGTGTTAACTTGCCTGCCAGAACAGTCATAATTCAAGACTACCGCCGTTTCGAAGCTGGCTTGGGTAACTACCCCATAAGCGTACTCGACTATAAGCAGATGGCCGGACGCGCAGGTCGACCAAAATACGACAAATTCGGCGAATCTGTCCTGATTGCCAAAACTGCCGACGAAGCCGACTACCTGATGGAAAGCTACGTGCTGGCTAAACCCGAGCGGATTTGGTCTAGATTGGCAGTGGAGAAAGTCATCCGTGCCCACGTTTTAGCGACGATTGCCTCGGATTTTGCACACACAGAACAGGGTATTTACGAGTTTTTCGGCAAAACCTTCTACGCTTACCAGTACGACGTAAAAGCTATCCAAAACGTCATCAACAGAATTCTACGTTTTCTGCACGATGAAGAGATGATTTACGTTGCTGGGGATAATATATTGGCTACCAAGTTTGGCAAACGGATAAGCGAACTCTACATCGATCCTTTATCTGGTGTAATAATCAGAGATGCACTGCAGAGGAAACTACCCCTATTAACCGAGTTCAGCCTGCTGCACTTAGTTGCTCATACACCAGACATGGGACCAATCATGCGTCCTTACCAGCGGGAAATGGACAACCTCGTAGTGCAAACTGAAGACCACAAACAAGAACTCTTCGTTGAAGTCCCCGACCAATGGAGCGACCATATAGGCTACGCTGACTTTCTGGGTGAAGTTAAAACTGCGATGGTGATGAATAATTGGATTGAGGAGTTGCCGGAGGAAAAGGTCATTGAACGGTTCAACGTGCAGCCGGGAGACCTTTATCGAACCATCGAGACCGCCAAGTGGCTTCTGCACGCCATAGACGAGCTTTCGCCAGCCGTGGGGACAAAAAACAAAGAAGTCTCAGCACTTAGTCACGAGTTGGTTGAGCGGGTTTCAAAAGGCATAAAACGTGAACTGTTACCCATCGTGGCATTGGAGGGTGTGGGTAGAGTCAGAGGACGTATAATCTTTAACGCAGGATACCAAACCATCGAAGACCTCAAACACGCTCCCGTCGAAGAACTCACTAACCTGCCGTCTGTGGGTCCAAGGTTAGCTAAGAAAATCAAAGAGCAAGTCGGCGGTTTCGTAAAAAAAGAAACATGGGAAAATCTGGGAAAAGCACCAGATGAAGCTGCCCAGAAAGGCTTGTTTGACTTCTAAGCGCCCTTCGCGAATTTTTCCGCTTGCTTAACTGCTGTTCCCAAATAGTTTTTGGGGTTTAGGGCTTTGTCAATTTCTTTCTCTGAGAGTTTGTTACTGACGAGTTTGTCTTCTTGGAGAATCTGCTTGAATGGTTTCTTTTCAACTGCGCTTTTTATGGTGAGTTGTCTTAGTAGTTCGTGTGCTTCCTGTCGGTTTACACCCTTCTTTGCGAGTGTCATCATTACGGATTCCGACATGGCGCGTCCCTGCGTTAACGAGAGGTTCTGTAGCATGCGTTCGCTGTCTATGCGCAGGTTTATGACAATATTGCACATGAGGTTCAAGATGTAGTCGAGCAGTATTGACGATTCTGGGAGAATGAACCGTTCCGCAGAGGACTGGGTTAGGTCGCGTTCATGCCAAGTAACCATATCCTCTAGCGCTGGAGTGCTGAGGCTTCGGACGATTCGGGCTAAACCACAGACGCGCTCGCATGTTTCTGGATTCTGCTTGTGTGGCATAGTGGAGCTGCCAACCTGTTTTTTAGCTTCAAAGGATTCGAATAATTCGCCAATTTCGGGTCGCTGAAGCTCACGGATTTCAGTTGCGAAATTTTCAAGCGAAGAAGCAATCATACCATAGATGCAAACGAGTTCTGCGTAGCGGTCGCGTTGGACAATTTGCGTTGAAATCTCGGCTGCGTTCAAACCTAAGCGTTTCATAACGAGCTCTTGGATTTGCTCAGCGTGTTCACCTAAGCCTGCTTGGGTTCCGACGGCGCCGCTGACTTTTCCCGTTAAAACACGCTTTTTACAATCTTCTAACCGTTCGAGATGCCTGTTTACCTCATAGCCCCAGACTGCGAACTTGAAGCCCAAAGTAATTGGCAAAGCGTGTTGCCCGTGGGTCCGTCCTATCATGACGGTGTCTTTGTGTTTGGCAGCTTGTTTCTGCAAAATTTCCTTATACTCTGTTAGCCTTTTCTCAAGAACCTCTATGGCATCTTTAAGCTGAAGAGCATTAGCTGTGTCGACGATGTCGTAGCTCGTTGCGCCTAAATGTACGTAGGCACCGCTTTCCCCACATACTTCCGAGAGCGCACGTACCAGCGAGGCAATGTCATGCTTAATCTCCTTCTCAATCGCTTTAACACGTTCAACCTTGACGTATTTGGTGGATGCCATTGAAGCGATTTTTTCCGCATCTTTCTTTGGGATGTTTCCGACTTCAGCGTGAGCTAAAGCCAAAGCCGCTTCAACATCGAGCAGTTTCTGTGTGCGCGTTTCTTCGTCAAAGATTTTAAGCATTTCAGGCGTTCCATAACGCCCAGTATCTATGGGTAAGATTGGCAAGTTAGCTTTCCTCAACGTCTAAGGTATGCGGATTAAAGATTAATGTTTTGTGAAAAAAAATGATTTACAGAAATTATTTGACCTAAATGACTCTTGTATTGTAAGAAAATTAATGTTTAACCACACACATTAGTAGAGTATTAAGAGTATTTTGGTGGGTAGAAGAAATGAAAGTTACAGTTGCAGTGTTAGATAAAAACGGCGATGGTGCTGTTGAAACAGTTCTTGACGTATTGAATTCGTTTGATGTTGGTTCGCCCTCGCATTTTGGGTTAGTTACTCCTAAGAAAAGTCTTTTCGAAAAGAACGTTGAAATCATAAAAAAACAGGGCTTAAAATCATCAACCGCTGCAGGGTATGTGACTTCAAAGCCAAAATCAAACAGTGATTATGAACATCTTACAGTTGGATGAGGCTGCGTTGCTCTTTGAAGGCAGAGTTGTACTCGACTGTACCGAAAACAGCTGTTATGGAACAGTTTGTAAAATGCCTCGGTTCACTGCGAAGCCATCACTTCAAACACTAATAGAGCAAGCAGACGGAGACTATTCATTCCTGATGGTGAAGGACGGCTGGGTTGCTGGTGCAAGAGATCCTATTGGAGTTCAACCTCTATACTTCGGTGAAAACAGAGACATCGCCGCCTTTGCCACAAACCGCAAAGCCCTCTGGAAACTCGGAATAGAAACACCCACCTCTTTTCCACCAGGGAACCTTGCGTTCGTTAACAAAGAAGGCTTCAAATTTAAACCCGTAAAAACCCTGACTTTCAAAGAACCCAAACCCATAACAATTGATGATGCCGCCAAAACGATCCAATCTCTCCTTGAACAATCCATCCAGCGTCGGGTGCACGGATTAAAGGAAGTTTCAGTCGCGTTTTCGGGAGGTTTGGATAGCAGCTTAGTGGCTTTCTTGGCAAACAAAAGCGGGGTTAAAGTTAATCTGTTCCACGTAAGCTTGGAGAATCAATCAGAATCCGAAGACGCCATCGAAGCTGCGGAAGCGTTGAATTTGCCTTTGCAGGTGGATTTGTTTAAGGACTCTGACGTAGAAACGGTTTTACCAAAAGTTGTCGAGCTAATCGAGGAACCTGACCCAGTAAAAGCAAGCATTGGTGTGCCGTTCTATTGGGTGGCAGAGAAAGCGGCAGAAGCAGGTTTTAAAGTCATGTTGGCTGGACAAGGTGCGGATGAATTGTTTGGAGGTTACCAACGCTACGTTAAAGAGTACTGTAGCAAGGGAGAAAAAGTTTCGAAAACCATGTTTAGCGATGTGCTTGGGCTTTATGAGAGTAATCTTGAACGGGACTTGAAGATCACTGGGTTTTTTGATGTCGAGTTGCGTTTGCCTTTCGGCGCCTTTGACCTCGCCGAGTACGCATTGACTTTGCCTTTAGACTGCAAATTTGAGCAGAAACCTGACACCTTGAGAAAGCTGGTTTTGCGGAGAGTAGCCCTGAATGCCGGAGTGCCCAAATCGATATCGGACAAACCGAAAAAAGCAGTACAATACTCCACAGGAATCAACGATGCAGTAAAGCGCATAGCCAAGAGACAACAAAAAACAGTCAATCAATACATAACTGAGCTGTTCCAAGGATCCAAAAACAGCCCCTAACCCTCAAACCTGCAATTACTTCTAGGCAATTCTTGATATTTGTAGTATAGCTCTAAAAAGAAGAAGGAATTGTTCGTACAAACAGCTGTCTTTTTCTAGTCGTAGTTGAAGTACTTAATAATCCAGCGTACTCAAGAACGCGATTGATTGGGCTTCAAGACCAAAAGCAGAGACGCCTCTTGAAGGCAAACCCGTAGCAATCATGAGCGCCTCCACGGGAAGATTAGGGGGTGCAAGAGCCCAATATCATTTGCGCTCCTTCATTTTCCTTAACATGCTCCTTGTTAACCGTCCCGAAGTCATGTTGTCAGATGCAGCACACAACGTAGATGCAGACGGAAAAAGTAACCAATGAACAAACACGTCACCTCATTAAGCAGGTGTTGGATTCGTTGTCAACGTGGACAAATAGGCTCAAAGATAAGACGCAGTAAAATAGCCTAACTGTTTTTGTGTTGACTCAGCAAAGCCTTAAAATGTTTAATCTCTACGTTAGAGTTTGGGTGCCTACATGAGAGTCATAGCTGACCTGCACATCCACGGTAGATACAGCCGAGCAACAAGCGAACAAATGAGCATACCCCAAATCGCAAAGTACGCAAAAATCAAAGGATTAAACCTTGTCGGCACCGGGGATTTCACCCATCCTCAATGGCTAAAAGAAATTAAAGAAACACTCACACCCGAAGCTGACTCAGGTCTTTTCAAATTAACCAACGCAGATTCTCTCGTTCGGTTTATGCTGCAAACTGAAGTCTGCACAATCTTTGACTATAAAGGTGAATCCAAGAAGGTACACCATGTCATACTCACTCCGTGGCTTGAAACCGCTGAACAAATCAATGAGCGCCTCCAAAGCTTTGGTAGCTTGAGTTCAGACGGTAGACCGATCTTAAATGTTTCAGCATCCCAACTAGTCGAGCAGGTGATGGAGGTTTGCGGCGACAACATGGTTTTTCCAGCACATGCCTGGACGCCCTGGTTTAGCATTTTTGGAGCGTTTAGTGGTTTTGACACTGTTGAGGACTGCTACCAAGACATGACCAAACATATTCATGCGTTGGAAACTGGTTTGTCGTCTGATCCGGCCATGAATTGGCGCCTCAGCAAACTCGACAGATACGCGCTTGTTTCGAACAGTGACTGCCACAGTTTTTGGCCCTGGCGAATAGGTCGAGAAGCTAACGTGTTTGAGCTGGAAAAATTAACTTACAATGGGATAACCGACGCCATTGTCTCCAATGATTCTTCCCACTTCAAGTTCACCATAGAAACAGACCCCGCCTACGGCAAATACCACTGGACGGGGCACCGAAACTGCAAAGTGTCGCTGTCACCTAAAGAAGCCATAAAATTCGGAAATATCTGCCCAGTTTGCCGTGGAAAACTTACCAAGGGTGTTGAACAACGTGTCGAAGAACTAGCGGATAGACCAGTTGAGTTTAAGCGCGAGGGTGCCCCAGGGTTTTTGCGTTTGCTTCCACTCTCCGAAATCATTGCTACGGTGCTTGGGACTGATTCACCTTCTACACAAGCGGTTTGGAAAAAATACAATTTGCTGGTTGAAAAGTTCGGAGACGAGTATTCGGTATTGACGTCTGCACCTCTGGATGCGTTGATTCAGGTTGTTGATGCACCCACTGCGCAAGCAATCATTAAGGTAAGGGATGGTTCCGCCAAAGTTACTCCTGGATATGACGGTGTTTATGGGCAGCTGGTTTTGGGTGTCGATGCACTGCTGCCAGTCAAGCTTAAACCCAAGCTGGTTCAGCCAGTTGTTAAACAGAAAAGTATGAGCGACTTCTGGTAACCCAAAACGGTTTAATTCAACACAATTCTAGATGATTCTTAAGGACCGATGACTTTGAAGGACCTTCTCACTAAAATCAACAATGTAGCCACCCAGAAGTTTGGGGCAGAATACGCCGAGGCGCGAGCCCAAAAAATCGTCAAAACCTCACTGACTCTAAAGGAGGAACGTGTGGAAGCCGCTAAGCAAGGCATCGAAAACGGTGTTGCCATCCGCGTATTAGTGAACGGCGCATGGGGCTTTGCTTCTGTAGGTTCATTTAACGGTGATATTTTGGATGATGCAGTTTCAGATGCCTGCAGGATGGCGAAGCTTGCAAGCGAGAGATTAAAGACGCCCATTAAGCTTGCAGCCGCCAAAGTAATTGAAGACCGCGTGGTAGCTAAGCCTAAGAAGAACCCAGCGAACGTAATTATGGAGGACAAAATAAGAACGGCTGCTGAAGTGAACAAAGCAATTTTGGGTTTCGATGGGCGCATTAAGAGTTGTTCAGTGGATTACGTGGATTTGATGGGAAGCAGCTTTTTTGTAAACAGCGAAGGCACAAACGTTGAACAAGATAAACTATATGTTTGGGCAAGAATCACCGCTTCTGCCCAGAGCGGAGGCGTCTTCACTTCTAGCCGAGAGGAGATTGGCTCCACCGCAGGCTACGAACTCTTCGATGAACAAGCCCCCGAGGTTTTAGGCGTGAAGGTTGCCAAACTAGCAATTGAGCAGTTAAATGCTAAATCTCCAAGGGGCGGAAAGTTCCCGGTTGTTCTGGGTCCTAACGTTGTGGGGGCTTTTGTGCATGAAGCGTTTGGGCATTTAGCTGAGGCAGATTTGGCGCTTTCAGGTGGAATTCTAGCAGACAACTTCGGTAAGAAAATCGGTTCAAATTTGGTTACTTTCTATGATGATGGTACAGTGGAGGGAGCTTTTGGTGCATTCAAGTATGACGACGAAGGTATTCCATCCCATAAAACATTGCTCATAAAAGATGGAGTTGTGACTGGTCTGATGCATAACCGTGAAACTGCGCAAAAATTCAACTCTCAGCCCACAGGAAACGCGCGAGCTGAGGATTTTCGCGTTGAGCCAATTATTCGAATGCGTTGTACATACATGGCGCCTAGAGACCGAACTTTTGAAGAACTGATCGAAAATGTCAAATCGGGCTATTATTTTAAGAGTTTTAGGGGTGGGCAAGCAAACCTTGATGGAACCTTCCAAGTTGGTATCCAAGAAGGCTACGAGATAACAAACGGCGAATTGGGTGCACCCGTCCGTAATGCCTCAATAAGCGGAAACACCCTTGAAACCTTGCATAAGGTCAATGCGGTCGGCAAGGATTTCCTGTTGGATCCTGGGCGATGTGGGAAGGGGCAAATAGCTTTTATCAGTGATGGCGGTCCACACATTAAAATTAGCGAGGTTGTAGTCGGTGGCAGTGCTTGAAAAAAACACCATGATAAACGTCGCAGAACGTGCGGTGGAGGCAGCCTTAAAGATGGGTGCTCAAGAGGCGGAAGCCTATTCCTACGAGGGGCAAGCCACAAACATCGGTATCGAACTTGGACAAATCAGCAAGACAAACCGGATAATCGACCGAGGCTTGGGCTTAAGAGTAGCAGCCAATAAGGCAATCGGTTTTGCCTACACAAACATCCTCGATGACCAGAAGGCTATGGAGAACGTTGTTATTGGCGCGCTTAGTGCTGCGAGGGCAAGCAAACCCGACCCAGACTGGAAGGGACTGCCGCAAAAGAAACCATACTTCCAGACGGCGAAAACCTTTGATAAAAAAATTCTAGCCCTCACTCCTGAAGAATTGGTTAATGTTGCTACAGAGATGTTGGAGGCTGCTGGTCAAGTGGATAAACGAGTGCTTGCCATAGAAGGAGGTGTAGGCGCAGGATATGTTTCAGTTGCCATCGTTAACTCAAACGATGTAACAGGCTTTGATCGAGGAACGGTAGTAGAGTGCAGTTTGGCGACGTTGGCTAAGGAAGGTTCAACTGTGGCGCCTATGTGTTTTGAATTTAACGCTGCAAGAAACTTTAGCCTTGATCCCAGTTGGGTCGGCAGAGAAGCAGCAAAGATGTCGATTTCAGCATTAAAAACTAAGTCTGTTGAAACAAAATCGGGGAAAGTCATCCTGACCCAGTTTGCGCTCCAAGAACTCTTAACTCACACAGTAATCAACGCTATAAGAGCTGACAGTATGCAGAGAGGGCAATCGCCTTTTAAGGGGAAAATCGGGGAAAAAGTCGCTTCAGAGAACCTCACCATCTTTGACGATGGACTACTTGCTGGCGGGTTACGCACGGCAGTCTTTGACGGTGAAGGAGTGCCACATCAAAAAACATCTGTCATAGAGAAGGGTGTTCTGCGTAGTTTCCTCTACGACAACTATTCAGCTAAAAAAGAGGGTGCTGAGAGCACTGGTAACGCATCAAGAGCAGGATACCTCTCTACACCCAGCATAGATACCACAAACTTTCACATAATCCCCGGAAACAAAACCCAAGATGAAATGCTAAGCGAAGTTGACGATGGCTTAATAGTCTATTATTTGCAGGGTGCCCATAGTAGCAATCCTGTAAGCGGCGAATTCTCGGTGGTAGCAACTCCAGCTTGGAAGATAAAGGATGGGGAAATCACTCATTGTTCACGGGGTGTAATGTTGGCAGGCAACATATTTGAGCTGCTTAAAAACATCAGCGTAGTCGGCGGTAACGAGAGGCAGATGGGTTCTTTGATTGCTCCATGGATCGAGGTTGAGAATGTCCGTGTGATTGGACAGTAAACCTTCAATCTCATGGCTATAGTTCTTTTTGTTTTAGCAGTATTAAGCCCAGAAACTCTTTGAGTATTCGCCTAAAACGCCCTCGTATATGCGTTTAGTCTGTTGAGCGATTTTTTCCCAATCATACTTCTCTTGTACACGTTTGTATGCGTTTTCGCGGAGTTGTTTAGCGTAGTACCCGTCAAGCAAGACCTTTGTTATGCCCCAAGCCAGTGAATCAGGGTTGTTCGGGTAAACCTTTACTCCCGTAATGTCGTGTTCGATGATTTCTGATAAGCCGCCGGTGTCAGAAGCAACCACTGGACTTTGCGCGGCCATAGCTTCCAAAGCGACGATTCCGAAGGGTTCAAAAAGCGAAGGCACAACTGACACGTCAGAGCATCTCTGCAGCTTAAGAAGAGACGGCTCATCTAGAAAACCTTGGAACAGTACTTTATGCTCAAGACCCATGCTGCGTACGATGTTTAGCAATTGCTCTTTCATGTAGCCACTGCCGACGATTATGAATTTGGCGTTGACTTTGCTCAGGATTTTTGGGACAGCATTAATCAGCACATGGATGCCTTTCTCGTAGACCAAGCGCCCGACGAAGAGAACGATTTTTTCTTCAGGTAAAGCAAACTTGCTCCTGTACTCCTTTAGGTCTTCATTGCCATCGTAGTTATGGGTGTTTACTCCGTTTGGAACCATAACTAACTTGTCGCTTGGCAGTCCAAAAACGTATTTTACGTGTGAAATCATGTAGTTGCTGCAACAGATTACCTTCCACGCCTCGTAGGTTAACCAAGCTTCAGTCTCATGAATCATTCTTTCAGTCGTGGTGTGCAATCCGTCTCTCCTGCCCATTTCAGTGGAGTGCATTGTTGCCAGAAGGGGTTTTCTGAAGACATGCTTGAGTCCGATGCCTGCGTTTGCGACGAGCCAGTCGTGGGCATGGAAAACATCGATTTTGTCAGATATTTTCCGTGTTAAGGCGGCGGTTTCTTTTTGCATGTTCATGTTCATTAAGTAAACCCATGTTGCAAAGTCGGGGGCTGGGTTTTTGTATGAGTCAACTCGGTAGACTTCCACGCCGTCTATTACTTCATGGGCGGGTGTGCCTGGGAAGTCACAAGTTATCACGTATACTTTGACGTCTTGTTTTGCTAAATGCTTGGATAAAAAGTAGATGTGGGGTGAGATGCCACCGATTACTCTTGGCGGGTATTCCCAACTGAGCATCATAACGGTTAGGTCATGTTTCATTCTTTTTTGCCTCCGTCACTTTGCCGTACAATTTTTGGAATTCTTTGCCTAAAGAATCAGAATCCGACGAAATAACAGTTATTTTTTCTTTGGGCACATCGTATATTCTAACTATCTCATCTTTCATCCACTCGGATTTTACGCTTATCCTTGAAGCCTCATAGAATCCGAGCCATTCGATGCTTTTTATCGCCATGTTGTACGAAGCGTTCGCGTTGGGGGAACGCTGGTCCTCTATGCTTTCAATCGAGAAGACAAACGGGAGATCCAGAGCGTTCTTTAGGGTAACGGCTGCCGGAATAAAGTGCCAATCAAAAACGTCTATGAGGTCAATGTGTTTGTGGGCTTCATAGTAAATGTTCGTTGCCGCCCGTTCAACTTCCTGGTTTAAAGTTAAAACCCAGGTTAAAACACCTATATGGTTACGCACTGGATTGGCTACTCTGAAGGTTTTTACGCCGCTGGATTCGTGGGTTTGACCAGTTGCAGAGTCATCATAGGTTACAACGTTAACCTCAACTTTGCTGCTGGCAAGTTGACCCGAGAGGTCGCTAACGTAACCAGAGAGTTGACCTACCACCCTTGGCGGATACTCCCAGGAAAAAATGACGATACGCATATTTCCACTACGTAAAAAGCGAACAGACTTTAATTATGCCTCTTCCATTAAGATAATACCGTTTCTTGCCTTCGTTGTCATAGAAGCTTTCAGCAAAGCCTTCAGACTTGTATTGGTCTAGTATGCTTTCGATTTCGCTTGGGTCTTTCTGCAGAAGCCGTGCCACTTCTTCGCCTCGACGTGCTAAATCGGCGGCGGTAGCGCACAAGTTGTGCAGTGTTTGCAGAACCTTATCTGGAAACGGAAGCTCTTCTCTCATGTTTGATGCACCGTGCCATCAAAGAGTACGGCGACTTATCTTATAAACGCATGTGAGATGGGTTTTTCTTAGAAAAGCTGGGTTGCATCCTGCACTTCCTTGCTTTCTGCTGTGTACCTTTTCTTTGTGACGTCAACCATTGCTTTTCTAAGTTTCTCGCCTTTTTCCCCTGAAGCACCGATGGTTTTGAATTGCGATGCCAATTTTTTGTCTTTAAGTGAGCTTTGCGCCCAACTTTCAAAGTCGCCGTTGCCTACATGGAACTCTATAGCTTTAGAGTCTACTTCTGTTAGTGCTTTGATGAAGCCTTTGAGACTCCAAGCCATTGTGCCCGTGTAGCGATCTTTGCCGGCGCCTGTGTAAAACAGAAAAGGCTCATTTGCAGTTAGGAGAGCAATTCTCAATCGAGCTTCAAAATCGTTAAGCAATGTTTGTGCAGCCACGAAAGCATCCATTGGAGACTCGTATGGGCTAAAGTAGGAATGTACTTCTCCTGGACCGCCTCCTGCAGTGAACATGTAGTAGAGGTGGTCGCTTGTTTGGAAGTCACGCCACAACCTTAGAAACTCTTTGTCGTCTGCTTCTTTAATCAAAGGCTCCAACCTGCGTAGAGTAGTGTAATATGCCCACTGCATAACGTTGCCTAGCCACCCTGACTGGTCACGTTTGATATCTGCCCACGAAACTGTGCCTTCGGCTTCTGGAACATCAATCTCTCCTGCTGAAGCATGTTTATCCACCACCTCGGATGGAGTAGCCATTTGTAAATGTTCAAACTTTAGTATCTCGTCTGGAAGGTGTTGCAGGAAGCTGTGGATTCCTGTTTCAGGCCAATGATGCTCCCCAAAAGTTTCATAGTCTGGGAAGATGCTGATGCATTCACCCTTGGTTTCTGAAAGCCACCGCGCATATTTATCGGCAGTTAGCGGCCACTCTGGCCACCATCGTGCTGAAAACCTGAACCCGATGTCATCAGTCAACTTGTAATTCCTTAGAAGCACCCGGATTTTCTTAGTGCTTTTTGGTGTGTAGATGTAGTTTGGGGATTTTTCACCAAGAATCTTTTCCACCCCCTCAGTGTAGATGCCCTTATAACCCATGTTTTCAACGGTTTTTGCGATGGTATTGTTGTAAAGTAACTCTGTGTTTTCGAAGACTTGAGGCATGTAGCCCAGAAGGTCTTTCATGGTTTGTTTGTGCAACGCAACTTGCTCGATAAATTCCTCTTTTTCAGGGTAGAGACTGGCGATAGAGTGATAGTAGGTTTGATCAAGAAACTCCACACGCCCCGAAGCAGCTAGTTGACGAAAGCTCTCTAGCAAGTCCTTCTCGAACATTTCACATTGCTCAAGGAAAACGCCTGAAACACTAAAGGAAAACTTGGCTTGTCTGCGGTTATGCTTGTGTCGGTCCACTACATCGAGGATAATCTGGTTTGAAGGATAGTAGCATTTGCGTGCGGCTCGCCTAAAAATTTCTGAGTCAACTTCGTTGTCAAAGTAGTAGTTGAAAAGTTCGTTTTTGGGTAGACGCCTAAACACTTTGCCTTCCCAAAACAGGTTTCTCCTCAGTCTGTGTGGCTGGTGAACTTCAAACACGAACACAACATCAGTCATGACTCATAAGCCTCTAACAATCATATCAGACCTTACAGGTATTTCTAACTTATCTTTGGGATTTCTAAGATGTGTAGGCTAAAGAAAAAAAGCCAGGTTGCTCAGCACCTAAGGTATCTTTGCAAGTCAGATTATGGAAAAATTTTATATTAAAAGCCGTTGACTACCAAGGTATGACACCCAATAAAAACAGTAGGGCACCATACAAGCGAAAATCCAACAAGACACTGTTTCTTGCAATAGGCATAATTGCTATAATTCTAATCGGCGTCGGGGCATACATTATGTTCGGGCAATCAGCAAACCAACCAGCTAACGCGACGCCAACTCCTACGCCTACTCCAGCACCGACTTCGTCAACATCGCCTTCGGCTACACCTGCCGATCCCCATTATGTCAACCCAACAAAAGTTCGGCTTCAAACCTCCGTCGGAAACATAACCCTTGAGTTGCGAAGCGATAAGCCCATCACAACTGCTAACTTCATAAACCTCGTACAACAAGGAAAGTACGATGGAACAGTTTTCCACAGAGTAATTGCAGGCTTCATGATACAGGGCGGCTCAATCAGTGGCTCCACCCCCACTATAGCTGACGAAATTGGGAGCAACAATCGTAATGTTGCGTACACAATAGCTATGGCGAAAACCAGCGACCCCAATTCAGCAACAAGCCAATTCTTCATAAACGTTGCCGATAACGGAAACAACCCCATAGACCAGGCAGGAACCAAATTCGACGCAGTTTACGCAGTCTTTGGAAAAGTAGTCGAGGGTCAAAGTGTCGTTGATGCAATAGCTAACGCCCAAGTTACCGCAAATCCATACACACATGAAAACAGTTCACCTGTTAACCCTGTCACACTAACAAAAGCTACAATATTACCTTAAATAGATCCAAAATATCATCCTTCAACTTTTCTTTTTTATTTAATTTAATAAATCTGTGGCATTAAGCACAATCAAGACAGCCTATCTTTTGCAATAGGCATAATAGCTATAATTCAAATTGATCTCTTTGATAAATTATGTCAGGACAAACATCAAATCAACCTGAAACTAAAATTCTACTTCACACAAGCATGGGCGATATAACAATCGCTTTGCGCAACGATATGCCGATAACCACAGGAAACTTCAAGAACCTTGTACAAAAGGGGACTTACAACGGTACAATTTTTCACCGTGTCATCCCAGGTTTCATGATTCAAGGCGGGGACCCAACAGGCACCGGTTATGGCGACCCATCAATACCTGAAATCCGAGATGAATTTACAAAAACCAACCGCAACGACAGAGGCACAATATCAATGGCAAACGCGGGTCCAAACACAGGAAGCAGCCAATTCTTCATCAACCAAGTAAACAACAACTTTTTAGATGGCAAGCACCCTGCCTTTGGCAAAGTCATCGCTGGAATGGATGTCGTCGATAAGATCGTTAAAGTGCCAACCAACCGGAACGATAAACCTTTAACCAATGTCACAATTGTTAGCGCGACAATCTTGCTTTAAACAAAAAATAAAAAGTTAAAAATTAACTATTTTTTCTTTTCTTCTTCAGGTTTAGGCTTAGAACCGATTTCTACAGCTTGGATGCTTATTTGGTATTTCTTGCCGCCTGCAACCATCTTTCCCGTTCCGTAGTAGCCTCTGCTGCCTGTTTTGAAGTTTTTTTTGTCGAGGATGAAGTTTTGTTTTTCGCCACATAGCTGGATAGTTGACATGTTTACATCGTTACTCATTTTAGGTCTCACCTATCTTTACTTCTTATCATTGTTCTGTTGCTTTTCACCTTTTCGCTTTGAGTTCTGGACATTTTGTTTTTAGGTTACTTTTTTATTTTCATTAAATCCAAATCTACCAATGGCACTGGACTATTTTTTGTAAAGCGTCTTTCAGCAAAGTTTTTAAGTGTTATATTAACTCTTATGAGTTAATATAGTGAATCCGTATGCCAAAACTCCCAAAAAATGAAAAAATCATCGGTTACGCCCTACTGATCTTAGGTGTCATTTTGTTGCTTTTTTCAATCGTTGAAATGGTGACAGTCTATTACGGTTATGCTCCTCCACCAAAACTCTTCAACCTCCAAGACATTTCCCTGCCCGGAGATAACGGATCGAACATATCGTTAATTCAAGGCGCCCAAGCAAGCCAATTGCCTAACCTTTTCTTCTGGTTTTTACTTATGGGGTTTGTCCTGCTTGCAGGAGGAAAAATCGCGTCATTGGGTATTAGCATGATTAAAGATATTAAAGTTGAAATAAGCGAGCCAATGACAACGCCTGCCAATGTACAAAGCGCCAAATAAACAAACGTGACTGCCCATGGATTCTTCAGCAACCGAATACATCAAAATTCTTCTAGATGTTTTGGTAGCTGCCATAATAACTGTGGTCTTATTCTTTATTGTTCGACGATCAAGAAAGGAACAAACATTCGTCGGATACACAGCGCGATCAGTTGAGGAAAAGTACATAGGATATGTTTTGCTTGTAACAGGGATAGTTGTAATAGTTGTTTCAATCTTCGAGCTAATTGTTCTCTTAGAAGGCAATTACTACTCGCCTATACCGTTTGGCTTGACTGATCTCCAAATGACCACAGGCAACCAAACTACAGCTGTTGCTTCAGGACAGCTTTTAGGGCTAGGCTTCGGCATATCCTTTTGGCTGTTAATCTTCGGTGCTGGCGGAAGAAAGCTGGTATCCATTGGATTGGATATGCTGAGGGGCAGAGCAATAAAGATTCGGAGAACCGTCAAAACCCGATAATTGAAAAGAGAAAATGGTGCGGTCGCCGGGATTTGAACCCGGGATCATTAGCTTGGAAGGCTAAAGTCCTAAACCAGACTAGACGACAACCGCTCATGTTTTGCTGTTTAAGGCTGTTTTTGGGCTTATTTAGGTCATGGGCTTCTTTGTTTTGGCTTTGACCTATTTGACCACTTGTTGCCTTTTCAGTTGTCAGAGAAATGCCTTGTGTTTTTAATAAAGTTTTCAGAGATTCCATGCTTTGAGGATGATATTCAAACTGGGGTTTGCCCTTTAGTTGTCCTGTGTAGTGTCTTGCTCTGCCATAAGCTAGTTGTCCATTGTTTCTGATGAATAGTTGTATCAGAGAAACTTTGCCACAAACTCCACATTCAGATTTCACACACTTAAACTTCATACAGATACTCCCCTTAGACTTGGAGCTGGAGTGCCATAGAGCTATTTTAAGACCATTAAGAACTAGTTTTGGAGCGTAGGCTGTGTGAGTGATTGTTGCTTTTTGTTCCTTAACTCAACTAGCAGTTGAGCAGTCAAAGAAGGAAAAAAATACAGAATAAAGCTACTAGTTATGAAACTTACATAAACTGATGCTGGGAATAATGGAGACCCCGTCCAAAACAGGAAAACTGAAACAAAACCACCTATTGTTATTCCTAAAAGTATCGCTAAGGTTGTTGATTTGCTAGCCACTAAGTTTGTTGTGTTTGCTAAGAGGTAGAAGACGCCAAAGAAAATTCCCATCACTAAAAGGGTAACAGTTATTGTTGAAAGATTGGTAAATGTGAGCAAGAAAAATGAAAGTGCAGAGGTTGTGCTTACTATTAGTTTTAAAACTGTGCATGCAATTGTTAATCCAAAAGCAACAAGGAACGTTATTAGGGCTTTTTTCACTTGCTTTGCCTCAAATGGCAATACATTTGTCTGTGGATAAAAGGTTTCACTTACTCTAATTTTGGAGTGTAACATCAGGTATGCTCTAAATCTGCTAATCAGATTAGACAGCATCCAATCTTTAAGACCTATTCTTTAGAGCTAAAATCATCAATGTAAACAAACCTTAAATCATAAAAGAATGCAAAGGAGCTTCTATGCGGTTAGATAGAAAATCCCTGTTTGCATTGGCAGTTGTTGTAATGTCTCTTATTTTTATAGTTACTATACTCTATTTTGCAATAGGCACAAAGGGCAATCTTGTCAGCACTCATTCTCCTTATACTGGAGAGAGCAGTTATGGTCATGGCTGGAACTCAACTATTAAACTATACCTTGAAAATGTTGGAGGTGGACCAGCAACAATCTGTGACTTTGTGATTAATGGCAAGTCCTATAGCAGTTATGTTCCTGTTCCTTCAGTTAATCCATCTATAGAGAATGGGTACACCTTGTCTCTTTTTCAAAGTATTACCTTTACAATTAAACTCATTAACCAACCATCTGCGTTGTACCAAGGTGGAAATGAATTATATGTTTTAACAACAGATGGTCAGAGTCTAAGAATATACCTTGGCAGTTAAGTACTGATGATTCAAACCTACTTCTAAATCCGCTAGTCAGCAATGACGCTTCCAACCATAAAAAATAGTTTGGAGTGATTGAGTGTAAAATTATTTATACCTCTTGCAATAAGTGGGGGTCATGATTAAAGAAGCGTGTATAATTGTTTTAGCTTCATGCTGTATCTTTTCAGTTATTCCCCTAGTTTCAGTATTCTTTAATGCTTTGAGTTTATTCTTACCTGTCAGTTTCCTTTTACTTGTTCTATCTTACGCTGTCTATGATGCTAAAAAATTGATTGATAATAGAGAATACAATTTGTTGAAGGGGTTTATTCTGTTCCTAGTTATTGCTATTGTGCTATCTATGATTGCAGTCTATTTTATTCTGCCTTATACTCTTCCTAAATTTGTACTTTAAGTTATAAAGCATAACTAATTCATTTTTACATTTTACACTCTAAATATGCTAATCAGCTTTGATAGCCTACAATCATTAAGAGCTAGTTTTGAAGAGCATATGTAAAAATAGCAAATCTATTATACTTCAAATAGTTGAAATGAGGAATATGCACAAATTAGGTAAGATTGCAGTAGTGACTAACATTCTTCTTGCTTTATTATTTGTTTATTCCAATTTTTCACTTTGGAGTTTAGTGAATGCTGAGTATCCTTATCTAATTGCTAGTCATTGGAGTCCATTAGGAATTAGTGCTCCACACTATGTAATAACTGATGGGAGTTTTGCAATGGTCCAAACTGTCTTTTTGTATTTTAATTTCCCATTCTGGCTATTCTTTATTTCAATTGCTGTGAACTTATACTTTATACTAAAACTGAGTAAAGAAGCTAAAAGAGATAATATACGCTAAATATGCAATTCAACTTAGGCAGATTCCACATATCCATCCTATAAACAAAGGAGATTGCCTGAAGGTATGATGCTTTCCAATACCCAAGTTTCTTCAGCCCCCTTTCTTATGAGGACAAAAAACTTATCCAAAGAAGTTATCCTAAAAACTGAAGACTTGTGGGTTCTAACCATATCCCATTTGAAGTTTTCTACCTTCAGCATACTGGCGAACATGGTTTTGTTCAAAATAAATTTCAAGACCGTCCTCTTAAGCTAAGGTTCAGGATCAACATTGCTCAGAGGATAGTAGTTAAATGATTTTTTCATTTGAGAATAAATAAAGGCTTTTTTAAAAAAAGCCTTAAGGGAAGCCTGTTATCAGGTCATACAAGTAGGCGTCCCATTCGGTTGATTCTTTATTAAGAATCTCTAAAACTTCTTTTAGAACCCTGTGATGTTTCTTCTCATCTTCCAATATATTAAGAATAAGTTGTTTAATCTTCTTGTCCTTTACAACTTCACTAATGTCTTTTGTTTGCTTTAGCATTTGGGCTTCTTCTTTAATGTGGACTGCAAGTTCTTTTTGTCCAATATCTTTACTTTCGGTGCCAATTAGTGCACTTGAGTTCAGGTCTATGAGCATTTGATAAGTATCTGAGTGTTTCTTGGTGTCAAGAATTAGACTATGTATAAACAGTTTTATGATTGGGTTTTTTGATGATTCATACAATGGGGTTAGTTTTTTAGCGGTTTGGTCTTCAAACTCTTTTTGTTTCTTGATTTTTAAAAGTGCGTCTTCTTCCAATATTTTCCAGGACAAAGAGATTCCTCATGAATGTTCAAGAACAATTTACTATTTAACTTTTTTAATAACCTCAATTCCCAATTTGGGCAAGAAGATTGTTAATTAGTATTTGTTGTCTTTTTATTTGCTCTGCAGATCTTATGTCTTAGCACCTTCGTATGGTACTTTTTCATAATTGTACTTGGCTAAATATTGTATGGCATTTTTGCTGTGTGAAAATGGGGTAAAGTAATGCTTGCACCCAGATAGGAGAAAAGTGAAGGTGGAGATAGATGCAAGCATCACACCATTTTTTCCCTAAACAATAACCAAACGCTTTCTCCACTTAACATTTTTTGAGAAGACAACTTCACTGTTTTGCAAAGAAGAAAGGGAAAAAGTTAGAGGAAAATTTTCTTTAGTTGCCTTATATAGAAATCAGATCTTACGCCTCAATCTCGTCTTGGAAACTCGTTAGTGGTTTGAGTTAAACAAGGGACTGGAGATTATCATGTCTGCTGTGGCTCTATTGCAGGCAGTCGGAATATTATACAAGACTGCCAATCTAAGAACTGCTTTAACATCAACGTCGTGAGGCTGAGACTCCAATGGGTCCCAAAAGAATATCAATATATCTAGTTTCTCATTGGCAATCATAGCTCCCAGCTCCATGTCTCCACCAAAAGGTCCGCTCTTTAACAGGTTTATCTTCAAATTTGTATTCTCAATTATCTTCTTGCCTGTTGTTCCTGTTGCGTAAAGGCAATAGTGGGATAGAGTTCCTTTGTTGAAATCACACCACTCAACCAAATCCTTTTTCTTGTTATCATGAGCTACAAGCGCAATGGTTTTCATAATTTTCAATTCCAGTGTGTTTTAAACCAACACAAATCTTAATGACGCGTCGAATAAAAACATGTATTGAATTTGTTTTCAAGGTTATTCCAAGAACTGAAAATATGCCTTAAAATTCTCTGAACACTTGAGTTCACTAAATTATTTGGAGCTAGAAAAGCATTGAATACAGTTAAGACATGGTTGAGAATGATTAGAATTAGTGCTGTTTTCTTAGTTACTTCTTACCTTTGCTACCTTTTCTTTGTTCACTGAATCAAGCGATTTCCCGGAATTACCTATCTCATGATGCAAAAACTTAAAACTCATAATATATAGCATATTGAGTAAGGGAATCAAAAAGAAATGATGAAGCAAATAGTCACCATAAGTTATTTTGTTTTGGCCGTTCTATTAGCCGCAATTGCATTTAGAGGCTTTATGAGTGACCTTCTTGTTGCATTGACAATAGGGGTTATCGTTTTCATAGTTGTTATAATTGTTGGTTATTACTTTACTAAAAAATTATTAGATTCAGATTAGTTCCTATAACCTTTAATTTGCACTAACTTGAAAAATTATCCGTGAGTTTCTTGTTTATAAGATGGAAGAGTATATCTTGCTGAAGGTTTACGCTTATTGAATAGTTAGGTTAGAAAGATGAGTTCAGGAAAAGAGAGAAAAAAAATTCCCGGTAGCAGAATGAAAATCCTAACTAAAGACGCCAAACAGATGGTAAACGGGCCATATTATTGTCCAAAATGCAGAAAGGAACTGCTTCAGATTTGTGCTGACCTAAAAAAGAAAGAGGTTTATGCAATCTGCAAATGTGGACTTGAGTGGCCTCTGACTTATGCGCCTGTTTTTCAACCTATCGATTACTACAACAAATTCCGTGATGCATGGAAAAAACAGAGTTACGGTATAATCAAGCAAAAATAAACCCGTCACTTCAACTTTCCCATTCTGATTGGACAAAACAAATTATCTATACGCATGAACTTATCCGTTTTACCAAATGGAGAAAACGCTTTGATGAGGAGAAACTTGACTTTAGTCGTAGACTACTGATTTGGGGAACCCTTGCGCTTCTCGGATGGGTTTTTTAGCATTCTTTACTTGTGTTGTTCTACACTTTCCTTTATAGTTGGTTTTATCTGGTTTTCTTAGCCTTCGAAATCTGCGTTATCCTGCGGGGGGCTTGGCTGCAACAGTTGTTATCAATGCAAAGGTGCACGAGTGGTTTTGGCAGGTTGGCAGGGGTATTTTTCGGGAGAGAATATGTGAAAAAGGAAAGTGTGAGTAACAGGATTGGATTGGTCCTTTGTCTATGTGTTGCTATTTGTGCTTCCAACTGTGTTGATGCCTGTTTCACTTGTAACCTCGGTTTCTTACATCAAAGTGTTGGGTTTTACTTGTCTTTTCGCTATAACGGTTTATAGCTTAGCCAATTGGTCTAAGTGTTCAACAGTAACCAAGAAATCCTGATTTGGGACAAGTTTTAAACCATAGACTGCAAATTATTTCCAACATCAAAATGGTTAAGTTGGGTAGACTTTTGCTGAAACAAAAACCATATGGACTAACAGTTATCGTAATTTTAATGCTATTAGTGTCTGCCTCTGTAACTTTTCCTCTTAAAACGTCTGCGCAGACCAATAGTTATTATGATAAATCGTTCGCCTGGGATTATAAGGGTCAACATTGGACATGGAACCTTAGCATTCCAATAGACCTATACAACGCCTACAAATCGGTTCCCATTTCCACTCGAACAAGAGATGGACCAGCAGGTTACGGTTTCTGCACAACAACCAAAGATTCCTATGTGTTAAGTTTAGCTAAAGAGTTGAATGACACTGCAAACGAACTTGGATACAATTCTTTCGATACAATTAGTTTTGCATTGTCTTTTGTCCAAAGTTTACCCTATACATCTGATTCAGTGACGACAGGGCATGATGAATACCCACGGTTCCCCATTGAGACTTTGGTGGACGACGGCGGGGACTGCGAGGACACATCCATACTATTTGCGACTTTAACTCTTATTATGGGCTATGGCACAGTGTACATTAATCCTCCAGACCATTATGCCGTAGGCATCTTGGGAAACAACCTTCATGGCACCTACTGGACCTACCCCGAAGGCTCCAACAAAACATACTATTACTGCGAAACCACTGGGGATGGTTTTATGATTGGGCAGTTGCCAGATGAATTCCAGGGAAAAAGCGCCTACATCTACCCAATTGATGAAACCAGACAGTATATAACCACTGTAACGGTCCTTCCTCCAATTACGCCAAGCCCAACAGATTCGCCTGTTACTACTCTGCCGAACCAGACAACTCAACCAACCCCCAACGATTCGACGTCTCCTTCAATCCCGGGACCAAGTGTTGAGCCAGTTCTGCCGTTATCTTTCAACTTAATCTCAGACAACCCGCTGTTATTTATTCTAATAATGTTTGCAATCGTTATTTCGATTGGAATCGCGGTCTGGTCGGTGAGAAAACCAAAGCTGTTGCCGGTGGAAGCTCCTTTGGTTATTGAACCGAGCAATCCGCCAGTAGCATCCGCTGAATTGGGGAATAACAAGTTCTGTATCTATTGCGGTTCAAACAACAAAACATATGCTGCATTCTGCGAGAAATGCGGAAAACAAATAGGCTAACTCTTTAGCCTAATTGATTCAAAACATCTCTTGTGAACATATCTATCTTATAATGCACATAAATTACAATAGCAGCTTCAAGAAATATTATAGCCGAAAGGAAAACTGCAAGAGCCCACGTTAAACTTATGAATGCTTGAGCAACAGCTGAATCCACGTTACTGCCAACCATTACTAGCCAGCTCCAAAAACTGGACTGATGTGTAGCTAACACCGTATTTAGGTCGGTAGCCATCCACACACATAGACCCACAAGGATAAAGGCGAATGCACAACCGACTAAAGTTATATTTTTCCAGTCAGGAGCGAGCCGCGAAGAACAACGCACCATTGCTCCATCATTATTTGGTTGCAAATTTATTTTAACAATTTTTTTTGCTGTCTTGGGTGTTACTCCCCAAAGCGAACCCTGCCTGAGACAGATTTGCTTGGGCGGCTCCTCAGATAGCACTCTGTAACCCTTCTCAACCAGGGTAGCTTTCAATTTTGGAAACGCTTCTTCAATTTTCAAATTGACCGTTCGCTCAAGCAAAAGAACACCGCAATTCCATAAGCAAACGGTTGCTATTTTGGCTTTTCATCGTTTTTGTAGAGTCGCTTCTGATATTGAGTCGACTTAAACTTAAGACCCCTGACAGGTTGGCGTGGTAGGGTTCGTTGTCGTTCAAGGTTCTTGATTCTTGCGTAGAGTTTTGATACTTTGGTTTTTGATGGAATCTTTGACTTAGGTCTATGGACCGGTACTGGCGTGAAGGGTTGGGTTATTTCAAGTTTTTTCTGCTTCGATTTTTTGAATGCGACATTACGCACTTTCTTGAATACAACATAGCCCTCTTTGAGGTTAACCTCCTGTACATCCCAGCCTGCATCTAGCCAAGCCTTCGCGTGAATACTTGAGGATGTGTTGCTCCACCAGGAAACATCTCGGTACGCGGCCATAGGAAGGTTACTGCCGATTAACCCATCAATACGCGCGAATGTAAGCTTAACAGTATTAGTGAATGCAGATCTAAACTTTAAGTGACCCTCAAGTCCAGCCCACTTCGAGACTATCCTTGGCGAAACTATTCGTCTAGCGCAATGAAGACAAAGCATTGCGTTTGTATCGCCAGTTGCAACGTCAGGCGTCATGCAATCTCGGCAGAACAGTTTTTTGCAGCGTTGACACTGCCGCATGTACGTTGTGCGCATAACTCTGCCGCATATTCCACATTCATCCTTCATAACGTCTAACCCTCAAGTGAGAGCGAAAATCATTATACTAACTGTTTTTTAGGGATATTAATTTTCATTGGGTTAAACGCGTTTTGCGGTCAGAGTAGATATTTTGTGAAAAATGCCTCTTCCGACAGCCCGAAAAGGCGTTTAGCCTTTTACGACTGCCAGCGGGACCAGCCTTGCAACTTTGGTGGCAATTCCCACTTTGTCGCTGACGTCCGCCACGATGTCAACGTTCTTGTATGCTGGGTCAGCTTCTTCAGCCAACACCGAAGCACTTGCCGCGCGAACCACAATGCCCCGTTTCTCTAAACCCGTCTTTATGTCGCCGCCCCAATACTGTCGCTTTGCTGCTGAACGACTCATCATTCTGCCTGCACCATGCGCTGTAGACCCAAATGTCAGATCCATAGCTTTCTGAGAACCAACCAAAATCCAGGAACTTGTGCCCATGCTGCCTGGAATAAGCACAGGTTGCCCTTCGCTGCGATAATCATCTGGAACGTCGGCGTGACCAGCTGGGAAAGCCCGTGTTGCACCTTTACGGTGAACCCAAACTTTCTTTTGGACGCCGTCGATGTTGTGGGTTTCAACCTTTGCGATATTATGAGCAACATCGTAAACGAGTTTTAAGCCGAATTTCTCTGCATTTTGCCCATAAACTTGCTGGAAACTTTGTCGAACCCAGTGCATAATCGCCTGGCGATTTGCGAATGCATAGTTGACGGCGCACGCCATCGCCTCGATATAGTCGCGTGCTTCAGGGCTGTTTCCGGGAGCACAGGCTAATTCGCGGTCAGGCAGGGCTATTTTGTATTTCTGAACTGCATGCTCCATGACTCTTAGATAGTCTGAGCAGACTTGGTGGCCATATCCTCTAGATCCACAGTGGATCATAACGGTAACTTGACCTTCACCCGTAATTCCGAAGGCTTTTGCTGTTTTTTGGTTGAAGATTTTGTCAACTTTCTGGATTTCTAGGAAGTGATTGCCTGAACCCAGAGTGCCGATTTGGGTTAAGCCGCGGTTTTTAGCAGTGTTTGAAACCTTGTCGGGGTTGGCGTTTTTCATGTGTCCATTTTCTTCGCAGTGCTCTGCGTCTCCTTCCCAGCCTAATCCTCGGTCGATAAGCCACTGTACACCTTCAGCTGCTAATGTTTCTAAGTCTCGTGGGGATATGGTGAAGTCTTTTCTGCGGCTACCCAGCCCTGAAGGGACGTTGCGGAAAATTGTTTCTGCTAAGAGTGCTAGCTTTGGACGTACATCTTTTTCCGTGAGTGTTGTTGATAGCAGGCGTACTCCGCAGTTAATGTCGTAGCCGACTCCGCCTGGACTAATTACTCCGTTTTCGTAGTCTGTTGCTGCCACGCCACCTATGGGAAAACCGTATCCCTCATGACCGTCAGGAAGCGTAATTGCATGCTTGTAGATGCCTGGCAACTGCGCTACGTTTGAGCATTGCCAAAGTGTGCGGTCAGTCTGCATCTTCTCAAGTAGCACTTGGTTAGCAAAAATCATGCCTGGAACCTTCATCTCAGGCTTGTACTTGGGAATCTGCCACATGTAATCGTTAACTTTCTCTAACGGAATCCGCTCAGGAGCGGCTCTGCTTTCACTTTCACCCAAAACTCTTCACCGTTGGAACAAAAAGTTTAGCGAGGTTATAAAACATTTATGATTTAGTTATCGCAAGTTTTTGTTTGCTGTAATCAATGAATCCTCGAACACAGTTTTCCAGCATCGTTTTTGAATAAATCCTATGAGCTTTCACATATCCAATTATCTGATTCATTACTTTGTCCTCTTGAACTATTCTGTTACGAATTTCCTCTAGACTCTGATTCTTCTTAACACCATCCTCCGCTATGTCTGCCCAAAGCTGCAGCTGAACCTTATAGTCTTTGAGGCGATTTACCGCATCAGTGGCTTTTCCGAAATGACTAAAGTAAAGAACTGTTGGGTTTAAGCTGATTAGTTTATCCAAAGAAGCCAATGCGGCGTCAAGATGGAAAGGCGGAGGCGTAGTGGGCACAATGACATCGAATAATGGAAGGTAGGTGCCGGCGGCGTCTCCTGGAAAAACTCCTCCGTTAAACGATTCTTGGAAACCCAAATTATGGGAAGCGTGACCAAGCGTTTCTATGACAGTCAATTTGCCGCCGTATCCCAAATCGAAAGTGCCCTCTGTTATCGGGATTAGCCGTTCTATCGGGACAGGTTCAGGTTTGCCGAAAATATCGCTTATGAACCCGAGGACTGACTGGGAAGAGGGCCAGAGGCGTTCTGGGTCCACAATATGTGTTGCCCCACGTGGGTGAACGATAAGTTTGGCGTTTGGTAGTGACTTTAGAAGTGTCCCTGCACCGCCTCCATGGTCAAGATGGACATGGGTGACAGCTACATACTGGATGTCATCAAAGTTGATGTTTAGTTCCTTTAAGCCAGAGAGCAGATTTGGAACCGAAGATGTTGGTCCAGACTCGACCAGAAAGGGTTTTTCGCCAGTAATGATATAGCTACAGATTAAATGTTCAAAGCCGCCGGTCTTCAACTCCACCATATACAGGTTTTTTCCAACTTGTTTAGTATGCAACCGTTACACCTTTGTGTAGTTGTTTAGTGTCTTGTAATAATCATAAATATTACCCAACAATAAAACTTAATTATGTATCTCTAATGTAAGAAAGAGACTAAACAGGAGAAAATAACATGTTGAAAGCCATTATCTTCGGAGCGCCAGGTGCAGGTAAAGGAACCTATGCTTCACGTCTTCAAACCAAACTAGGTGTTGACGTTATTTCAATGGGAGATATTTTCCGCGAACTCATTAAAGAAAAGTCGGAACTCAGCAGTAAAGTTAAAAGTTACATGGAAAAAGGAGCTCTGGTACCAGACGACGTTGTCGTTGAAGTGTTAAAGGCTCACTTGGCTAAGATCTCTAAAGGAAAAGGTTTCATACTCGACGGGTACCCACGCACACTTGACCAAGCCAAAAAACTTGACGGCATAACAAAAATCGACGTCATCATGCAGCTAAACGTCCCCGACTGGATAATCATTGAACGCTTATCCACACGAAGAATCTGCAAAAACTGTGGCACAGTCTACAACGTAAAATTCCTAAAGCCCAAAGTTGAAGGCGTATGTGACAAATGCGGTGGACCCTTATACCAGCGTTCAGACGACAACCCAGAAACCATTAAGAACCGACTCAAAGTCTACCAAGACCAAACAACTCCACTGATTGCATTCTATAAAGAGATGAAGGTTCCATTTATAGAGCTTGAAACAAAAACCTTGGATCAGCCGCCTGAACCCATGGTTGAAAAACTGTTCACGGAACTGAAGAAGTTAAAATTCGTTTAGATGTCAAGGATAAACTCCAAAATCACCCGGTCCACCTCACGGATAACCACCATGCGATGGTAGGTTACTGCTTTAACAGCGACCTTCTGCGGGTGCTTTTCGGGGTTAAATTTTTCTCCCCAAATTTTTGCTTTGAATTTAAAGCTCTCAGCTGTCTCTTTCCAATCGGTAATTTGGAATTTTGAGTACAACATGTTTTCTGTTTCAAATTTGACCAAAAGCGCCTCAAGCCAGTTATAGAGGAGCGCGTATTGGTCTTCAGCTTCTACTTCAACAGTATCTGCTTGGGACTGGGCGATTTTGGTTGAGTCGGTCATGGTTTCAAACATGGAAAGCGCCGCATTTTCATAGGCTTCTTCCATTGTTTTTCCGTGTGCCTGAACATAGACGTCTGCTGTGTGCTCTAGAAACTCGAATTTTCCAACGAATTTGTCAGGTTTACTCATGCCCTAAGACCAACTCTAGATTAGAAGGAAAGGAGAATAAAAAACAATTGCTAAGAAAGATGCTAGAAGTACTGTGTTGCTTTTTGGATTGCTGCCGCGGTTAGTTTTGCGCTATTCTCTATATCTTTTAGGCTGAGCATACCCACAGGACTATGGATGTATCTTGTTGCAATGGAGATATTCCCACTCGGGATGCCTTGACGTGTGATTGAGATTCTTGCTGCATCCGTGCTTCCCAGCAAACCTGATTCGATCTGATAGGGGATTTTCTCTTCTTCTGCAGTTTCCTTTAGCCACCGCAAAACCTTTGGATGGGTGATTAATCCCGAATCGGAAATAGTGAGCGCAGGGCCTTTACCCATCTTTACGCTTGTGTCAAATTCTCTTACACCTGGGACATCACCGGCGATGGTGACATCTAATGCTATTGCGAGGTCGGGGTCAACACCAAAGGCTGCTGTTGCAGCTCCGCGCAAGCCGACTTCTTCTTGTACAGTACCGACAGCGCAAACAGTACAATCAGTTTTCCCTAGCAGTTTTAGGGTTTCAACCATCGTTATGCATCCAGCACGGTTATCAAATGCTTTGCCCATCGCTACATCGTTTCCCAGTTTGACATATTTAATGTCAAAGGCTATTGGGTCGCCGATTGTAACGCCAAGATTGGCTGCTTCCTCTTTGCTTTCTGCGCCAACGTCGATGAAGAGGTCGTCGTAGGTTATGATTTTTTTGCGTTCTTCTTCTTTTTGGATATGCGGCGGTTTGGAGCCGATTATGCCTGGAAACTGTCCTTTTTTGGTGAAGACAGTAACTTTTTGAGCTGGAAGAATTCGGTCGTCGATACCCCCCATCTTGGAGAATTGCAGAAAGCCATCTTTCGTGATTGTTTTCACCATTAAGCCAACTTCATCCATGTGGGCTGCCAACATAATTTTTGGTGCTTTGGGTTTGCCCTTTTTTATTGCTATTACGTTTTCCATTTTATCTACTTGGATTTCGTCAGCATACGGGGTCATCAATTGAACCATCAAGTTTCTAACTTGTTCTTCTCTGCCTGTTACTCCACAAGCATTGGAAAGTTTTTCTAGGTTCTGATTTATGGACAAGGTTGGTGTGCCTTCTTGGGTTTTATGGTTAGAACTCTGAGGGCTTGATTATTAAATGGTTGCGGTGTAGAAGGATTGGATAATTCTTAAATCGTTAAACCGCATTCACAAACAGAGTAAGGTGTAAAAATTGACACAACAACCACCAAGTTACAAAACAGTTTTCGTTTTCCTAGACACAGACAAATATTGCAGTCCATTCGACATGCTCGTCGCTATCGACGCATTCCCAGACTCAATGATATTCAAGTATGAAAATGTTACAAGCGAAGATGCCCCAAAAATTGTCTTTGACCTGCTCTTCCCACGTGGACCCGAAGGTGCAAAACATACCAAAGTTTTCATCAACGGAAGCAACTTTGAAATGGTAGAAAAAGTCGTTGAAGCAACTCAAAAAGCCATGAAGTCAGCCCCCTGGGGGAACAGCATTATTGTCGACCCACGCGGAGGATACTCAACAGCCGCAGCAGCAGTCGCTAAAACCTTCGGTGCATCCATGGAGAAAGGCTTCGGAAGCTTGGAAGGCAAAAACGTCACCGTTTTAGCAGGAACAGGTCCAGTCGGGCAAACCGCCGCCAGAATCTATGCAGCAGAAAAAGCCAACGTAACCATCACCAGCCGAGCACTGGCAAAGGGTCAAGTTGTCGCTTACAAGATCAACCAAGAATGCGGCGCCCAAAGAGTCAAAGTCGTTGAAGTCACAAAACCAGAACAGACAGCTGAAGCTATCAAAGATGCAGAAATCATCCTCTCAGCAGGCGCAGGCGGAATCCAACTTCTCTCAGCAGCAGATCTAAACAAAAGTTCACTGTGCAAAATCGTTGCAGACATCAATGCCATCAAGCCACTGGGTGTAGAAGGCTTAGCTCCAAACGACGACGGCAAAGAACTCAAGCCAGGTGTTTACGGCATAGGTGCGTTAGCCATAGGCAAACTCAAAATCAAGACTGAAACAGAAATGATTAAACGTGCAACCGCTGAGCCATCGGGACTCTTCGACTACGCAATCGCCTACACAATCGCTAAAGACCAAATCCTAAAGAAACTAGCAAAAGCAGCTGCCAAATAAAGCAGCTAACTTTCTTATCTTTTCTTTCAATATCTTTAGATTTGTCGCTAATTTTTCTGTTTATACTTGTTACTTGAATGCACAGGCGATGCGTTCGCAGGCTTCGATAATGAGTTCTTTAGGCTGGGTAAACGTTATGCGTGCGTATCCTTCACCATACTTCCCAAAGCCGTTACCTGGAGTTACAGCCACGCCGACATCAAGCAGTTTTGCAACGAATTTCATGGAGTCGCATTTACAGTTAACCCAAACGTAAAAGGTTGCCTTGGGCTTTTCAACTTCATAGCCAAGTTTACAGAGCGTATCGACAAGTAAATCACGCCGGTCCTGCAACGTCTGGTTGTTTTGCTTAAGGAAATCTGGAGCTTCGCGGCTCTTATAAGATGAAAGTGCTTTTACTGCCACTTTTTGTGTGTACACAGGTGGTCCGCTATCGATTTGGGTTTTTATTTTAGTTAAGCCTGTGACAAGTTGCTTGTTTCCGACGGCAAATGCAATCCGATCCCCCGTCATGTTAAAGGTTTTAGAAAGCGAATGAAACTCGACAGCAACATCCATGCCACCATCAACTTCCAGAATGCTTGGAGCGCGATAACCATCATAGGTGACTTCTGAATAAGCATTATCATAACATAGCATCAGATTATTATCTTTGGCAAAATCAACAGCTTCTTTGAGGAATTTCTTGTCGACTGTTGCTGCAGTGGGGTTGTTTGGGTAATTGAGAAAAATCATCTTTGCTTTGTTTGTGTCGACTGCGTCAAAGTCGGGTATGAAACCGTTCTCTTCCAACAATGGCATGGACACGGGTATGCCGTCGCAAAGGATTGTGCTTCCCTGAGCATAAACTGGGTAAGCGGGGTCAGGTACCAAAACTCGGTCACCTGGATTAATGAATGCTCGGGCAATGTTTGCTATTCCCTCCTTTGAGCCCAAAAGCGCAACGACTTGGTCCTGATTCAAATCAACATTGAACCGTTTCTTGCACCACGCCGTCACTGCTTCTCTAAAGTCTGGCTCACCTTGACTAAACGAATAGTTATGATTCTTCAAGTTGCCTGCTTCTTCTTTGAACGATTCAATGATGAAGGGTGGCGGCGGAAGGTCAGGGTCACCAATACTCAGAGATATTATATCAATGCCGCAGTGTTTTTTTTCTCTGGTAAGTCTTTCAAGTTCAGCAAAGATGTATGGTGGCAATCGCTTAATTCGGTCTGCATATTCAAACGTCATTTCTTATGGCTCCTTGAATAATGTTCCTTCGTAGACTTTCTCAGCTGCCCCAATTAGAAAGATGGTTTTGTCGACTTCTACTTGGAGGTCGCCGCCGAGTACATGAACTGTAACTTTGCTACCAACTTTTCCCAGTTTGTTTGCGGCAGCCACGGCTGCGCAGGTTCCAGTGCCACAGGCCAAGGTTTCTCCACAACCGCGTTCCCAAACTCGAACATTCAATTCCTTCTCGTTGAGGACTTCGACAAACCCCACGTTGGTTCGTTGAGGGAAAGCCTTGTGATTTTCAATTTTTGAGCCGATTTCTTCGACTGGGAAGCAGTCGATGCAGTCCACGAAGATTACGCAGTGTGGGTTACCCATTGAAAGGCAAGTTACCTTGAATTGTTCTCCGTCAACATCTAGGTCGGCATCTATGCATGTGCCCTTTCCTTTCATGGGCAAGCTTCTTCTTTCCCAGTTCGGTGCACCCATATCTACCTTGACGGCGACTACTTCTTTTCCTTTAACCGTCAACCAGACTTGCTTAACACCTGACAGCGTCTCAACCGAAAACTCATCTTTCTTAGTAATTCCGTTTTCGTAGCAATACTTGCTGAAGCACCGGATGCCGTTGCCACACATTTCTGCTTCGCTGCCGTCAGCATTAAAAATCCGCATCTTGACATCGGCAACTGTTGAATTAAAGACAAAAAGAAGCCCGTCGGCACCGACTGAGAAACGCCTCTCACAAAGCTTCTTTGCCAACTCAGCAGCCTTTGCATCGCTGATTTTTTGTTCTCGATTATCGATTATAATGTAGTCGTTGCCTAAACCATGCATCTTCCAGAAACGCATACGCTCACTCTGCCATCCTCTGACTAGAAGTTAAATCGTTAAGTTGCTCCCGTTGCCTAACCACGACCGCTTTGCCCTGACGAATCATGACTTCAGCTGCCCGTGGTCGCGAATTGTACTGTGAACTCATGCTAAAGCCGTATGCTCCAGAGTTCAAGATAGCTAATAAGTCACCCTCTTCGATTTTGGGGAGTTGTCGATCTTTGGCAAGAGCATCGCCTGACTCACAGATTGGACCCACGACATCGTAGGTTTCTTTGTCAGCCTGTGCAACCTTGTTTGCCACTATGATGGGATGGTACGAGCCGTACATTGTTGGTCGAACAAGAGTGTTGAAGCCTGCGTCAACACCGACAAACTTCTTGGAAGGCGTTTCTTTGACTGTATTCACAGCGGTTAATAGGATACTTGCATCACTAACAAGATATCTGCCCGGCTCAACACATAAGAATGGCTTACCCAGCCCATACTCTTTCACCTTGGCTTTGAACATCGAAACAACTTTTGTCGAGAACTCGGACAAGTCAAGATCTTTGTCTTCAGGTTTGTACGGGACACCTAACCCGCCGCCGATATCGATAAACTCGAAGTCGATTCCTACTTCTTCGTGGACTCGTTTGGCAATGTTCAGGAGCTTCTCGACTGCAGCAACGTATGGTTCCAGCTCTAGTATTCCTGAGCCAATATGCATATGGATTCCAAAGCGTTCTACACGGGCTCGCTTGGCGATTGCGTAAGCTTGAATTGTTTCTTCTTCCCAGAGACCAAACTTTGATTCTGGACCAGCAGTGATGCAGTGGCTGTGGTGTCCTGCACCGACTTCAGGGTTAACCCGCACCGAGACGACGGGGGGAACAGCTATTTTTAGGAGCCTATCCAGCTCTGACTGTGAATCAACGTTAATAGTGATATTTGTTCCAACTAGAAATTTCAATTCGTCGTTTCGTACGCTGGTTCCAGTGAATAGGATACGATCAGGTGTGAATCCGCTGCTTAAGCCCAAGAACACTTCACCTGGACTTACGGTGTCTAGGTAAGCGCCTTCTGATTGAAGAATCCTTAGAACTGTTAGGTTCGTGTTTGCTTTTGCGGCGTAGTAGACTCGGAGATGCTTGTAGTTGCTGATTAAGGCGTTGTGGAGACGATTGTAATTATCTCTTATGCGTTTCTCGCTTAGCACATACAGTGGAGTATCATATTTTTCTGCTAATTCCTTAACTGAGAAACCATCAAAGAAGAGGCTGCCTTTTCGGTCCTCTAAAGGTTCACGAAGCTTTCTCTTTACCATCCACCTTGCACCAGACTCTACTGTTACTAACTGAGCAGCATTTAAGCTAAACCATTAGCCACATACAGCTCTGCGCTCAGAATTCCTCCGCCTGCAGCACCCCGAACAGTATTGTGCCCAAGACACATGTACTTGAAAGTCATGATTGGATCTTTGCGAATTCTGCCAACTACAACACTCATGCCTCGACCTGTGTCTCGGTCATAGCGCGGTTGTGGTCGGTTCTTTTCATATCGGACGACGATTGGGTTCGCTGGGGCAGATGGCAACTTTAGTAACTGTGGAGCACCCTTGAAATCTTCGAAGGCTGCTTCGATTTGCTTAATCGATGGGTCTTGATCTAGCTTTACGAATATAGATTCTAAGTGGCCGTCTTTGACGTTAACTCGGTTACAGCTTGCACTAAGCTTGAAATCAGCGTTTTGTATGATGCCTTTGTTGAATGTTCCAAGTATCTTTAGGGCTTCCGTCTCCATCTTGTCCTCTTCACCTGAGATGAAGGGAACGACGTTGTCGATTATGTCAAGGGAAGACACTCCTGGATATCCTGCGCCACTGAGAGCCTGCATCGTAGTTACTATTACCTGCCTTAGGCCAAACTGCATAAGAGGCTTTAGAGTAATTGCCATTTGGATTGTACTGCAGTTTGGGTCCGTCGAGATAAAGCCTTTCCAACCCCGAAGCCTCTGCTGAACCTTCACTATCTCAGCATGGTCTGGATTGATTTCCGGGATAATAAGCGGCACGTCTTTTTCCATTCGGTGAGCACTTGCCTTGCTAAACACCGGATACATAGCAGCAAATTCAGCTTCAACTGGACCAGCCAAATCACCAGGCATCGAAGAAAAAACCAGGTCTACATTGCCTGCCTTTTCAACAGAAACTATATCAGCGTTGACTACGGGCATTTCAGCGATTTCTTTAGGCAAGTCGGATTCCATCAGCCAGTTGCAGGCATCTTTGTATTTTTTCCCCGCTGACCGCTCAGAAGCGGCAAGCACCTCAATTTTAAACCAAGGGTGATCTTGCAATAGTTGAATGTACCGTTGTCCAACGGCTCCAGTTGCGCCCAATATGGCGACTTTGCGCTTATTTGGCATGTTTATTTTTCTTCCTTTGCTCTTTTCACTCTGTCAATTCTTGATAAAAAAGTTAATGGTTTTGGCTCTTTAAGTCAAGCCCAAAACATCAGCCATACTGTACACTTTCGGCTCGTTTTGTTTGCTTAACCATTCAGCGGCGTAAACGGCTCCCTGTGCAAACACGTTCCGTGAGAAGGCTGTATGTTCAATTCGTAGCATTTCATAGGGTCCCGCAACGATTACATCGTGAATTCCAGGCACTCCACCAGCACGGATTGCCACCGATTCGAGTTCTGAAGGTTGCCGTGGACTAATGCCCTCCCTGCCGTAAACCGTCTTTGAGTAACTGCGGACTTGAGATAATATTTGCTCAAGCTTCTTTGATGTGCCAGATGGTGCATCCTTCTTGCCTGTGTGGTGGATTTCGCTTAGGCTGAAATCGTAGCCTTGTGGAAACGCTTTGAGCGCTTCTGCTAGTTTGAAGAGTATGTTGACGCCTACGCTGTAGTTTGGAGAGAACACTGCGGGAACTTTGCCAGACATTGCAGATACTACTTGTCGGTTTTGATCGGGTGTGAAGCCTGTAGTGCCAAGGATTATGCGTTTGCCGAGGGTTGCAACTATCGGGATGTTTGTGAGTTCAGCGTCTGGGAATGTGAAACTAATGTAAACGTCGGCGTTCTGTATAGTTTGGGAAAGTTTGTCTGAACTTTGGATTTTTGTGTCAGAATTCATGCCTAATTCACGAAGGCTTTTGCCGACTGCGGGGTTACTTGGCGCTTCAATGGCACCCACAATTTGGTGTCCTTTAGCGGTGGCTTCGTTGATGATTGCGTTACCCATTCGTCCAGCTGCGCCTGAAATGCAGAGCTTAAGCATAGTATAGTCCCTCTAGGTACTTCTCGTTGTACAGTCGGTCTTTGAGGTCTACGTCAAAGTAGTCGGCGATGGGCTTTAGAATCTGAGGGTTGCTCTCGTAGACTTTTCGTGTGTTTGCTAGGACTACTTCTAGACCGCTACGGGTCATTTTTCCCAGCGGTTGTCTGCATGGACCCGAAGGCATGCCCAGTACGTTCATTAGTGTCTTATAGGCGAGAGGGTTGCGAGCTTTGCATGGTACTGGTCCGTAGGGTGTTTGTTCTTGTGTTTTTACGGTTACTATGCTGAAGAGAGGTTGAAGTGCTTGGGAAATTACGCTAGACGCTTCTTCGTTTCCGTCTAAAGCGTAGTGTACCATGTCAACTATTGCGCTTGGTGCAATGTTGGAAACAACTGATATTACACCGCTTGCGCCAATGTCGGGTGAAATCATCATCGTGTAAGTTTTGTCATCGTCGCCAGAGAGAATGTCAAAATCTTCTCCACACAACTGCCTTGTTAATTCCATGTTCTTAAGATCGCCAGTAGCTTCCTTTACACACCGAACGTTAGGATACTGCTGGTGAAGCATAGCTAGATCTTGTGGGTAGAGTTGTGTTCCTGTTCTGCCTGGAATGATGTAGGGAATTACTTGTACTTCGGGGAATTGCTTGGCAATGGGTTCAATGTATTCTCTTCGGATCTCCATGGAACTTGGTCCGTTATAGTATGGATCCACCAATAGGACGCAGTCTACGCCGAAGTCATAGGCGTGCTGGGTTCCGTCTATGGCTTCTTGGGTTGAGTTGCTTCCAGTGCCGGCTATGGTTCGGCTCCTGCTATTTGAGTATTCATGTACTTTTTCTATTGTTTTGGTGTGTTCGTTCCAGTCTAAGGTTGGGCTCTCTCCAGTTGTGCCAACTGCTAATATGCCTTTTACGCCATTTTCTATTTGGAAATCTACTAGTTGCTGTAATCCTTCGTAATCGACTTGGCGACTACGATTCATGGGAGTTATTAGAGCTGTGTAACAACCGCTAAATGATACCATTCTGTTTTCCTCTTTGTATGGGGAACATTGGTTCGCTCATTATTTAAGTCTTACGTTTTCAATATTATTTTTGCTAATATCGCAATAAATATTGAGTTAATCGATTGATTTGATTGTTAGCTTAACCTTTTTCGGAATTATTCAGTGGCACTATATAGTAAGCTGTAAAAACACCGTCACAAACACCATAAATCAACCGCAAATAATCAACTGCGTCACCAAGCACCACGGCGGAAGGAATAGCTTGTTTGTAATTGTCTAAACGTAAAATCTCATCAAGTTGTCCAGACTCCCTCTTTGCTATTTTAAATCGCAAGATATTCGGCCCTGACTGGAAAACAATGTTTTCTCCACTTCGGGGATTACCTTTTCTTATATCGACTGTTTTTTTACCCTGTTTTATCCAGTTGAATACTTCTTTTCTTGTGTACAGAAGCGGCAAATCCGGAACCACAATTTTAGAGCTTAACCGCTAGAACATAAGCTTTCAGCCAAAAAACGAATACGAAATTTTAATCTAAAATAGGAAAAAATGGGTTGAAAACGTAGAAGATAATTTGCTCGCTTTACCCTTTGCCTTTCTCTTCTTTGCCGAAGTACTGAGTCCATTTGAGCTTGCGTGCATCGCGTTTAAATGATAAGCTGCTTTTTTTGCATTTGCTAGAATCGAACCAGAGGATTGAGCCATCGTTTTTAACGCACATCATGCCTGTGCCAGCTGGGAAATCAGCACCACAGAACGAACATTTTCTCGGTTTTGGCATGACAAATTCTCCAAGCTATTTTATCTCGTAATTTTCTTTGCTTCTCTTTCTGTTTCTCGCAGCATCAGAATGTCTTGTGCTCTGACTGGTCCTTTAACGTTGCGTGTGATGATTCTGCCTTTATCTTTGCCTTCCATTATGCGGACGCGAACCTGTGTGATTTCTCCTGTTACGCCTGTGCGACCTATTACTTGTATGACTTCTGACGGAATAAGTTCTTCAGCTGCTTCTTTACTCATTACTGAGTTCCTCGTTTGACCTGGTCAATTCGTGTAACGATTTCTTTGAGTAATCCTGCTGCTTCTCCTTCTCTGATGATGCATGCTGCTGCACATGGGACGTCAATGCCGATGGATTTGCCGAGTTGTTCTTTGCTTGGAACAAAGACATATGGAATTTTCCTTTCGTCGCAGAGTAGCGGTAAATGTGCTATAACTTCTGGGGGGTCAACGTCTTCAGCAATAACTACGAGTTTGGCTTGTGACCGTTCTACCGCTTTGGTAGCTTCGTTTGTTCCTTTCCTAACTGATCCTGATTTTGAAGCAATCGTTAGGGCTTCATAGGCTGCATCTACGATTTCTTTTGGGACTTCATATTTTACATAGAATGGTTTTGACATATTAGCCTCACCCTTTTAAGGCACAGTCTTATCCACACTTCCTGTTTAATAATCTTTCGACTACAAATCGGATACTTGTTCTTTCGACTAATTGACCATCCAGAAACGTTTAAATCCCCAGTCACGGCTACCTACATGTTTTCGAGAGGGGAATTGCGTTTGCAAAGATTGGGCAAGGTTTCAAATGTAACTCCATCGCGAAACATGGTTATAAAAGTGGAAAATCCCCCGAAACTTGGTTTTGAAGTTGTAGATGAAAACTTGGACGTTGTAGGGAAAGTCTTTGACATTATAGGTCCAGTTTCAGCCCCCTATGCAGTGATTAAAACAACCCTTAGGGAACCTGAGAAATTAGTGAATAAACCGGTGTACTTGCTTCTCTCGAAAACCAAACGGAGCAAAAATAGATGATTAGAGACAGCAAGTTACAACATGAAATAAATCCAGACCAAACCGCATCTCCTGCAGAGTCTCCCAAAGCTCGAACTTGTCCTGAATGCGGAAGCACCCGAATAATGCATGATTCTGAAGCTGCAGAAATAGTATGTATGGACTGCGGTTTTGTTGTTCAACAGAAAATTGCTGATCGTGGACCAGAATGGCGCGCTTTCGATGATGAACAACGATCTAAGAGAACCCGTGTTGGGGCACCCCTAACATACACTATTCACGATAAAGGCTTGTCAACCACAATTGATTGGCATGACCGAGACATATACGGCAAAAGCCTCTCGCCAGGCCAGAAAGCACAGGTTTATCGCCTCAGGAAGTGGCAGCGTCGCATAAGAGTTTCAGACGCAACTGAACGAAATTTGGCTTTTGCACTCTCTGAAATAACAAAGATTTCCAATAACCTAAACCTTCCAAAGAATATTCTTGAAACAGCCTCAGTTATTTACCGCAAAGCAGTAAAAGAACGTCTTATTCGCGGCAGATCAATTCAAGGTGTTACCTCGGCAGCTATCTATTTGGCATGCAGGCAATGCGGTTTGCCTCGAACCTTGGATGAAATCTCTCAGGCTTCAACAGTTAATAAGAAAGAAGTTGGGCGAAGCTACCGCTTCCTAATCAGAGAACTAAACTATTCAATCCCTCCACTACGTCCAAGCCAATACATAACAAAGTTTTCCAACCAACTCACAATGCAGGGAAAAGTGGAGGAAATCGCTCACAAAATCCTAGCTTCAGCCAAGGAACTCAAACTTACTTCAGGCAGAGGCCCAACAGGTATTGCAGCCGCAGCAAGTTACGTAGCATCCGTGTTGACTGGTGAACGTAAGACGCAAAGAGAAATCGCCGAGATTGCACAGGTAACTGAGGTTACTATCCGCAACAGGTACAAAGAACTTGTTGAGCGTATGATGTTCCAAATAAGCATCTAAACCTCACCTTCTTTTTCACTTTTTAGGGCTCTAAAAATGAATAATTCTGACACACTTTTTGAAAAGCCAAAGTTGCAGGAGTTAGTTGATAAACTTGAAGAAATCCAGTTGGGTTTTAGACAAAACCTTAGTAATCTACATCAGAAGCTTGAGCTACTTGATTCTAGGACTGATCTCCAGAATAACCTTGATATTTTGAGGAAAGATGCTCTGACAAGAGTCAGCGACCTTGAGGTTGAAGTTAAACGGCTTCGTGAAGATCTTGAGTCCGTTCGTGAGCTTTTAGGTTTAAATCTGGATAAATGCAATTCGGTAAAAAGTTGACTGTGGATAAGCAATTTTTTTAAGTGCGCACGTTGCTAATGCTAAGTTATGCCCTATAAATTCACATTCGATCTATCCAAGGTCCCGCGGTTTTTCTTCACAGAAATCGCCTTGATTAGTTACCAGAAGGGCATGCACAAAGGCTTCCTGAACACACTCAACGAACTGATCCTAAAGTTTAAAATTCAAGAAGCAACTGGACTCAACCTCTCAGACGCCGTTGCTTTGCTTCAGGACCTAATCGATTTACAAGCCATTAACTGTACGCAGAGAGGTAAATTTTTGCAGACCAAGAAGAGAGCAATCTTCCTGCCGCATTGTTCCCGAAAATATATGGATAACCGTTGCAAAGCATCATTTGACTCGGATATTCCTAGCTATATATGCGCGCATTGTTCGGATGATTGCATGGTGAACAAGGCAGACCAGTTTGCCAAAAAGAAGGGGTATGATGTTTACTTATTGCCTGGGGGCTCGTGCATTCCGAAGATCCTTAAAAGTCGTCACTATGAAGGCATCGTGGGGGTTGCATGTGGTGAAGAAATGAAAATTATGGCGCCACTTCTCAACGGCATGAGCGTTAGTGGACAAGGCATACCTTTGATTAAGAACGGTTGCGCCAGCACTGTTTTTAACATGGAAACGCTCCGAAAGGTTCTCTGAGTAATCACTAATTGCTTGATCCGTAAGTTTAGCTACTTTCGAAGCGCATAATTCCAACCCAATAAATTGAATGCTTGTAAGGTGTTCAATCCTGTTAATCGATGGATTTTCTTCAGGATGATAGGTTAAAAATAGAACCTGATATGATCTGCTTTTTCTGCAAATAAATAAAAGAAAAGTAAATTATTACTTTACTATTTCCCGTTTCTTCCAGCGCAGGTTTTTGCCCTTGCACTTTCTGCATTTTAGCGCTGTTGCAGCGTTGCGTGAGCCACAGTCTCGGCAGATTTTCATGTACAACCGGTGCTGCTGCGCGATGGCTTTCTTTACTGGGTCTAATATTGGCATTTTAATTGAACCTTCCGTTTAGGCTTACTCTTTGATGTTTAAGTATCAAATATACCTTTTGTCTAACCTATTTGATTACTTCAATGGTAACATAAGAGCGAGTATCCTCAATGCCATCAATGCTGTAGAGTTTCTTTAAGATTTCATCGAGGTTTTCACGTTCGACAATAATCAAAGCATCCACTTCGCCTGCAATGCGAAATGCCCGGGAGACTGCCAGTTCATGGATTTGCTCGTAAACATGGATGCGTTTGATGGGTGAAATTTTGAGGAGGATGAAAGCTGGTGTAGTAGATACTCCCAGAGCACTCAACCCTTTCTCGGTGACATCGATGAAGCCTCGTCCAGTGCGTATGTAACCGCGGTTCTTTAATTTTCGTAAATGTACGTTTAATGCTTGTCTACTTACTCCAAGTTGGTTTGACAACTCATCTTGTTTAACCCTCAATGTGTAGGTGTTTGTAGATTTACCTTTTTCGTAGAGGGTTTTTAGCAGTTGAATTGAACGTTTAGTTAATGGTTCCAATTTGGTCACTTTTGTGTTGTTTTGTTAAGTTAAACCTTTACAATAGTTGCATACTTCCTTAATAAATTGTCTGTTAAAAAAAGAGCCTGATTTTTCCTCAGTACATAGAATTGACTAAAAATAAACCAATTTTCAAAAACAAAAACGCAAACCGACACACCACAATGTATTTATTTTGAAAAAAAGCTTAAGTCAAGCCACTTAAAAGTAAACTAGGAGTGAAGCGGAACCGTGACAGAAAGCGCCAGTGCGGTCTTAATCGGCAAGAAACCGATAATGAACTATGTCCTCGCTTGTATCACCTTCTTCCACGGCGGAGCAAAAGAAGTCAGCATAAAAGCACGCGGCAGGTCCATCAGCCGAGCCATCGACGTCGCTGAAGTTGTTAGGCACAGATTCCTGCCAGATGCTAAAATAAAAAGCATAAGCATCGGAACGGATCAGTTCTTACCTCAAGATCAAGAAGACGGCAACACGGCAACCAATGTTAGCACGATAGAAATAACGCTGATAAGACAGTCACGATAAGCTAAACTCCTTCTTTGCAGGAAAAAAGACACCAAATGAAAACAGAACTATGCAGTTTCTGCCTAAAAAGTGGCATACTATGCCAAAAATGTTCAGCCAAAGTCAAAGCTGGCGAAATCAGCGATATCGACCTGAAAGTAGCTCGCATACTGCTCTCGATGGAAGAAAAGTACCCTTCCCTGCAAAACGTCTGCTTCTACAAGGCAGTTGAGGTTGAAAAGACCTTAGCCATCCTCGTTGGACATGGAGATGTCCCTAAACTTTTAGGTTACGGCGGCAAAATCGTCAAAACCCTCGGCGACGAAACAGGCAAAAACGTCCGAGTCTTAGAGCACGGTGTTGACGACCGCAAATTCCTCGAAGACCTCTTTGTACCCTTCAGCATCTTAACCATCAACACCATCTGGATTCCAGACGGAACCACCGAGACACGGGTAATTCTTAAGAGGAAACGTGGCGCGCAGCTACCCTTTGACCTTAAAGCTTTGAAGGAAATTGCCAGTAAAGTACGTAAAATGTCCTTACGCGTTGAGATTGCAGATTAAGGTTGACAAGCAGCATGAACTTGGACTCTATCGGCGACTGGGTTAGAACGCACTATACTAGCCAAATATCACCAGAAATAGATGGTCAAGAGGTTACTCTTTTTGGGTGGGTCCAAGATATCCGTGACCTTGGCGGGATTCGCTTTATTATTCTACAGGATCACGAAGGAACAATCCAACTCACAATTCCTAAAAAGAGAATTCATCCTGAAGTCTTGGCAAAATCCGACCTTCTACAAAAAAGGTTCAGCTTTGGTATCAAGGGAAACGTTAAAAAAACGAACATGACACCCAGAGGAATTGAAGTTATCCCCAGCTCCATCAAGATATTCAATATAGCCACCGAACAGTTACCCATAGACATAACTGGCAAAACTCCAGCCCTCATAGAAGCAAGACTGGATGCAAGACCCTTGGACTTAGCCCAAGAAAAAAACATAGCAACATTCAAAGTTCAGCATACAGCGCTCGAAGCCATACGTAGCTTCTTGTTTGAAAGAAAGTTCTTGGAAGTTCATACACCAAGAATAATCGCTTCTGCAACGGAGGGTGGAGCAGAATTGTTCAGCGTGGACTATTTCGGGCAAAAAGCCTACCTTGCACAATCTCCCCAGCTATACAAAGAAGAGTTGACGCTAAGTTTTGAGAAAGTGTTTGAGGTTGGACCGTTTTTCCGCGCTGAAGAGTCACACACTAGAAGACACCTAAGCGAGTTCACCTCAGTTGACATTGAGGCTGCTTTCGCAAACGCCACCGACGTTATGGTTTTGTTAGAACAAGTCATTCACCATGCAAGCATGGTTGTTCAAGAGAAATGTGCAACTGAGCTTGCGGTGCTTGGATACAAGTTTGAAGTACCCCAAATTCCCTTCAAACGTTTAACTTACGATCAAGTTTTAGACGACCTTAAAGCACAAGGTGTAACGATTCCTTGGGGCGAAGACATTCCGACCGAAGCCTTCAGAGTTCTAGGGGAGCTTTATCCATTCTTTTACTTCATAACAGATTGGCCTACACATGCCAAAGCTTTCTACATTAAACCTCGCGAAGACAAACCAGAAATATGTGAGGGTTTCGATCTGATGTGGCGCTACATCGAATTGGTTTCAGGAGGAACAAGAATCGCCCAAAAAGATCAGCTGATTCAGAGGCTAGCCGAGAAGGGTCTAAATCCTGAATCGTTCAAGTGTCACCTGCAAGCCTACGACTATGGAATGCCACCACATGCAGGGTGGGGATTGGGACTTGAGAGGTTAACAATGATCTTAACTGGAAACAAAAACATCCGAGAAGTCACCCTTTATCCTCGAGACAGAGTAAGGTTAACACCATAACTATATTCTGTGGATCCCCAGCAAAGTGCTATTTTTCAACACGATTATGAGGTAATAAATTCTGCAATATTCTTTTATGTTCCTTAAAGACTAAGTTTACTTTATGCATGAATGGGCATTAGCTGAAGCAATCCTGAAATCTGCAGAACAAGTCGTTGAGAAGGAAAACCTAAAGAAAATTACGGAGGTTACCATTAAAGTCGGTGAACTTCAACAGGTTGAAACCCCGATTCTACGTTTTGCTCTAAACCAACTTAAACCTGATTTCTTTAAAAAAGCAAAATTTCGTATTCTAAAAGCGAAATCAACACTCAAGTGTAGGGTTTGCAGTACTACATGGATGTTTAGTTTTAGAAAACTCGATAAAACAGCTGCTGAAGCAATCCATTTCGTTCCTGAGGTTGCTCATACTTACGTTAAGTGTCCAAAATGTGGCAGTCCTGACTTCGAAATTGTCAGTGGGCGCGGCGTTTGGCTGGAAAACATCCAAGGAGTAAAATCTAAGTGATTGATCCACGGACAAGCGTAATTACAGAGCGTTTGGCGGATATTGGGCGGATTGTGGCTGTTTCCAGCGGCAAGGGAGGTGTCGGAAAAAGTATGGTGGCAACTGCATTGGCGCTTTCTCTTGCTAGGGAGGGTTGTCGGGTGGGTTTGTTTGATTTAGATTTTACGGGTCCATCAACCCATATTATCTTGGGCACGCCATCAAATTTGCAACCAAAAGAAGAGAAGGGTATAGTTCCGCCTAATTTTGAGGGGTTATCATACATGTCACTGGTTTATTATGTTGGAGACAACCCTGCACCGTTGCGAGGAGTTGACATTTCAAACGCGCTCATAGAATTGTTGTCGGTCACCCAGTGGGGGACTCTCGATTTTTTGGTTATCGATATGCCTCCTGGGATTGGCGACGCGGTGTTAGATTTACTTCGGCTGGTTAAACGTATAGAGTTCTTAATCATCACAACACCATCACTTTTAGCGTTTGAAGTCGTTAAAAAACAGGTATTATTGCTGTGTGAACTCAATATGCCCATTGTCGGGATCGTGGAGAACATGAAGATGGACAAAGCAAACGTCGTGGAGTTGGCAACGCAAAAGTTAGGGCTGAGGTATCTAGGCTCAATCCCCTATGACTCAACGGTTGAAACTGCAATTGGTAGACCACAAAAACTGTTAGAAACTGCAATTGGCAAAACAATGGATCAAATTAAGAAAGCTGCGGCTGGACAAAGAGGGAAACTCAAATGTCCTGCAAAGCAGTAATCTTCGATTATATCGGAACCTTAGTCAACTGTAGAGATTACACTTTGGAAGCTTCAAAGCAAAAACTTTACAATGCGTTGGTTGCTGAAGGCTTTACCTCTTCTGAGCGTAATTTTTTGGATGCTTACAACTTGTCCCATGAGAAATACCGTAAAATACGCTATGAAGAGCTAAGGGAAGTAACAAATGCGGTTTGGGTCGCCGAAACCCTATGTCGTTTGGGCTTTGAGGTTAAGTCTGAGGATGCTCGAGTCAAAGCTGCGTTGAACGTTTTTTTCCAAGACTTCATAGATACCCTTACGCTAAGAGAAGGCGCAAGAGAATTGGTAAAACAAGCCAGAGAGCAGTGTAAGGTGGCGTTAATCTCCAATTTCACTTATGCGCCTGTTATATACAAAAGCCTTAGAAAGGTCGGGTTAAGTGAGTTCTTCAATGTGGTTGTGGTTTCTGAGGAAGTGGGCTGGCGGAAACCAAGTTCTCAAATATTCGAGTATGCCCTAAACAAACTGCAGATTCAAGCTAGCGGAACAGTCTACATCGGTGACAGCCCAAACGAAGATATCAGAGGCGCCAAACAAGTAGGATTAAAAACCGTCTTTGTCTCTTCACAATTCAACACCCTAAAAGACCTAAAAGAAAGCAAACAAGAGCCCGATCACATAACCGAAGATCTAATTTCACTCTACCAGAGTTTAAATCAAATTCTTTCCCTCTAGGCCTTGAGCTTCGAGATACCTCAATTTATTGAAGCGGTCTAGCCCTCACAAATAGTTTTATACGCCTTAAGCGCAAAGAATCACCGATGCGGAAGAGAGAAAAATGATAAAAAGAAAATAAAGGAAAAAAATTAGATTTTTTTGGTTTGAACAGCATTCTCCAATGCAACAACACCAGGAAGCCTCTTACCCATTAAAAACTCAATAAGTGCTCCGCCAGCCGTGCTGATATAGCCGATTTTTTTGGTCAAACCATACTCGTTGATGGCTGCGATGGTGTTTCCGCCGCCTGCAAGGCTGAATGCTTTGCTGTTTGCTATGGCTTCGAAGACTTTTTTGGTGCCATAGTTGAACTCTTTATTTTCGTAGACTCCCATTGGTCCGCTGACTACGATGGATTTAGCGCCTGAGATAATTTTCGCGTAGCACTCCACTGTTTTTATGCCCAAGTCAAAGATTGAGTATTCAGTCGGCAACTTGTTTATGCCGATTTCTTTGCGTTTACCATTCACTTCTATGGCAACATCGATTGGCACAACCACTTTGTCGCCGTACTGCTCTATTAGTTCTTTTATGCCTGGAATTAAGCCTGTTAACATCTTTCTTTGCCAGAAAAGCCATGTTACCTTTGCCAAGGTCAACGTCCTTCGCTGCAAGAAACAACTGTGAAGTCACTCCGCCAACCAATACATAGTCTGCTATACCGTTGCCCAACACGTACTTGCTAATTTCAAGCGAATCGTCAGCTTTTGCTCCACCCATAACGTAAACGCAGGGTTTCTCAGGCTTTTCCAATGCCTTGCTAAGGGATTTTAGTTCACGTTCCATGATGCGTCCAGCGGCAGATGGCAAAACAGCGGTAAAGCCAACCATGCTGGCGTGTCCACGGTGCGCTGCGGCAAAAGCGTCGTTAACGAAAAAATCTGCGAGCGGCGCAAGATTCTGCACAAGCTCCGTTTTGCTGGCATCCTCGGGCGTTGCGCTTTTTGTTTCTTTATCCCAACTACGTACGTTCTCCAAAACTAGGATTTCGCCACCTTTGAGGTTTTTAATGGCGTCTTTGGCTTTGTCGCCGAAGACGTCGTCAACGTATTTTACTGGGCATTTGAGTATTTTCCCAAGAATTTCTGCGTGCTCTTTTAGGGGGGTGTAGTCTGGGTCTCCTTTTCTGCCTTGATGCGCGAGGACAACGGTTTTAGCTCCTTTCTCAGCGAGTTCTTTAAGGGTTGATTCGGCGTGGGCTTTTATGCGTACGTCGCTTGTGACCTTCTTGGTGGCCGGGTCGATTTCTGAGTTAAAGTCAACTCTAACAAGGACTACTTTGTTTTTTACTTTAAAATCGTCTAATGTCTTGTACTTTGCCATGTTAGTTCACTTCTGTTAGTTTTTAAAAAAGGAAAAGAAAGGAAGATTTAGCTTGTTTGCTGCTGTTTTAGAGGTTGGCTTTGTTGCCGATCATTTCGATGAAGTCAACCATGCGGTTGCTGAAGCCCCATTCGTTGTCGTACCATGCGAAGATCTTAACGAAGTTGCTCTTCTCACCTAACACCATGGTTAAATCTGCATCGAAAACGCTGCTGTAGGTGCTGTGAAGTACATCGGTGCTAACGATTGGGTCTTCAGTGTACTGCAAGATGCCTTTAAGTTCGCCTTCTGCAGCTTTCTTCATGGCTGCGTTGATTTCAGCTTTTGTCGTTTCTTTGCCTAGAACTGCAACCAAGTCAATAATGGATACGTCTGGGGTTGGGACACGCAAAGAATAGCCGTTCATTTTTCCAGCGCAATTTGGCAAAACTAAGCCGATTGCTTTTGCTGCTCCAGTGCTGGTTGGAATGATGTTGATTGCTGCAGCTCTTGCACGTCTTGGGTCTTTGTGAACTATGTCTTGGATTTTCTGGTCGTTTGTGTAGCTGTGGCATGTTGTCATGAAGGCTTTCTCTAAGCCAAAGTTGTCGGCTAAAACTTTGCTTATTGGAGCTAAACCATTTGTGGTGCAGCTCGCATTTGAGACGATGTTGTGTTTTTCGTGGTCGTACGTTTCGTCGTTTATGCCTAAGACAAAGGTTGCATCTGGGTTTTCTGCTGGGGCTGAGATGAGGACTTTTTTTGCTCCTGCGGTAAGATGTTTCGTTGCGCCTTCACGGCTAGTGAATAAGCCTGTTGATTCAACAGCTAAGTAAACTCCCAAGTCTTTCCACGGTAGTTGTAATGGGTCTTTAACGCTGAGGCATTTCAGTTCTTTTCCGTTGACAACCAGGTCGTTTCCCTTTACTTCAACGGTGCCTGGAAAACGTCCGTGCACTGAATCGTACTTGAGCAAATGAGCGTTAGTTTTTGCATCTGCCAAGTCGTTGATGGCTACAAAATCGATTTTTGCGTTCTTTTCTATGGCTGCTCGGTAGAGAAGTCTACCAATTCTTCCAAAACCATTGATTCCGACTTTAATATTCGCCATAACAATTCACCTTTACATGTAAAACTGTAACAAGCGAATCTAACTTTATTAATTTTCCGACTAAGAAGACTGGCGCGACAGGCGCAAACCCAGCGGCTAAGGAGGAACCATTGCTCCTTGTAGGACAAACCAGGTTCTGACCTAGAATAGTTAAAGATGATTAGTAAAGGCCGCCTTCCTTAAAGTAATGGTACTCTTCTTTCTTGGGACCGAAGCTTCGCACGCCATCCCTTCCGAGCTGACACCGTAGTTGCTTAGCGTTGTCTTTGGTTATTTCGCCCTTCTTTTCCAAGTAAGTGATAATTTCCTCTGCTTGCGCTTCTGTATCGCAGCGGCGAATAAAATCTACAGCTGAAGGGTTGAAATGGCGTAACTTATCAGATGTCTCATGGCAAGACTCTGACTCTTCTTGGGTACAGACTTCACATTCCTCGCCAGCGGCAGCTTCTTCAGCTTCCAACGGGTTTTTCCGTACACTGTTGATTGGAATTTTGACTTCTCCTGCTTCAAGTTCCTCGTAAAGGTGTGGGAAGATTTTTTTGATGGATTTTTTATCTATTGCCATACTACATCAGTTTTACAAAAATAATATCTGAACTTTCCCATTTATTTTCTTTTTTGAAAAATAACCAGTTATGCAGGGATGAACTGTCGAGTTGGGTTGGTTTCAAGTACTCTTTCGAGCTCTTTGATACCTAAGCCTTTGAGCTCGTCGCCGAAGGTTTCGCATTTACGTTTTTTTCCTGCCTCTTCTCGGCTGCGGACAACGATTTCAAGTCCATGTTTAGATATGGTTTCAGAGTAAATGTGAAATGATTCCAAGGTTGCTCCACGCTTATTGACAGTTGTCCATTTAGTTTTCTGAACCTTTATGCCTGCAGCTTTGAGGATTATTGGGATTTCTTCGGGGTCATCAGTGTAGACAGCGATGTCAATGTCGCTTCCCTGCTTAATCGTCCCACGCCAAACACTTCCAATCAAAACGGGGCAAAACCCGCCCAGAAGACGCATTATCTCTACTGCTTCAGTGCGCATCTGGACCAAGCGTTCGCTCCTTTTTGCGCCCTCGTTTTCCTCGGCAATCTTATCCAATTCGAGGGCTACTTCAAGGTTAGAGGGCAAGAAATGAACGCCGAATGTTTTGGCTGCTTTCTCTTTAGCTTGTTTGTACTCTTTCTCCGCCCCAAAATAAAGGAGTGTGGCGGCTTCTTTTGTGACTCGCTGCTTTAAATCAAAGTCGTCCGTCAAGGCGTTTACCGTTTTACGATTGTCTCATACAGCTCCACGGTTTTCTCCGCTATTCTGCTCCACGTGAACTCTGCCAAAACCCTTTTTCTGCCGTTCTTACCTAGTATTTTACGCCTCTCAGGGTTTTCAAGAGCGCTAATGACTCCCCATGCGATGTCTGAGGGGTTGTTTGGGTCTACGTGGAAGCCGCATTGTTCTTCACCGCAGCAAATCACGATTTCCCGCATCCCACTGACTCCGGCGGCGCCGACCACAACGGGTTTCTCCATACTCATGGCTTCAAGCGCGACTATACCGAAAGGCTCGTAGAAGCTTGGGAACACTGCTATGTCGCAGGCTGCATAATGTTGAATGCGTTCCTCTTCTGGAATGAAATCAAAGCAGAATTTGACGTATTCGTCCAGTTTTGTCATTCGGGTCAGGTTTGTGAGGTATTCTTGTAGGTCACCGACGCCGACGACGACCAATTTTACTTTGGGAATTTTGGAGATGATATGGGGCATAGCCATGATTAATTTATCAACGCCCTTAACCATGACGAGGCGTCCGAGGAATAGAATCATTAGCTCATCGTCTTTGATTCCGTATTTTTCCCTGATTTTCTGGATATTTTCCTTTGAAACGTTCTCTGGCTTATACTTTTGTGGGTCAACCCCGTTGTAGCTGACCTGGATCTTTTCTTTAGGAAAACCTAGCTGGACTAATTCATCTTTCATCGCGTATGAGACTGTGACAACCATGTCAGCCATCTTGCCAGCTCTCAACTCGATGTTGCTAACTACACTCGAACCATTACCTAGCGTTCTGCCCTTCTCGGTGGAGTGAACGTGGAAAGCCAAAGGCATACCAGTTTCACGTTTAACTGTGATTCCGCCCATAGCTGAGAGCCAATCGTGGGCTACAACGACGTCGTATTTCATGCCTTCTTTTTTGATGAGTTCGTTAACCAACTTTGCTGCTGAAAGGTAATTGTAAACCATCAGTTTGCCGAACAAATGAATACCCCGACCCCACTTCCGTATGTCTTCCGCGATTACGTCGGGCAATGAATCTGACACGTCTATGTGGAGTGGACGGTGGATTTCTATGCCGCGCCAAATCTCTCGGGTCGGCAAGGATCCGGCATCGTCGTTCATTGTGAAGACGGTAACGTCATGATCGTTTAGAACGAATTTCCTTGTGATTTCAGCTGCGTAGGTTCCCAGTCCACCTACTATTTTAGGTGGATACTCGTAGACAAAAACGGCAATCTTCATTTCTCTTCATCACCAGTTATTCATTTAGCATTATGAATCTTTATACTAAAGCTTTACTTATCTACGATAACTGCTCGAAACCAAACAAAAACATCTCTCTTAAACAAAAAGTTTAGGAAAAGTTTGATTAGATCGTTCTACATTACCACTACAAGAAGGTCTGCGTATGAGTTTATCGCCTATTAAACAAGAAATACTAGAAACCATGCTCCTAAACGGAAAACCACAGAAAGCCATGGACATCGCCAAAGAAGCCAAAAAAGAGTACCAGCCCGTCAACATGCACCTTTTAGGGCTCATCAAAATGGGGTATATTGCTATGCCGGAGAAGGGACTATACGCTATTACCGAGAAAGGAAAAAGAACGCTTGGAATACCGGAAACAACTAAAGAAAAAGCCGTCGCAATCCTAGCTTATGCGCCACATGAAAAGGCATTTAATTTCTACGTCACATTTGGAAAACCACTGAGCATCCACGCTCATAGTTTAAGGGACTTCGCAAACAAGCTTGACCGCGCCGACATAGCCTCAGTAGAGTTTCACATACAACGAGGCGATTTCGAAGCCTGGTTTAAAGGATTGGGCGACGAGGAACTCTCTAAAAGAACCACAATACTGAAAAAGAGAATTGCTGTTGGAGAAATCCTTCGCAAACAACTACATGATATTGTTGAGCAGCGATACCTTGAATTGGTAAAATTATCCGGTCAAACAATCCCAACGGAAGAAGACCACACTCACAACCATACACATTAATGGATTTATTTTGATTCTTTTTAATTACCTTAATTAGTTAAGAAAAATTTGCCCAAAAAATGGGCGTTTAGGTTATTTGTTTGTAGATTGGGTGGTCTCTAAACTTCAAATTGGTCGTTGACCACTCTAAGGTCCCGCTGGGCAGTCTTGTGCAAATCGATTGGACGATTGCGCCGCCAGATGTGAACCGTACGCCGTCAAGCATTTCGCCTTTTGTGACGCCTGAAGCTGCAAAAATCATTTCATTACCTTTTGCCAACTCGTCTTCGGTGTAGGTTTTGTTGATGTCAACGCCTGCCGCTTTTAGTCTGTCCATGCGTTTGGCGTCGTCTTTTTTATCTTTCCAAACCTTAACCAGCATTGTTCCACCTAGGCATTTCACGGCTACTGCAGCGATTGTTGCCTCCGCTCCCGCTCCTGCACCGATCAGCAGGTCAACACCTGAGTCAGGTAAGCATGTGACGATTGAGCCTCCGATGTCGCCGTCAGCTATGAGGATGATTCTTACACCCATCTTTCTTAGTTTTGCAAGCAATTCATTGTGTCTGTCACGTTCAAGCATAATAACCGTGAAGTTCGCTAAAGGCCTGTTTTTCAACTTAGCTATTGTCTTGACGATTTCTTCAACTGACATATCAAGAGAAATCTTGCCCTTCGATATGCCGTCGGTTGCAACTTTGAAGTAGTAGCCGTCGTCTGGCAAAACCTTTAAACAACCGGCAGGTGCACAACACAATGCTGAGATGGCGTCTTTCTTTCCTTTGGATGTTGCAGTTGTGCCATCTACTTGGTCAATTATGAATTCTACTTTGGGTCCATTTCCTGTGCCGACTTTTTCCATGAAGCTGAAGGCTGGGGCGTTGTCTTTTGGACCTTCGCAGCAAATAACTTCTCCATCAACTTCGGTTTGGCTTAAGACTGCTCTTGAAAAGTCGAGGGCAGTTTGGTCTACTTTGTCCGGATCTCCTTTCCCTATGTGTAGGGCAGCGCCCAGTGCTCCGGCTGTGGTGATTCTTGTCAACGATGGCGAAAGCGATCTCAGTGAGGTCATTTCTTTATCTCCTTTTTGCCTTTGCATTCGTTCAGCCAGAGCTCGGTGAACTCTTGGTAGTTTTGGGAGACTTTTTCTACTGCTTCTTTTCTGGTTGTTTTCCCTGCTTTGTGGTCTGCCAATGGTTCCCAGAAGATTGTTCTGCCAACTGCAAACCCGATGATGCCTGGGATTTTTGCTCCCACTTTAAGCCACTCCTGAACTTTCTCCTTGGATTCGCCGCGTCCCAAGGTGATGACACCTACTTTTCTGCCGCCGCTCTGGGCCTGTTTAACCACAGCTTTGGCGGCTTCCGGTTTGTCCACGCCCTCCAGCTTCCAAATCGTTGGTTCGACGCATGCATCCTGAATCTCTTTTATGGAATCAACCATCAATTTGGGGCGCAGTTCTTGGTCGTATTTTTCTTTTGACCCGCCAAGTTTTGCAAGCTGGGCTGCTGTTGAGGGAACAATTAGTTCGAAGAGGAACGTTCGTTTTTTCTGTGTTAAATACTCGCTGAGTTTCTTTAGGCGCTGCAGTTGTCTCTTGTTCATGACTGCGTCACCTTCAGGGTTGTACCTAACCAGCACTTTTACGAAGGTAGGGTCGAATTCCTCAATGTGTTTAGCAAAATTTTCTCCATAATCGAAGTCAAATTCGTCTTGACCTGACTTCTCCACGGGCATCGCGAACATTAATCCGTCTTTTCTTGCTTCACGCAGGACACCAGCGCCGAACTCTTCATCTACCAGTAGGCCAGCTATGTCTTTGGGAACTTTTTTCTTTGTGGCTAGTCGGAAGCCTTCAAAAATTATTTTCTTGTAGTCTTCGATTTGCCGCTTTTCTTCAGGGGTTGGTTGACGACCTTTAATGCCGAACATTTTTTCCAGGAAAGACGCTCGATGGTCAAATGCTAAAATTAACAGCTCTTTCTGCGACCAGTCTATCACTTAAGTCACCGTGCTTGTATTTTGTATGTCTCTCTAATAAAGCGTTATTGCCACAGCCGTTACATTTAACGGCTCCCAAACCTCTCGTCATGAATAAACATGCAATTCGGCATTAAGATTTGCGCGCTGATTTGTTCATATAGAAATCATGAAATATCTAAACCCTCCATAAGTGGTGCAGAGGTATCTGGATGAGCGAAACACGAACTGTCACTGTGAAACTTCCTGAAGAAGTCTACCAGGAAATGGCGCTGCGTATCCCCGAAGGAGACAGAAGCACATTTATCCGAGAAGCCATTTCTGAGAAACTCCAGAAAACACCCAAACCCGATATCCTATTGGCGCTGCAAGAGCGAATGGGAAGAGTCGAGCAGGAATTTGGTCAAATCCGCAAATACCTTGCCGACCTAGAAATCCTCACTTTTCAACATGGAAAAATCGACCCCCATACCTTCTGCCTCGATGAGGTGGACCATAAAATCATGGAGTACCTGATGCATTACAAGTCAGCAACGACACCCGAACTTGCAGAATACGTTAAGACCAACCGCTGGCTCATCTTGAATCGGCTGCAGAAAATCCAGAAAAAAAGTAAAAAACAAACTGGAAAATCAATAATCGAATATTATGGTGGCGAGCGTTCTGGTAAGAAGAAGGCTTGGTGGATAGACCAAGAGTTAATTCAGGAATAAGTTATCTTTAAATCGATAAGTCATGTTTGTTTGGCGTTGTGGGCTCGTAGTCTAGCACGGATTAAGGCATCGGCCTCCGGAGCCGAGAATCCTGGGTTCAAATCCCAGCGGGCCCGCCACCCTTTTGTCAAAATAGGCTCTTTATGTATTTTAGGATGAGTTGCGGCTGGCTAAACGCCGTTTTGAGTGCTTTTCCAGGATGCTTGATGTGCCCCAATAGTGATAGCTTCTTGTATTCAGCTAGAGCCTTTGCCGCTATTTCTTTTACTTGTACGGGTGTGAACTCGTTAGTTGTGATAAGCGGCATGCCTTTTGGTTGCCTTGCCTCAGCAAATGCATTCCAAGTAAGGTCTTGTCGGATGTAGCCTTTGGCTTTGCAGTCCTCATAAAGCCTTGTTCCATAAGAGGGTGTGGCCATGAACAAATGCATTCCAACGTCATATTTCCGTTTCAGCTCAAGCGCAAAATCCACTGTTCGTAGCATGTTCTCTTTTGTTTCGCCTGGGAAACCGATTATGTAGAAGGCTCCTGTTTTCAGCCCTATTTGTTTGGCGTCTTTTGCGAATTGAACTACACGCTTTAAGTCCAGGCTCTTGCAGATCACGGTGTCGAGGACATTTTGGTCGCCTGATTCTACACCCACAAAGATGCTGTTGGCTCCTGACTGTTTCATCTTCTTTAGCAGTTCCAAGTTTAGGCAGTCTGCGCGGACGCCGTTGGGGGTTTCCCAGCCAATTTTGATTTTTCGCTCGATTATTCCATCGCAGATGGCTTCGAATCTTTTGAGGTCTAAGGTTAGGTTGTCGTCTTCAAAAAAGATGTTCTTAACCTTAAACTTGTCAACCACAAATTGAATGTGGTCCAAGACGTATTGGGCTGAATGTGCCCTGAAACGTTGCCCCATGTGGAGATGCACGGCGCAGAAGCAGCAGTTAAAGGGGCAGCCTCGGCTGGTAATCATGGATATGGCTCGGTCTTGGAAACTACGATAACCGACGCCTTCAGGCGGGTTTAGATAGCGCTCCATATCCACTAAGTCGTAAGCGGGGTAAGGTAACTGATCCAAGTTATCGATAAACGGTCTTGATTTATTCAAAATAATTTCGCTTTTTTGGCGGTAAGCGATACCTAAAACTTCACTGAGGTTCTTTTTGCCTTCAAAGGCTTGGGTGACTTCCAGCATGGCGTATTCGCCTTCACCCGTAACCGCTATATCCACGTCTCTGGCTTCTTTAAGGAACTCTTTAGGAACCAACGTGACGTGTGGACCGCCCACTATTGTTAGGATTTTTGGGTTTACTTGTTTGGTCAGGTTGCTGATTTTAAGCGCGTTGCCGATTTGGCTAGTGAAGGGTCCCGCGATACCGACGATGTCGGGGCGGCGTTTTTCTATTTCCTGTTTCATCAACTCAGCGGGCAAGCCGACGTTTATGGTTTCACTATCCTCTTGAAAAACAGAGCCAGCCCCCATGAAGGCGTCTAAAATCTCCACTGGGTAACCTGATTTCTTGAGCACCGCAGCTATGTACATTAAACCAATAGGCAAGTTGCCTGCGGGTTGCTCAGAACCTGGATAAAACGTCTGCGGCGGATTGATTAGAAGAACTTTCATTGAATGCACCCAGAGGATTAGCTAGTTGATGTGCTGGGATCTAAATTAATTTATTGTGGTCAGTTAACTTCAGAAATCATTTCACAAAGCTGGTTCATGTATAATTAATTTATTGACTAGATTTTTCAAGAGTTAGTTGGCATGTTACTGTTATGCCACTACAACATAGCTTTATGAGCGGTTGTTCGGCTCTATACTTGTCAACTTTTCGATAGTTTCGTAGGAGGTGAAATTTTGAGTATGCGAACTGAAGAAAGGAAGGGTAAAATGACCGTCGCTGAAGCAGGCAGGAAAGGAGGAGAAAAAACAGCTTCAACACACGGACGCGAATTCTATGAAGAAATTGGCCGCAAAGGAGGCGAAAAAGTCTCTCATGAAAGAGGCCCTGAATTCTATAGTGAGATTGGAAGCAAAGGTGGTTCCGAACGAGCCAAACAGCACGAAGGCTCAGCAGAAGCAGAAGGCAAGACGAGCCTCGAAGAAGCTGGTCATAGAGGTGGACAGAGAGTTCGACGACTAATCCAAGCCGGTAGAGCGCATGAGGTAGAATAGGCTCATGTTCCAGCGAAGAACTTTTTTCATTTTTTCAAGATTTTGTCTGTAGGAAGAGGTGACTTTTTGGAAGAAAGAAGGGACGAGGTTGGCTCTATCTTTTTTCCGGTTTTAGCCCCCAAAGAATAGGAAATGTTGAAATAACTTCTTGTTTATTTTTTATTTATGAAAAAGATTCTTGTTCTCTATTATAGTCGAACTGGAAATACTGAAAAAATGGCTAATGCTGTGGCTGAAGGTGCAAAAAGCGGTAGCGATGTTGAGGTGGAACTTAGTTATCATGTGGATGCGGAAAGTTTGGGTTCCTATGATGCCATTATTGTCGGATCACCAACCTACCACCATGATATGCCCGTTGATTTCAAGAATCTTTTTGAGGAAGCAGCTGTAAAAGGAATAAGTTTGAAAGGCAAGATAGGCGCCGTATTTGGCTCCTATGGTTGGAGCGGTGAAGCACCAAAGCTTCTGTTGGAGATTATGAAGTACAAGTTCGAAATGGAGATAGCTGAATCACCCTTTCTTGCAAAGTACCTGCCAGATCAAAGCATGTTAAACGCCTGCAGGGCTCTTGGAGCGAAGGTTTCCGAAAGCTTGATGAATCGGGCTTAACACTTAGCGATAGGAGAAAAGTTTATGGAAAAAAAGAAGGATAATCTTCTTGACTTTTTGAAGAACCAAGTTACAGTTGAAAACGAAATTGTTTCTTCCCTTGAGAAAGCAATTGTTGACATGAAGAATCCTGCAGTTAAGGGGGTTTTGAAGGGTGTATCATTGGATTCTGTCAAGCACGCTGAACTCTACACTGCAGCTATTACATTGCTTACCCAGTCTTCTACTGCCTTAAACCAGGGGGAGCTAGATGTGCAACGCGAGCTTGTCAAAAAGCACATCGAGATTGAGGCAAAACTGATACGGGTACTTAATACGATGATTCCCTCCATCGAAAACGAAAAGGTTGTGTTTTTGCTGAAAGCCATACTAAACGATGAAATCCGACATCACGCCATGCTAAAGATGCTTCTAGAAATAATTGTTCAGGGCGAAACCATCACGGAAGCTGACTGGTGGAAGATGCTCTGGGAAAACGTTCCGTTCCACGGCGCACCTGGCGGCGGCTAAACGAAAAATCGGAGTTTAGGCTAAGCGTTGTCGTTGCTGCTTATGACTTGCTGTGAAGAGCACCAGGTGTCGTCAACTATCTGCTGGAGCTCCGTTAGCACTGTGGCTAACATTTCGCCTTTGCTGGTTAAACCGTAGGCTTTGGGGGTTCTTCTTATGAAGACAAGTTTTTTGCCTTTCAATCCCCTGAGATACTTGTAGGTTCTTCGCATGGAAAGCCCTGTTTCTTTGGCAAGTTTCCCAGCAGAAATTCCTTCAGTGGGCAGTGCATCGTAGACTTTACGTTCCGTTTCCGCAAAGGTTTCTTTGTCTGGGTCACGTTTGGATTTAAAGAAGAATATGTAATCGCGCTCTTCAGGGGTTTCTATTAAACCAACTGAGCGCAGTCGTTTTAGAATTCTTGAGGATATCTTTGAGGAAATCAAGGTTTCTATTTGGTCAAAGGTTTTGGGACCGGAAAGTAACTCGCGTAGGAGGGTTTCCTCGTAGCATTCGGAGTGTGCGGGGAGCACTTCTGCAAATTCAGGGAAGTCGCCAAGCAGGTTTGTTAGGCGTCCGCCGAATGTGGTGGCATAGTATTCATCTCGTGACTCGGTTGCTAGTCCAACTGCCATTAAAGGTTGGAGGTATTCCTCGTTTATGGTGTCTTGGCTGTGGGAATAACCATTTTTTTTAAGTTCTTGTTGAAGCTGGCTGACTGAGTATCTACCGTTAACTATTGCTTTTAAGATGTGGAGACGTGTTTCGTTCTTTAATACGTTGAATAATTCTTTTATGTAGTTGGGGTTGTCCATAGTTTCTCGGAGTTTTCGGAGTTCGTTTTTGAGTTTGTAGACTTGGCAACGTGTAATGCATTCTAGAGGCGAAGTTGGTGCGCAGTTTCTGCATTCCGCATCTAGTGTTTTTAACATTGATGTCAAGTCGCGGTTTTCGCCCGTTCGGTTGGTTTGTAGGACGTTACCCATTTGTTTGTTCTCCTTTGTGGCGTATGTTGGACAGGTGAAGGGTCGTGTGTTTGTGCAAAATTGCGGCTTTGTTGCTACCTGTCTTGACACGCGTCATAAATTATGACAATCGGCATATTTAAATACATTTTCCCCAGAAATACCCTAATTGGTGCATAATTTGATACTACCATGCGAAGTCGGAGTAAAAACTGTTCTTCCCGCAGTAAAGGCGGTAATGGCAAGATCTATTGTGGAAAAACATGGCTTAAACGAAAAACAAACCGCCGACATCTTGGGGTTATCACAGTCCGCTGTTAGCAGGTATGTTGGACGTGAAAGAGGCAACCTTCTCGAAATCGAGGGAACAACTGAAGTAATAGCTCTTATAGACCAAATGGTCACACACCTCATAGAACGACCCGACAACAAAACAGAATTCTTAAAACTCTTCTGCCAAACATGTCAAACCATACGGGAAAAAGGTTTAATGTGCGCACACTGCCAAAAAGAAATGCCCCTTGACTGGGCAGAAAAATGCTTGTTCTGCAGGGAGTAAACCCCAATTAAAACTTATTAAAAACATTGTTTTTACCTCTGAGAGAGAAGATTTCGTTTTGACCCAAAATGGTATAATTGACATACTTAAAAAAACAAAAACTATAGCAATAATCGGATTATCCCCAGATCCACAAAAGCACAGCTTCAAAGTAGGTCTTTACCTTAAACATCATGGTTACCGCATCATACCTGTAAATCCTCTTGCCTCGGAGATTTTGGGTGAGAAAAGCTACAAGAACCTACTCAGCATACCGGAGGGACTCCAGAAAACCATAGACATCGTTGACATCTTTAGAAAACCAACAGATATGCCACCCATTGTTGATCAAGTCATCCAAATCAAAGCCAAGTTTGACAGACCATTTGTGGTTTGGATGCAATCAGGCATAATAAATGAGCAAGCGGCTGAAGCGGCAAGAAAGGCTGGGTTAATTGTGGTTATGAATAAGTGCTTGATGGTTGAGCATCGCAAGTTAACGTAAATGCGTTATGCGGCACCTAACAGCAGTGAAGCAACTGTTGCGATAACTACGATTGCAAATGTTTCCAGTAATGTTATTTTCCAGTTGACGCGTGTTTTCTTTGATCGGTAACGCACCAAAAAGATACCTACTATTAAGCTAACTAGGATCAGTGAAACGATTATGTTAAAGGGCGAGGGCAATAAGATATAGGCTGCTATGGGAATTATCCCTGCAATGAAAGTTGTAGTACCACAGATAATCGCAGCGTAGAGATTAGATCTGTGGATTTGTTTGCCCAGCAAGGTGAAGAGTTTTTGCACCAAAAGCAGTGATTTGTCACGTTCTTTTTTGTCTGGTATATCGCTTAAGCTGTAGTTCATGAGCGTTTGAAGCGTCATGATGTCTGAGAGGTCTTCTGTTATGCCACCGAGGAGGAAGCTTGAGAAGTTAGTGATGGCAACTGCGCTCAGTGTTAGAAAGGCGGCGAAGATGACTGCATTCATGTTGTTTAGGAAGCTTGATGTTGATGTGAGTGTGGCTATGAAGGCGGATAGGATAACGACCAGGCTTGTTACTGAGCCATCGACCAATCCAGCAACGACTTCCATGATGGGCTCTTTTTTTAACAGGAGACTTTCCCATTCTTTGCCCAGTTTTTGTCCTTGAGCAGTTAACTGCAATGCCTCGTCTTTTTCGACGATGAGCCCTTCCATTGACATTTCTTTTAATGCTTTATCCAGTTCATTCATTTCGATGCATGTAAAGTTGATGCAGACATGGTCAATTCGGTTTTTCAGTGTTGTTTTTTTTATTTTGGCGCCTTTGCTGAGGTTTAATAGGACAATGACTCGAATAACGTCGGGTAACTCTTGGATTTCAAAGGCCACTTAATAAATCCACCCGTCTGAAACAATAAATTGTCCTTCCGCTAAGCTAATAACTTTTTGCACCAATTCAGAGGAGAAAGAAGATATCTGTTATAGAATTTGTTCCAAGGTTTTTAGTATTTCATCATATTTTGGTTCGATTGATGGACCCTGTGATATCCAAATGTATCGTACTACGCCTTGCTGATCGATGATAAAGATTGATCGCTTAGCCGCTGTGTATCCTTTAAGCCCTGCAAAATCAGGTAGTTCCAAATACCACTGCTTAATGACTTCACGCAGGTAATCGCTCAATGCAGGGAATGGGAGACGGCTTTTTTCTGCAAACGCTTTGTTCGAGAAAGGGTCATTAACGCTTATACCGATGACTTGGGCATTTAAGTCGACTAACCGAGCCATGGAATCACGAAACTCACATACTTCTTTAGTGCATGTTGAGGTGAAAGCGCCTACAAAAAATGCTAAAACGACTTTTTTCCCTAAAAACTCACTGAGGCTTCTGGGTTTCAGATCTGTATCGGGCAGGCTAAAATCCGGTGTCTTGTCTCCAACTTTGATTTGTTAAGTCATAAAATCAGTCCTTATTAATAAAAAAAGAAGTTAAGGTTTGTATAAATGGTTGATGCTCACCCGAAAGTGAAGGCAGAAGGACAAATCTTGTTTAAGATGCACATTTCACATTTTGGTTTCTTTGCCATGCAGATTTGTCGGCCATGGAAAATCAGCAGGTCAGTGAAAGGCATCCATTTTTCTTTGGGTGTAATCTGCATCAGGTTTTGTTCAATCTTGTTCTGTTCTTTTTGTTCCGTTAAACCCAGTCTTTGTGAGAGTCTAGTTACGTGAGTATCAACAGCGATGCCAGCAGTTATCCCATAAGCATTGTATAAAACGATGTTAGCGGTTTTGCGTGCGACACCTGGAAGCTCAAGCAACTTCTCCATCGTATTAGGTACCTGAGAGTGAAATTTCTCAATGAGAAGGAGGCAACAGTTTTGGAGGTTTCTCGCTTTGTTATGATAGAAGCCTGTTGAGTGAATGTCTTGTTCCAACTCTTTCAAGTCTGTGTTGGCATAGTCTTGAGGAGTGTGATACTTTTTGAAAAGTTTTTGTGTTACTATGTTGACTTGTACATCTGTTGTTTGTGCGGAGAGCATGGTTGCGACAAGGATTTCGAGTGGATTGGTGTAGTTTAAGGCGGTTTTAGCGTTTGGGTATTGTTTTTCGAGGAGTTCGATGATTTTCTCTGTCCTTGTCTTGGGATCTAAGTATATTTGGGGAGTTTTCAAGTTGTCATTCTCCAAGAAACTCGATGATTGATAATGTTTAGCTTTGGATAAAAAAGTTTTGAACATGTTTGGTCGATGTTTTATATACTGAACATTTGTGTAATGATTTTCCAATTGGGTGTAAATATGCAAATTAAAAACTTAATGTCTCTGCATAATGTTTATATGGTTTTCAATAAATTGAAAATGTGTCACATAAGTGTCGAGTGAAAGCATGGTAAATCCAACACGAATAACCGTTGCCTTCGATAAAAATACAGCCGACTTACTGGAAAAGATAAGCACAGACTCCCAAGTCTCCCAGAGCGAAATAATGCGTCGAGCCCTAAAATTCTACAGTGAAAACAAAGCTCTTGAAGATCCAGCCACTAAGAAAAAAATCCACGCATACCTCGACATGCTGCTTACAGGCGAACACATAATCCTTGATGTTGATCACTGGCTCATGTTTCTTCGCCTCATTGCTTCCTCACCTGAGAAAGAAAAGTTCTGGACAGAACATAAGGATGTTGCACGAGCCCACTGGGAACAGCTAAGAACTAAGGTGCATTCACCGGAAGAAATGTTATCTAGGCTTGAAATCTGCAACTTTTATCGGTTAACAAAAAACGCTCCCAACGACTATACACTGGTGTTGGTTTCGGAGATTTCAAAAGATTTCATTAGAGTCTTCCTTGAAGAATACTTTGCGGCAATGGGTGTTAAAGCCGAGATTAAAGAAAATCTAACCAAGTTGAGGGTTACTGTTAAACCTACAAATGCGAAGGCTTAACTGTACCGTTGGGAATCAACTTGCTTGGAATTTATCTAATTACCCAAGCAAATCCAAAAATTCCCTCATTTAATTATTTTTCTTATCTGAAATAGTCCGAATAATCTTTTAATGTATCTATAAATGGTCTTCTCAAAAAAACTTTTTACCCTTCAACAATCTTATTCAACCTACTAAGGTGAATCAAGTTGAGTTTAAAATTAAAAGTTGATGGAAAAGACATTCCTCTAAATGAATTCGTCGAAAAAATTATGAATGGAACAATAACTGGGGCAGTATCTTCACTAAAAGGAATAAAGGAGAATTGGCAGAAAATTGAAATAGAAATTCAAAAGTAATTAATTTTAACCTTTGAATTCCACTATAGTTTCTATTTCTGCAAAAAAATCTCTTTTGGCTTTACATATTGGGCAAACATAGGGTGGATCCTCACGATATACCACGTATCCACATTGCTTGCAGTACCATAACTTCTTTTTTACTTCCGGCTTGGCTTGGAGCTGCATTGGGGGTTTTTCAGGTGCTCCTAACGTTTGCGAGGCTGTTTTCCCCTCAGAGATAGATGTTCCATATGCGCGTGCCATTTTCTCTTCTGGTCGGCGTTCGGGCACTTCTGGCAAGTTCTGGCTTTCAAAGACCGCTTTGTTGACATAGAGCCGGCAGTAGCATGAGCCGAATTCAGCAACGTCTGGGTCACGGTAGTCGCAGGGGCAAATAATATCTCGGTCAACTTCGATGTTGCCTGTTGCCAATCTGCAGGGGCATGAGGGGTATCCGTATCGGTCCTCGTTTGTTTTTAAACCTTCAAGAAACATCTGCAACAGGTCAGGTTGGGGCGTTAGGTAATAACCGTATGTTTTAGCGTCAGCTTCGGTTCTTTTTCTAGTCTGCTCAAGCGTGATCAAAGGCTAAGTGCCTCTTTAAGCAGGTCCTTTCGGAAACCTGTAATTACGGTTTTATCGTCAACGATTGTGGTCGGGTAGCTTAACACCCCACCCTTGCTGGTGATAGCATCATGAGCTTTGTTTTTATCCTTGTCATCGAGCAAGTCAACATCGACAAATTCGTATTCGACATTGTTGTCTTTTAGGTATTGCTTTGTCATTTTGCACCAAACACAAGTGCTTAAAGCATAGATGGTGACTTTATGGTTATTTTTTTGTCCAGAAACTTTGGAGAACTGCATAGTAATTCTACCATCTAAAACTCTGATTAAGCCGCATATAACTGTTTAGATCGTCTAAATCGACATTATGCTGGTTGGAGGTCGCTGAAAGCGTTCTGAACAACTTCGTTTAATGCAGGATGAATGTGCATGCCCTGGGCGATGGGGCTAAAGTCACCTTTTCCGATAACCATCGCATTGACGATTTCTTGGATGAGCACTGACGCTTCGGGACCAATTATGTGGGCACCAAGGATTTTGCCTGTTTCTTGCTCAACTATGACTTTTACAAACCCCTCGGGAAACCCCAAGGCTGCCCCCATAGCTGTGTCTTTATAGAATGCTCTGCCGACTAAAATCTTGAGTTTTTGCTGTTTAGCTTCTTCCTCCTTTAAGCCCACGGACGCAATTTGAGGATGAGTAAAAACTGCGTGTGGAGCGACTGACCAAGTTCACCTTTACTTTGTGGTCATGGATAGCGTTATGCCAGGCTATGCCTGCTTCATAGTTGGCGACATGCTTGAACATTTTTTTACCTATCGCATCCCCGAAAGCAAAAATACCCTTCTTGTTAGTCTCAAGATAATCGTTGACTTCTATGAAGCCGTGTTCGTCGAGTTTTACTCCTGTCTTTTCAAGCTTAAGCGATAATGCGTTGGATACTCTACCCGTAGCAACCATTATGGCTTCAGCCGAGATCTCCTTAACACTGCCGTCTTGTCGATTCCTGACAACAAGTACTTTCATGTCGTTTTCCTGTCTCGCTTCAAGCGCTTCGTATCCCGTGAAGATTTCCATACGCTTCTCCATCTCCGTCTTAAGTAAATTAGAGACTTCAGGATCTTCCTCAGGCACCACCCAGAGGGGGCGTTGGATTATAGCGGTTTTTGTACCGATTGCTGAGAAGAAGTGTCCATATTCCATCCCAATATAGCCTCCTCCAACGATTAACATGCTCTTGGGTGGGGCAGATAGTTCTAGCACAGTGTCGCTTGTCAAATAACCTATGTTTTCTATGTTCTTGACTGGTGGAATTGCGGTATTTGTTCCTGAGACGATGAATATGATTTTGGCTGTAATCGTGTGAGTGCCCACCTGCATTGTGTAGTCACTGATGAATTCACCTTTTTCTTGGAACCATATTAGATTGGGAGTGGCTTTAACAGCTAAAGCTTGATGCCCAGAGTCATGGTTAATTAGCGTATGCATCCGTGTCATGATATTATTAAAGTCAACCGAGTTCACAGTGGTATGGATACCTAACTGGTCAGCAGTTTGGATGGTGGCAAGGATGTCGGCGGGGTAAATCAGCATCTTCGAGGGAACACAACCCACGTTAATGCAGGTGCCTCCCATTTTCCCCTGCTCAACTAGCGCCACCTTAAAGCCCTGCTCGACGGCAACCGAAGCAACCAGCATTCCAGAACCTGAACCGACAACAATTACATCAAACTGCTCCATAAACCAGCCTCAACACCAATAAACGAAGAATAGAACGCAAATAAACCTTTCAACGGTAAATATTCCTACTGGAAAATCTTTTATTCAGGTTACAGATAACTGTTTTATTGAGGATTTTTAATGGCTAAAAAACCAAAGACTGCAGAAGAGCAAAAGAAAAAAACCGCTTATTACAGCAAAAAAGAGAAGAAAGCCAAAGAAGTCAAAAAGTAACTTCTTTGCCTAAAAACTTTGGCAAGCACCGTTTGTCGTGAATGGCGTCGAAGCTTTCTAGTTCATCTTTTTTTAGTGGCCAAACGATTCTTGAGACCAACCCATTTAGGCTGTAGGGCAACCTGATTAAGCGAAACTCACCAGAGGTTACCCAGTCGTCGATATGAAAGCCAGCCTGTTTAGCTTGTTGGGCATGGTTGAGTCGCTCATTGGTGCTAAGCTTGTACGCTTCTGGGTCTAAAACGTGTAGGTGAAAACCTCTACCAGAATAGACAATTATCAAATCTGAAAAACGTTCAGCGAGAAACTCGTAGAGTCCAATTGCTTCATTCTTAACCATATCGAACTCTATTTCGCAGAAGCTCAATCCTTGCTTTCGCTTCATCTTATCCGCCAAACTGCCATGGATAGGGCAGGTTATGTTTTCTGGGTCAAGGTCAAAGGCGAGTTCCTGACCAATCTTGTTGTCTTTTGTATCGTAGACGTTTCGGTCGTAGTAGACAGCTTCCGGTAAGAACTCTACGATTTGCTTACGGGCATCTTCCAAGGTCTTGTATTCATCAACTATTATGGTTGTTGAAGCGTCTTGCTTATATTTTTCTGGGAAAATCTTAGTGTGCCTGCCTATGATTACTGCAAATTTGGTGTTGATAAGTCCACCTTTGAACCACCCTGTTACCTTTTGAAGGTCGACTTCTTGGGTGTAGAACTCTTTTCGCTCTTCAAGAGTTGCGTACCTCATTCCAGCAGGCATGAAATATTGACTCATACAAACCCACAACCATTAACTCCTACAAACCAAAATGCTTTACGGAACCAGAAAAGCAGAAAGCCTAATATCCTTTGTTTTCTTGACTTTATTAGGTGAATTTTTTGCCAATAGACCCTGATTTTCAAACCAAACGACAAGTTGTAAATGAACATAACGGACACAAAGTATGGGGTCCCGTTGAAGCCCCCGAGATACTTGGAATTCATGGAACAACCAGCGCTGTAGACTGGGATAGTTGCCTTGGAGACGGCGTATGCATCGACGTTTGCCCAGTTTCGCTCTACGAGTGGGCTGATTCGCTTGGACACCCGCTATCCAACCGAAAATCTGACCCAGTGCGAGAAAAAGATTGCATACAATGCTTGGCATGCGAGATGCAGTGTCCGGCTGCTGCGATAAAAATTACTCCGCCCCCATAGTGGGCAATCTCTTTCTTGTTTTGATAAAAGTGTTATATTGGCACACATGCAATTAACTGCTAAGTGCTTTACATATGAGTGGGGTGTCAATCGGTAAGATTATAGTTATTGGGCCAGCTAACGTTTCGCTGAAGATAAGTGATGTTACTGAGGAGATTATTTCAGGCATAATGGATGATGGTGTTGTTGACGTTGTAGGAGCTGGCGATGCCATGTTTCTTGTCTGTTCTGCCATAAATTTGTCATGTGAAATCGCTAAAATCTACATCAACCAAATAGGCTTCAACTACCTCGAAGACAAACATCTGGGAAAGACAGCAGCGATTTTTGCTCACCTTGCCCAGCATGAGTCGGCCGATTTCGAGAAATTGGTCGCCGAAGAAGAGAAGGTAATGGATAACATCGGGGACAGAACGGTAAGTGTCGGTCACGAAATTCCCATGGAGAAACTTGTAACCCGAAGCCTCATGGCGCTGGCAAGGTTTGATGAGATAAAACTGATCGCGGCGGGTGGATCCATAAACGAAGCGGTCTCTCTTGCCCTTAGGTTGACTTTAGGACAAATATCCAAAGACCCTGTCGGCATTAAGCTAATTTATGTTTACTCTATCAACATGAGAAACGACCCTGCCAAGAGAATTTCAGCAATATCTATCTATCTTCAAAAAGGAATAACCACAGAGTCTACTGATTTCGTAAAAAAACTAAAAAATGAATTGCCTGCCTAAAGAAAAAAAGGGTAAGCAATGCTTACTTTACCAGGCTAAGATTCTTGTTGACTCTGTCCCAGTTGACCAAGTTCCAAAAAGCTTCAACAAACTTGGCGCGGTCGTTTTTGTAGTCTAAGTAGTAGGCGTGTTCCCAGACATCGAGCGCCATCAAGATTTGGAAGTTAGGAAAAACGTTAACGTTGTGTTTTTCAATCTGCATGATAAGCGGTCTTCCAATACATGGATGGGCGGCAAGTACTGCCCAACCTGAACCCTCAGTGCTTGTGGCCGCCAACGTGAACTGCTTTTTAAAATGCTCAAAACTTCCAAAACCCATGTTAATCATATCTGCAACTGCTCCTCCAGGTTGTCCTCCGCCGCCTTTGCCTGCGGGTGCCATGTTCTCCCAGAAAGTTGTGTGTAACATGTGACCACCGATGTGAAAGGATAACTCTTTTGCAAGCGCTTTTATGTCAAGGGGTGTATTCTCCTGATGCGCCTTGTCAATTTTTTCAAAGATAGCGTTGGCGCCGTTCACATAGGCTTGATGGTGTTTGTCATGGTGGAGTTTCAGTTGTTCCTCAGAAATGTGTGGCGCAAGTGCATTGTAATCATAGGGCAATTTGGGTAGAGTAAAAGATTTTATTTTTTCCATAAAATTTCACCAAAATCAAACATTTCCAAAGCAGAAAACAACTAATATACTTTGCCTTGAAGCATTTGGGTACATGGTATAGCTTATTACCTGCTTGTTACTCTACTATTTTCCAGTGAATTTTATGGTTAAAACTGATGAAAACCTAAAAGCTGCCTTCGCAGGTGAATCGCAAGCCAACCGCATGTATCTGGCGTTTGCCAAGAAGGCCGATGAAGAAAGCTTGCCTCAAATCGCTAAACTCTTCCGTGCTGCAGCGGAAGCAGAAACCGTCCATGCGCACAACCATCTGCGTGTTATGGGCCAGGTAAAATCAACCCTTGACAACCTGGGCACCGCTGTTTCTGGCGAAACCTACGAATTCAAGCAGATGTACCCTGACTTCATGGCAGAAGCCAAAAAAGAAGGCAACAAACCCGCATTATTGAGCTTTGACTACGCTAACAAAGTGGAACAAATCCACGCAAAACTCTACCAAAAAGCAATCGACTCCTTAAAAAACAAAAAAGACCTTCCTAAAGCAGACATGTATGTGTGCCCTGTGTGTGGCAACACCTTTGAAGACAACATGCCCGACATGTGCCCAATCTGCGCGACGCTAAAAGAAAAATTCATGAAAATAAATTAGGGAAGATTAGCCTTTGATTTTTTGGGCTATTTGTTGCCCAAACTCAAAGCATTTTTTCAACTCTTCTGCGGTAGGAACCCACTTAAATTCGACACCTGGCTCCATGACTTCGAAGCCTACTTCCTTAGCCATTTTAACCATACCTCGCACTGCCCCGCCTCCCCAACCATACGAGCCGAAAAAGCCCCATAGCTTGCCTTTAGGCTTAAGTCCTCCGATGTAGGTTAGGAATGAGCCCATTGATGGGAACATACCGTTGTTTAGTGTTGGCGAACCTACAAGGACCACTTTGGCGTCAACGATTTCAGTAACTACATCGGTGTTGTCTGTGCAACGGAGCTTTAGCAGTTTCACTTCTACACCTTGGCTAGCGACTCCGTCTGCGATGGCTCTGGCCATTTTGTCGGTGCTACCCCACATCGTATCGAAGACAACGACCACTTTTTGTTTGGTGGTTTTACCCGTGCACCAGTCCATGTATGCGTTTACGATTTTCATGGGGTCTTTTCGCCAGATGATGCCGTGACTTGGCGCAATCATGTCAATTGGGAGCTTCATGGCTACGACTTCCTCAATCTTCTTAACAATAAGGGGTGCAAAAGGCGTAAGGATGTTAGCGTAATAGGTAACTGCTTCTTCCATCAGTACCTGTTGATCAACTTCGTCATCGAAGCGTCCTGAACTTGCAAGATGTTGCCCAAAAGCGTCGTTTGGCATAAGGATTTTGTCTTCGATTAGGTATGTGAACATGCTGTCGGGCCAGTGGAGCATTGGTGCCTCCAGGAATGTTAGGGTTTTCTTTCCAAGTTTTAACGTGTCACCTGATTTCACAGTTTCTACCCTTTCAAATTCGGCGCCATAATGTTTGATAAGTTCTTCTTTACCACGTGCGGAAGAAAGAATTTTTGCGTTTTTTGCCAGTTTCGCGATTGTTGGGAGACTGCTGGAGTGGTCCATTTCTACATGGTTAACGACTATGTAGTCGATTTTTTCAAAGCTGACGTGTTCTTCAATATGTTCTATGAGTTCGTTGCAGAATGCTGCCTTCACTGTATCTACTAACGCTGTTTTTTCATCCTGAATAAGGTATGCGTTGTAGCTGCTTCCCCGACTTGTAATATAGCCGTGGAAATCCCGTATGTTCCAGTCGACGACGCCAACCCAGTTTACTCCATCTTTTAGTATAATTTTAACCAATTTTTTATCCTCCAAAAGCCCGATTCTAACCAAAGTTTAATACAGAAAATTTCGTTGAAACTCTTATATGAGTTTCGTTTTTTATTCGCGGCAACTGCATAGTTATATGCTGGAAACAACAGAGTTTAAATGTAGTTGCCTTTGGCAGGCATCCTTATGGAGGAAAAAGTTTGAGTCTACTTCCAGATGACAAAAAAGTACTCTTAAAAAACGATTTTAAGGAAAAACTGGTAGACCCAGTAAAAATCATTATGTTTACTCAAGAGATTGAATGCCGATACTGCTCAGATACAAGAAAACTCGCCCAGGAACTTGCCACTCTCAGCGACAAAATCACTACTGAAGTTTACGATTTTATGGCTGACGGTTCCAAAGTCAAAGAGTACGGCATAGATAAGATTCCTGCACTCGCAATAATTGGCAAGAAAGATTACGGCGTTAGAATCTACGGGATTCCATATGGATATGAGCTGCAGACGTTGATTGAAGCGGTAATTAACGTTTCAAAGGGTAAAACCGACCTGTCGGATAAAACCAAGCAAATTATAGCTGACGTCAAATCACCTGTTCACATCCAAGTTTTCGTCACCCTAACGTGTCCACATTGCCCAACCGCAGCTGCGGTAGCCCATAAGTTAGCCATAGAAAGCGACATGATAAAAGCTGATGTCATAGAAACCAGTGAGTTCCCCGATTTAGCCCAAAAATATAACGTAATAGGGGTGCCAAAAATAGTAATAAACGAAACTGTTGAGTTTGTCGGGGCATTCAATGAGGACCTGTTTGCAGAACACGTTCTGTTGGGTGCATTCCTGCCTTCTCAGCCCACACCCCCAATAATAAGTGACAAACTTAACATGTCATAACCTTAGAAGCAACTTCATTTAGTGCTGTCTGAAAGAAGAAGAAATTTTCGCACACAGCATTTTTTCTTCTTCTCTTATATCAGACGCTGTTTTGATGTCTGATCTTTTCTTTTCGGTATTTGTGGAAGAACAACAACAAGTGAATTTCCAGAAATTGAACAGTTGTTGTTCTTTTAAGCTTAATTTGAGGTGCAGGATGCGCGAAAAGCATAAGCAGCGGCGGCTATTCTTGCAGCAGCTAACAGCCCGAAAGTTATAGAGCTAAATTACAGATGAAAAATAGATAGACACAAAATGGTGAATACCATTAAGAACTTGAAAGAAACAAAAAGAAAAAATGTTGAGTCCTAAACCTTAGGGTTTAGCAGTGGTCGTGGCCACAATTGCAACTGTGCCCTGATGAACCTGAGTTGCTGGTGAATTTTGCTGGAGACTTGTCAAAGGTTGCTTTACAGGAGGGGGCACAGAAATAGAATGTTTTGCCGTTGAAGTCGGATTTGAATTTCGCTTTTTTCTCATCCACCATCATTCCACACACTGGATCTTTAACCATACTTTTCACCTCACGTGCCTGCTTACTGTTTTACTTTATCTGATTTAAACTTAGCCAACTTTAGCAGCGCCGAGTTGCTCACGACAGTTAAGCTGCTTATCGCCATAGCACCCGCCGCATACATAGGGTTTAGAAGGCCTGAGGCAGCTATGGGAATCATGACAACATTGTAGGCGAAAGCCCAGAAAAGGTTGCTATTGATTTTCTGCATAGTCTTCCTGCTAAGTTCCACTCCTAATGCTACATCACGCAAATCATCTCTGATAAGAACTATGCCGCCTGTTTCTTTTGCAATGTCTGTCCCACTACCAATGGCTATTCCTATGTCAGCTTGTGCCAATGCTGGAGCATCGTTTATTCCGTCTCCAACCATCGCAACAACTTTACCCTCTCCCTGCAGCTTTTTGATTTCGTCTGCTTTCTGCCAAGGCAAAACATTAGCTATAACTTTAGTTATACCTAGTTGTTGCGCAATAGCTCTGGCTGTACGCTCGTTGTCTCCTGTGAGCATTGCTACTTCCAAGTGCAGATTTTTTAGTTCAGATATGGCTTGGGCAGAATTTTCTTTTAGCGTATCCATGGCAGCAATCAACCCTGCAACAACGCCATCCACAGCAAGAACCATGACGGTTTTACCCTCGGATTCCAACGTCAATTGATCAGCTTCCACATCATCTGTCGGCACATTTAGTTCCTGCATCAATTTACGGTTACCTAAGAGCACTTTTTTGTTTTCCACAATGCACTTTACGCCTCTGCCGGGTAATGCCTCAAATCCATCAGCTGGCGGAAGGGATATGTTTAGGGTTTGCGCCTTTGTGAGTACTGCCTCTGCTAAAGGGTGCTCAGAACCCTTTTCGGCTGCACCAGCATACTTGAGTAAGTCTCTTTCATTGTAGCTGTTGTAGGTTCTGGTGTCAGTTACGCTTGGTTCTCCTTTGGTTAAGGTACCGGTTTTGTCGAAGATGACAATGCTGAGTTTTCGGGCTTTTTCGACATATTCGCCGCTTCGAAGTAATACTCCATATTCAGCGCCTTTTCCGACACCTGCTAATATTGCTGTCGGAGTTGCAATTCCAAGGGCGCATGGACAGGAGATTAAAACGACAGCCAGCAAAGCCAGAAATGCCTTGGTGAAATCTCCTGTTACAATAAACCAATAACTAAACGATACCACTGCAACACTGAATATTATAGGGACAAACCATTTTACGACGCGATCCGCAAACTTTTGTACAGGAGCGCTTGATGCTTGGGCTTCTTCGACTAGATGAACGATTTGTGAAAGAGCGGTTTCGCTGCTGAGTTTGGTCGCTTTAAAGGTTAACAGTCCTGTTTTATTGATTGTTGCCCCAACAACTTGACTACCGACAGTTTTCTCGACGGGGATGCTTTCGCCTGTTATGAGTTTCTCATCAACAGAAGAATACCCCTCAGTTACTGTCCCATCGATGGGAATTTTTTCACCTGGCTTAACAATTATTGTGTCGCCGACTTGCACTTCGTCGATGGGTACATCGGTTTCTTTTCCATCTTTCACGACGCGCGCCATAGTTGGTTGAAGCTCCAATAGCTTGCGTATTGAAGCAGCTGAGCGGCGTCGGATTAACTCTTCAATGTAACGCCCAAGAAGGACAAATGCTAAGATGCCGATGGCTACTTCCATATAGCCTGTGCCTGCTTGAACGTAGGAAGAGAAAAACACAGTTATTACCCCATAAATCCAGCCTGCTAGAACTCCAACTGTCACCAAAACATCCATGTTTACGTTGCGATTACGGAGCGATTGGAATGCGCCTTTGTATATTCTGTAGCCCGCGACCCAAACTATGGGAGTCGATACAAGGAATATAATTACGTCGTAGACTTGAAATCCTCCTGCAACTTCAAAATACATTATGGTTGCGATTAATCCGAATAGTGTTAGCACCTTGAGTCCAAGGGCTGCTACTGCTCCTGCTAATGTGAAGGCTACTCGGCGTTGCATGGCTTTGAGTTCTCGTTCGGGTGCAGTGTAAACATCCAAACATTGTTGGCTACAAAAGTAATATGTTCGGTCACCTATTTTCGCGGACAATGCTGTTTCGGTATCTACATCCATGCCACAGACTGGGTCTCGTACGATAGTCATTTTGTTTTCTCCTTTGTTACACTTTGTTGTTTTATGGATATAAATGTGTCTGATGAAGATATATCTTCTACATCAATCAAAGCCATATCCCCCCAACAAAATAGCAAAGACTACAGCCCCAATAGCTATGAAATAAAGAACCCACGCAACCAAACAAAATCGCCTTGACTCAACCTTCCCTGTACCTTGTAAAATCCAAAAAATTAAAACCGTAAACAACAGCCAAAATGCCCCTAATAGCCACCCCCCAATTACATCGCTTACCCAGTGGACCCCCAAATAAAGTCTATCAAAACCCACAATTCCAGCCACAGTACTAAATCCCAAAGCTATTAGACCTCTATAGCTCAAGCTTTGCCAGTGTCGCCAAGCAAAATAGGCAAGCAATCCACCAAACACGATGCAAGCTGCACTGTGACCGCTTGGAAAAGAAAACCCGGAAAAAGCAACTATGGCGTTGGTTGGTCTTGCTACGTGGGCCATTGTTTTCACCAACGAAACAAGTAGGGCATCTCCACCAATCGCACTTAGAAGCAGTAGACCAAGTGTCTTGTGATTCTTTAAGAAAAGGATTCCTGATATTGCTAAAGATATTATTGCTAAGATAATTGTGTCAAAGACAACTGATATTCCCTTGGTGACTGTTGTCATTAAGGTTGTCTGGATTGATGGAATCCAAGCGTTAACTGATACATCGACCGAATGGAGACTGGTCCTAAAGAAAATTACTGCCAGGAATGCAAAAAGAAACACTAAACATGCAGTCGATAGCAGGCGTATACTTGGGGCTAATTTGCTATTTGTGTTTTCCACTTGTTTTCCTTCATCGACTGCTTAAATCAGTAGCTATGAGAATGCTATAGGAATAAGGTGCCCTGTTGTAACTTATTATTCTATTCTTTTTATGATGTGATACCCAAATTTTGTCTTAATTGGGGCAGAAGTTTGACCTTTCTCAAGTTCAAAAGCTGCTTTCTCAAATTCCTTAACCATCTTACCCCTTGTGAAGGTGCCGAGATCTCCGCCTTTCTTCCCTGAGGGACAGAGAGAAACCTGCTGGGCTACAGCGCCAAATTTCTCGCCTTTATCTAGTCGGGCTTTGGCGTTGTTTGCTTCGGTTTGTGTTTTAACTAGTATATGGCAACAATGAACTTTGTCTGGCATAACAAGGATAGAGACGTTTTTAGCATATATCTTTTGCTTGCAGGTTTGTATGTTTTGGGGATGTTTTTGTATACGCTGGAAAATGCAAATATTCACTGAAAACCGTAGATTAGATAGATTTGGCTACATCTTTACATGCTTGGATGATGTCAAATTAATGTAAATTTACATAAAAGTGTTAAAATATCAGTTTTTTATTTTGCGTCGCTTCGAACTTCGAAGTACCGGATAGAGATATTGTTATAACAAAAGTATTCAATAGCATAGCTATGCAATCAGAAAAAATACCTGCAAAAATAGATGAAGAACAAATCCTCGACGAGGAAACTGCAAGACAACTCGCCAGAGTAGTTGAATTCCTTCTAAACATCGAAGATTAACAATAATCCTTTCTAATTTTGAGGTCCTACAGTACCCCAAAGGGACCTGGGCATTTTTTAATCTGAAAAAATGTTTGACTAATAAAAGGGAAAACCCTCTCAACTTTCTATTGAGAGATTGCTGAGAAACTTTTAGTTTACTCGATTACCTGAATTGCACCTTCAGGACATTGTGCTTCACATGCTCTGCAAACTAAGCATTCGCTTGATTTGCTGGGCACGGACTTGCCTTCTTTGATTTCGTAGACGCCTACAGGGCAAGTGTTGACACAAGTTTCGCATCCAGTGCACTTAGGATCGACAACAATTTTTACCATTTTTGTCTACCTCTGGGTTATTTTATCTCAAAAGCTGATGGGTAAAATAAAAGGGTTTAGGTGTTTTACCGTATTTTTTCACGTAACCTCAGTAGGATTCCATTGATAGCTGATTCAGCTTTGTCTCTTTGTTTCTGGTAGTCTCCGATGTCTCTCTTATATGCCTCGATTGAAATTTCACCCGTGCTTTGGCGTGTATCCAAGCGCTTTATGTTTTCTTCTGCTTCAGACAAGTCTGCTTCCGCCAAGTTAAGTTGCTTAACCAAGTCTGCGTAGATTCCCGTTGTACCCTTAAGTTTTTCTTTTGTCCTCACTATGCTTCTATCTATCCCTTCTAGGCGTGTTTCAACAGCGCTTCTTTGGACTTTATACTGACGCCTTGGGATTTTTCCTTTCTGTGCCTTTGCGTCCATCGATTTTAGTTCAGCATTTAACTGTTTTTTATCTTCGTAGGCGTCTATGAATTCTTTTATGGTTTCAGTAGTCACAGCTCGTCCAACTTTGATTCCGACAGCTTTTTGTTGTGTTGGTGGCATTGACTCTTGCTCTTTAATGGATAAGCGTTCGGTTTTTTCTGCGTAGGTTTCCTCTTTAGGTTTTCGTCTTCTAATAAAAAACACTGTTATGCAGGCAATCATTGCGAGCAAAGAAGCCCAAAAAGTCGGTCGCAATGATACCCATATTGGATTGTAGTTGTAGGCTATTTGGATAGTGTTCTGTTGGGATGCAAGATAATCTACATAGCTCAAACCTTCTTTGGTTAGAGTTAAAGTGTCTTGGTAGGTGTTTCTTGTCAAAGTTGATGAGGAATCCAAAGAAGCTGCCTGGGGGGTAACGATGGTTGCCCCTTCAGGCGGCGTGAAGGTTATAGTTGCTTGGTTGACGAAGTACGTAGTCTGTGGAAAAACCTTGAAATCTGAAAGCACATAGTTGGCGCCTTGAATGGTTGCGCTGGGCAAATTGTATTGTGCCACCAAGACTGTTGATTGCCCGCTCGCTAGAAATGTCTCTAAAGTTGCGTTAGCTAACTTTATGTTACCGCTTGTTGAGGTGACTACGTTGGCGATTTGGGTACCAAACTGGTCATTTACGATTATGTTTGTTGCTTCAAGTGGTAACGTTAAAACGAATGCACTTAGAAGGGAGGTGGAATTATTGGTTAATCGGTAGCTGTCGGATGCAGTCACTTTACCTGTCGGATCGATAGTTATTTCTCGATTTAGGCTATTTATCGTGGTTAGTTTTAGGGTTCCAGCTGGAACTTGAAAGGTTGCTGTTGCCAAAGCATTTGTGTAAGCTGGCAGGTTTGTTTTTGTGTATGTATAGTCATTAACGTTTCCGTCATCTTTGGCAACCGTTATGCTTGTGGGCGTACCCGGGAAAATGATAGAGACGTCGCAGGTGCCAACATTCTGCGCCAAACTTGGGTAGGCTGGAAAATCAAGTTTGTAGCCGCTGGTGCCCAGCTCAGTTATGAGTTGATTGGACAAGACAAAGGCAACTGTGAAGACACTAGGCGAGTTGCCGTTGAAATCAACTGTTGCTCCATAGAATCCGCTTTGGTCGCCCAGCTGAACACCTAGATTCAACTGGTAAATATGAGTGTCATCGTATGCAATACCCTTCTGGACAGAAGCGCTGTACTTGTAGGGTAGTCCAATCATGAAGCCGTCAGACACTTGACCGGAAACATGGATTGTTTCCAAGATAACTACGTGACCAGAATACATGATTTGCACTTGGTGGTCCACTTTATCGATACTGTAGCTGCTATTTTGGGCAGAAACAGTGCCATATGGTAAAAGAACTGGCAGGATAACGAGTAACGAGAAAGACACGATTAGGAGGGTTGCAGTTGTTCGTTTCACTGAATTCACCAAGCGTGAAGTTTCTTTAATGTTAGATCAGCCTGTTTATTTACTTTTACAGTAAACAGCGCTGTATTTAGGGCTTAAGACAAACTAATTTTCTTCCCAAAACTTGGTGTAAAAAAGTCTCCTGTCCACTTATTTAAATGATCAATTCCAGGTTGAAAAACTAAAATTATTTGTTGGTAGCGGGGAGTAGATTTGAACTACTGATCTCTGGGTTATGAGCCCAGCGGGTTAATCCTGGCTACCCCACCCCGCTACGGGGTTTGGCGATATTTTGGGATTGCATCCTATTAGTTGAGGTGTCAAATATTAATAGTTTCTTTTCCCTTTTCACAAAAGGATTTTAGTATCGAACATTCTCTCTATGGACGGATGGTTTGCTTTGGATAAGCCTTACTTACGTAAACTCTCGGATCCACCGCTTGAAAACCCAATCTTCGTTCAGGGGCTTCCAGGCTTCGGAAACGTCGGTAGGATTGCCGCTCACTTGCTCATAAAGTTCTTTGACGCCAAACCCTTTGCCGAGTTGTATTCTCCGACTTTTCCAGACTACATCGCCATAAACCCCAAAGGCATATGCCAACTGCCGCGTTACGAGTTCTTCTATGCACCGATGGAAAAGAATAACCTGATTATCATGACTGGTGAAATTCAACCCTCTTTTGACGATGTAGTCGCGCACTACACGGTTTGTGATTCTGTGTTGGATTTCGTTGAAACCTTGGGCTGCAAATTTATTGTAACTATGGGTGGTGTACCTATAACCGAGGATAAGACTCAGGTTTACATTGCCGCCACTTCACCGCGATTGGCAACAGAGTTCATGGAGAAAGGCGCGGTTATCTATAGTAAAGGCAGAATCGTTGGCGGAACAGGGCTCACACTCGCGTTGGCGAAGGAAAGAAAGATCGACGGAATCAGTTTACTTGGTACAACCATGGGTTTTAAGGCTGATAAGGGCGCTGGATTCTTGGTTTTCAAGTTTTTGATGAAGGCATTAGGAAAAGAGATAAAAGAAGGTTTAGTAGAAAACAATGCACCTGAAGAGTAGGAAAGATGGCGACAATGACTGAAGATAATGAGAATATACAAGTTAGTGGTTTAGATTCAAAATTCATGAAAGTAGCAATGACTGTTGTCGCGGTGTTCTTGATGTTTATTGGTCCAACCTACATTCCGTTCTTGCTGTCGGATGTCCTTAAGGCCGATTACATTGCTTCAATAGGAATTGGAGCTGTCTTGTTCGTACTTGGGTTTGTTGTACTGATTTACTTAATCAGGAAGAAAGTAATCCAGTAAGGTTTGCCTCAGATACCCTAGGGTGCATCATCAAATCAGCTAATTAGGTTCTTCATCGGCACCCATAAGGACTTAACCCATTTTATTAAGCATTCTTTAGTTTCTAACAGAATCTTTCTGCGTTGATTTTTATATCCCGTTTGCTAAAGGGATAGCTATGAAAAATTCCGAATGCACAATCTACATAATGTTCAAGGACAGGTGGCTGCAGAAATTTAGAAAAGAAACAGACGGATGGAAAATGACCAGTCGAAACGGAACCGTTCGCCCTTGCACGGCAGAACAATTCATTTCCCATCTTCTTCCGCCTTTAGCTGGAATAAAAGGACCAAACGTCACCGTCAAAGTGGAAGCCCACGCCCAAATCCAAGTTTAGCGGTGTAGTTCTTTAATCAAAGCTTTTGCTTCCGGTGTTAGCTTGGGTTTGGTGCTGCGGCTAATAACCAAAAATAAAGACCCGATAAGAATCAGCGCTGCCCCAAAGAATGCTACGCTTTCCTTTGGCAAAAACCCATAAGAGAGACCAAAGGTTATGAAAATCATTGCAACCCCCATAACAACCATTATCCAGTTGTTCATGGCGGCGGTTGACTGAAGAGCAAACTCTTTCTTTCCCGTGTCAGTTACAAGAAAATAACCCTGTTTCTCCTCAATCATTCCTGCGTTCATCAGGTAGTTCCAGTCATAGTGGAAATGCCCATCGGACTTGTAGCCCAACGCGGAGCTGATGTTGGATTTTACGCCTGGCTCAGCTTTGATTTTGCTGCTTGGGGCAGAATAGATAAAGTAAAGCAGTTTTGTCCTTGGCGACTGCAGGTCTGCGTTTATTCCACGGGACTTCGTCAAATTCAACCCTTGCATCTGATATTAGGGCGGTTAACATAAAAGCTTCGCCCTGCGTTTTTCATAGTTTTCGGCTAAAAAAGGCGTTTGCTTATGACTCTAACCCTTAGAGTTGCCGCTCTAAGTCTTTGAACTGCCTTGGAGGTTTTCTTCGAAATGTTAGGGCTATATCCCGAATCCGCCTTGTATGCAAATCAGGAAAATCAAAAAACATGGAGGAAAAAAAATGAACGTAAACTTTCAATATAGCAAAACTTTGGCAATAGAAGGCTCAGTCCTTCTTCTACTTGGCTTAATTCCAACAGTGGGTTGGGTACTAGGCATAGTCGGCATAGTCCTACTCTTTAGGGCAACAAAAGAACTATCATACTACTACCAAGATGAAAACATCCACCAGAACGCGTGGACTGGCCTCAAATACTACATCGTTGCATTAATCGCGGCAGCAGTAGCCATAGGTGTAGGCGTCGTTAGCTTCGCAACCACAGGGCTATTTGCAGGCGAGCCATTTGCATTCACAGCAGGCATCGTGGGCGGCATTGTTGCAATCCTTGCAGGGCTAGTAATCGCATTCGTATTCTACATACTTGCAGCAGTACATCTAAGAAAAGCATATGAGACGCTGGCACAGAAAACAGGCGAATCATCCTTTACCACCGCAGGTACACTGCTCTTGATCGGTGCCATATTAACAATAGTCGGTGTCGGATTGGCGCTGATATTTGTCTCATGGATATTCGTCATAATCGGCTTCTCCACAATGAAGCCCAAAGAGTATCAACCCTACAATGGACAAACAAACGGCTACGGATACACTGCTCCGCCAACACAGCCAGAGCAACCAAAGAGCATGGCAACCGACCCAAACAATTATAGCCAATCAGTAACGATAGCAAAGTGAGGGATTTGATGACTGAGCAAACTGAAGTCGAAAGCTCTCAATGGGGCAAGTTCTTAAGAAAGCATTGGCCGGCGTTTGCTGCTTTTATAGCGGCCGCCATTTTGGCCGTTGCAGGTGCAGTCTACATCTTTGTCTGGTTCACAGCAGACGCTCAATCGACAGGTTTAGTCCCGGCAGCTCTTGGTATGTGGACAATGGGAAACGTAATAGCCTTTATCCTGCATGCCATCTTTTGGGAGCTTGTACTAATTGGAATTCCTGTAGCTATAGGTGCAGTCGCGGCTTGGCAGTGGTGGAAAAGAATACCTGAAGAAGAAAAGAAAAATCTTCATCGGAAACAATCACGATCTCGCGATGCAGGAGGAGCAATCTCGCCATTGCTGTTCATCGCCTTCGCACTCAAAGTCTATGTTGACGGAAACTGGAATGTTGCAATCTCCACTTACAAATTAGACTATGTCGTGGGTTCAATGGTGACAATACTGCTATGGATAGTTGCCATCTTTGCAATTCCTGCAACAATAGGGCTCATCTGGTGGATACACCACGAGATGAATAAGAAACCCTAAACTCTCCTTTTTTTATTAACGCTTTGATCATTCTTGCCGCGCTTTCTATGGAAAACAAGGAACCTTGAGTTTGAATATGCTTACTGAATACATAAGACATATTACATATTACGTGAAGAATAACCTCTATGCCTGACAGTAAACGAAGCAGCTCCGAGGCGCCAAGAGAGAAAAACGAAGAAGCAAAAAGAACAACTATTATCCTAGAGAAGAACGAACGTGAATTCATCGAGTCACTCATCAGGGAAGGCAAAGAACCCGGCATAAAACCGTTAATCTCAAAAATGCTCGACATCTACAAGAACATGATGATTTACGACTGGCATTTCCCCGGAGAATACTATTGCGGAATAAGCCGAACGGCCTTCGTAAACGTCGAACTACTCAATATACTAACCCAGCAGATACCCAAAGAAAAATGGTCCTTTGTAGGCGAAAAGATGGGTGATGCTCTAAAAGTGTCCATACAGTCAACGCTGGGAATCGATGCAAGCAAACAGGAGAATTGGGCGGCTGTCTTTAATCGGTTAAAAATCCAGGGCTTTGGTGACCTCTACCTCAAAGACAAATTCTTGCTACTGAAATCACCCTTCATTCATGATTGCGAGATTTGGAAAGGTATGATGGAGGGTTTGCTAAGTGTGGAGTTGGAGACGCGGAACTCGGTGCCTCCAATGGTTTTTGAGATAAAAAAAGCACAAACCAAACCTCATTTAGAATCCGACAGTTAAATATTGGGAAACAGATTTATTAGGAAGACAGATGTTCAGGTGTCTTCCAGTGGTATATGATGAGGGATTGCGTTCATACAAGGCGATTGCCTTCATTGAAAGCGTAATAACAGTTGGCTATTTGAAATTAGGCGCAACCCCCCGAAGACCAGTTTTGTGCAAACAAAATCCCCTTAGATACCTCTCTAAAAATTTAGGAGAAAAAAATTATGGATAAAATAAAATTTGCAATCCCAAAAGGCTCCTTAGAAAAAGCAACTGCGGAGTTCTTTTCTAAATCAGGCTTTAAAATTGGCGGAACAGAACGCACATACCGCCCAACAATAAATGACCCCCAAATCGAAATGAAAGTTCTAAGACCCCAAGAAATCCCAGTTTTCGTCAATGAAGGTCTTCAAGATCTCGGCATCACAGGTGAAGACTGGGTTAAAGAAAACAAAGCAGACGTCGAAATCCTACAGAACCTCGAATATGGAAAAATCAAATTGGTTATCGCGGTTCCAAAAAGCGTTCCAGAAAAAAGTACCGTGGGTGAGTTCATGGAGTCGATTTGGAGTCAGGGTAAAAACTTCCGCATCAGCACAGAGTACCTAAACATTGCTTCTGAATACCTCAAGAACACACCTCAGTACAAGAAGCGGTTTGGTAGCACCGATCCTATGATTGTGACTCCGTGGTGGAGAAAAGGCGACAACGCAAGAGCCAAAATTTTTCTGTCGTTTGGTGCAACTGAAGCTAAACCGCCAGAAGACTCTGACTGCATAATGGACGTGACCGAAACAGGCACGACAATTGAAGCCAACAACCTGCGAATCATAGAAACCGTCCTGAAGTCGTCAGCTATACTTATTGCCAACAAGAAAAGCCTCGAAGACCCAGAAAAACGCGAGAAAATCTACGACATAGTCGCTCTACTTAAAGGGCGTTGTAGACGGTTCAAAGAGAATCCACATATTTGTAAACGTAAAAAAAGCGAACCTTCAACGATTGTTAACTGAATTACCTGCCCTAAAGAACCCGACAATAGCACCGTTAGCCGATGATACATGGGTTAGCGTAAACACCGTCATCGAAAAAGACTGCTTAATCGAACTTCTGCCCAAGATACGCAAACTAGCCCAAGGCTTAGTCGTTTATGAGCCGCGACAAGTGTTGGCTCTCGACGAGATAGCACGGAGAAAAGAAGGTCAATGCGCAAAGGATTCACAATAAAAGTCTCCAACTCAAAAGAGCTATCTGCCGACTGGTTTATGAGGCAACAGGCCGACCAAAAAGCCACTCTGGAACTCGAAAACAACGTTAAAGAAATAATAAACCAGGTAAAAACATTTGGTGATGAGGCACTGGTTGAATACGCCCTCAAATTTGACAAAGCCGAACTATCCTCAAGAGCACTCAGAGTCAAACCCGCAGAAATCAAAGAAGCCTACACGAAAACCAACCCCCATCAAATCTCTGCCCTAAAATTCATGAAGGAAAAAGTAAGCGCCTTCCAGAAACAACTCCTCACTCAAACCGAAATAAAAACAACAAATGACGGAATATCTGTTCAGACTGTTCTGCGTCCAATCGAAAGTGTCGGATGCTACGTCCCAGGCGGACAAGCAGCTTATCCAAGTACACTGGTCATGACGGCGGTTCCAGCCAGAGTCGCAGGCGTTCCGCGAATTGTCGTTTGTTCGCCTTCGGACGCTAAAGGCAAAGTCAATCCATTGGTTCTTGTAGCCGCTGATATCTGTAACGTTAATGAAGTCTTCAAGATAGGTGGTGCTCAAGCCATAGCCGCGTTGGCTTATGGAACAAAAACCATAGCAGCCCGTCCGCAAAATCGTTGGTCCCGGCAACAAATATGTGACGACTGCTAAGGTATTGGTTTCTACTGATGTTGCAATTGATATGCCTGCAGGTCCAAGTGAAGTGCTCGTTTTGGCAGATGAATCAGCCGATGCAAGGTTAATCGCTTATGACATGATTTCGCAGGCTGAGCATGGCGGCGACAGCGTGGCTGGATTGATTACAACTTCAGAGAAGCTTGCCAAAACAGTCGAGGAGAATCTTGCAAAGCTTGCTGCTTCAACGGAACGAAGCGAAAAAATCTCTGAATCACTATCGAGGTATGGTTTCATAATAGTGTGCGGTGACGTCGAAGAAATGGTCAATCTTTCTAACCAGTTTGCTCCTGAACACTTAGAAGTCATGACTGCCAATCCCAAAGAGTTAGCCGAAAAACTCGTTGCAGGCTTAATCCTCATCGGACCCTACAGCCCCGTTGCCCTAAGCGACTACGGAAGCGGAACCAACCATGTCCTACCCACAGGCGGCTTTGCTCAATCGTTTTCAGGCTTATCAGCTTTTGACTTTGTGCGACGGGTGAGCATAGTTGAAAGTAACCGAACAGGCTTAGAAAGAGTAAAGGATAGCATCAAAGTAATGACTGAGGCAGAGATGCTTCCAAACCACTCCAAAGCAATACAGGCAAGGTTTGAAAAATGAGTGAATCCTACAAGAACTGGCTAAAACAAAAACTCGAAAAACTCCAAGCAATAGACTGCTACTCCGCTGGGGCAACAGTCGAAGCAGTGGCGAAGCAACTAGGTGTCACTACAAAACAGGTAATCAAGTTGGATTTCAACGAGAATCTGTTCATACCAAGAGTAAAACAAGCTAAGCTCGTGAAAGAGGTCGCTGAAGAAATTGACTTGCGATTGTACCCTGAGGATGAGGAAGCAAAACTTCGTGAGAAGCTCTCTGGTTACATGAATGTTCCAAAGGAATTCCTCGTAGTCGGCAACGCAAGTGATGAATTAATCGACCGGATCATAAGACTCTTCGTAGAAAAAGGTGACAGCGCAGTCTCGTTTACACCGACTTTTTCCATTCCAAGGCTCTGCGTTAAACGTCAAGAAGGCGAATACATCCAAGTGCCGCTCCTAAGCAATCTACAACTGGATGTCAAGGGGATGCTGTCAAAATTCTCTGATAAAACCAGACTCCTCTACCTTTGCTCACCAAACAGCCCCACCGCGACACAGTACAGACAAGAAGATATTGAAACCTTAGCCAGAGATTTTCCAGGCATAGTCCTTTTGGATGAGGCATACGGCGAATTCGCTGATTACTCTTTTGTCCCAAGGATAAAGGAGTTTGACAACATGATTATCTTGCGGACCTTCTCCAAAGCGTTTGGTTTAGCAGGACTGCGGCTTGGTTATGCTGTTGCAAACCCTGAGTTAGCAAAGATCTTAACAGAAAAAGCCCCTCTGCCGTACCCTGTTAGTGGTTTTACCCTTAGAATGGGCGTCAAAATGTTGGATAACGTTGATTTGATGATGGAGTCTGTAAGGCAAGTAAAAAGCGAGCGGGCAAAACTGATACAGGCACTCAATGACATAGAAGGCGTGCAAGCTTTCGATTCGCAAGCCAACTTTGTGTTGATGAACACGCAAAAGCCTTGCGATTTAGTTAGCCAGAAGCTACTTTGGAAAGGCATTATGGTTAAGAAATGGGGTAAAATCCTGCAATACAACAATTGCTTCCGTGTTACAGTTGGCTTGCCTGAAATGAATGCTAAACTAATCGAGGCATTAAAGGAAATTGAAGGGGAAGATGAATGAGGAAAGAAGAAGTTTACCGTAAAACCAAAGAAACCGAAGTTAAAGTCCAAGTAAACCTTGACGGAGAAGGAAAAGCCGTAGTAAACACTGCTGTGCCTTTCTTAGACCACATGCTCACTTCATTTGCTACTCACAGCTTAATCGACATAACCGCCTCCGTAAAGGGCGACTTGATGCATCACTCAGTGGAAGACCTAGCGATAGGCTTAGGCGAAGCACTCAACAAAGCCTTAGGTACAAGGGAAGGTATCATACGATTTGGCAACGCAGCAACACCCATGGACTGCTCCCTTGCATTCGCAGCCGTCGACTTAGTAAAGCGCCCCTACTTCAAAATTGACCTAAAACTCAAAGGCAAAAAAATTGAAGAAATGCCAACAGAAGACATCAACCACTTCCTTGAATCACTCGCTTCCGCACTTCAAGCAAACGTCCACGTCTTCATTGAATACGGCAGCAACGACCACCACAAAGTCGAAGCCGCTATCAAAGCCCTTGCACTATCCTTACGACAAGCTGTAGCAATAGACCCCCGCCGAAAGGGTGTCCCCAGTTCCAAGGGAGTCATCTAATGCCCCATGCAGTCATATTCGACTACGGCGTAGGAAATCTCCTAAGCTTAAAAACTGCGCTGGAAAAAGCAGGCTTAACTGCAACGATCGGCACCACAGCAAAAGACTTGGATAAAGCAGACGCCATCGCGTTGCCTGGTGTGGGAAGCTTCACTGCAGCTTCAGGAAAACTTGACTTAGTCAAAGACACCCTCCAAACAAAGATCAAAGACGGCACACCACTCCTTGGCATCTGCTTAGGTTTGCAACTCTTCTTTGAGACAAGCGAAGAAGGTCCTGGCGAAGGCTTAGCACTATTCAAAGGCAAAAACGTTCAGTTACCTAACACTGTTAAAGTTCCCCACATGGGCTGGAACACAATAAACATCGCAAAACCAAATGAGCTCTTCGACGGCATCGCTGAAGGTACATTTGTTTACTTCGTACATTCACTCTACCCAGTGCCAAAAGATAAAAAAATTATCTGCACAACAACAGAGTACGGAACAACCTTCACCTCCTCCGTTGTAAATAAAAACATCTATGGCACCCAGTTCCACCCAGAAAAATCAGGCGACGTGGGGATTAAGATCCTAAAAAACTTCGTAAAGACCGTAGTTAAGTGATTAATATGCAGTTGATTCCAGCAATCGATTTGATGAACGGCAAAATCGTCCGGTTAACCCGTGGCGAAGCCAAAACCGCTAAATTCTACGAAGGCAAATTCGGCACTCCAGTTGAAGCTGCACAGCGTTGGCGAGATGAAGGCGCAAGTAAGTTGCACATTATCGATTTAGATGCAGCTTTTGGGATTGGCAATAACCACTCAGTCATCGCTGAAGTTGCGAAAAATGTTAATTTACCAATTCAAGTTGGTGGCGGAATACGCAGTTACGAAACAGCGGAAAAACTCTTCCAAACAGGCATTACCCAAGTGATACTGGGCGCTTTAGCTTTCAGTGATTCATCAGCAATCGGAAAAATCCAAAAGAAGTTTGGTCTTGACTCAGCAATCGTTGCATTAGATAACAAGGAAGGGCTCATTATGGTTGAAGGCTGGAAAACCGAGACCGCCATGACAGTGGATGATGCACTTGAAAAATACACTACTATGGGTGTTCGCAATTTCCTAATAACTTCTATTGCTCAAGACGGCATGCTTAACGGTCCAGATCTGCAAACTCTGATTGAAGCAACCCAATTCCCCAACGCTAAAATCATCGCGGCAGGCGGAATCGGCAGCATAGGCGATTTGGCGGCTCTCAAAGAAATCGGGGTGGAAGGAGCTGTCATCGGGAAAGCCCTTTATGAGGGACGCTTCACGTTAAAGGAAGCCATACAAAAAATTGGAGCCTAAAAAAATGCCGCTAGCAAAACGTATCATTCCTTGCCTTGATGTTGACCACGGCAAAGTCGTCAAATGCATCAATTTCCTTAACCCAAAGTGTGCAGGCGACCCTGTCGAGATGGCCAAACAATACTCTGACCAAGGCGCAGACGAGCTGGTCTTTCTTGACATCACCGCTTCCTCAGAAAAACGCGATATCTTACGAGGTGTTGTTGAAGGTGTCGCTAAAGCAATCAGTATTCCCTTTACTGTCGGAGGAGGGGTTCGAAATGTGTCGGATGCAAGGCTGGTTTTGTGTAGTGGTGCAGATAAAGTGTCGGTTAATACGGCGGCTGTGGAAAATCCTAAAGTAATTACCGAACTCGCCGACGTTTTTGGCCGACAGTGTGTGGTTTGTGCTATTGATGCGCGAAGAAATCGTGAGCCAAGTGAGGGAAAAATCATGGTTGACACAACTGAAGGGGAATTGTGGTTTGAAGTTGTAACTTATGGAGGGCGCAAGCCAACAGGCATTGACGCTTTAGCGTGGGCAAAGCAGGCGGAGCGACTTGGTGCAGGCGAGTTTTTAGTAACCTCTATGGACCGTGATGGCACAAAGGACGGCTACGATATTGAATTAACCCGCTCAATCTCTGAACGTGTGAACGTGCCAATCATTGCAAGCGGCGGCGCTGGGGAACCTAAACACTTGCTTGACGTCTTCACCGAGGGAAAAGCCGACGCGGCATTGGCAGCCTCTATATTCCACTACAAACAGTACCCCGTTCCAGTCGTAAAAGATTACCTTCGAAAGATGGGGGTGACTATCAGACAATGACAACCAACGAATTAGTTGAAAAACTTGATTTCAAGAAAGGCAATGGACTCATACCCGTCATAGTGCAAGACGCAAAAACCAAAGAAGTACTAATGCAAGCCTATGCCAACCGCCAAGCCGTCGAACATACACTCAAAACGGGTAAAGGAACATATTGGAGCCGCAGCAGAAACGAACTCTGGGTAAAAGGCGAAACCTCAGGACACACTCAAAAAATCGTGTCAGTCTCAACCGACTGCGACTACGACTCGCTTCTCTACGTGGTTGAACAGACAGGTCCCGCATGTCACACAGGTGAATACAGTTGCTTCTACAACACACTGCTACAAATAAAAAAACCATAATTTCTTTAAGTTTACACTAATAGTAGGGCTTGTTTTAGGCTTCAATGCTTGCAGGTTGCATATTAAAAGTTCCACAAAGTCTTTGGAAAGGAGAGTTTTCTTGTTTTAGTTGTTGTAGTGAGTGTTTTCTGTGCGCAACTTCTTTTTCTGGTTGTGATTTGGGTTTTGTTTTTGGATTGGGTTGTGGTTTGGGGTTTGTTGGGTTGAAGTAGTGGATGTGGAAGCCTTTTTTCAATGTTGGTTGTAGCAGTTTGGAGGTTGCTTGTGGCACCGCGCCCATGGGTTGTGGTTGATAATAAACAAGTCTCTTTGGCAAGCTATTATGCTCAATCCTTTTAAAGAAAAACTTCCTTTTCTATTAATGTCGGAGATTGTGAGGCTAATGTCCCTTCATGAAGCCATGCTTTACGAGAAGCAACCTGAAGGCAAAGTAAAGTGTTGTCTGTGTGCAAGGCGCTGCTTAATCAGCGACGATTCAACCGGCTTTTGCATGGTCCGAAAAAACCAAGGCGGAACACTCTACACCCTAAACTACGGAAAAGCCGTATCCGCAGGCGTAGACCCAATAGGCAAGAAACCGCTCTCACACTTCAACCCTGGTGCATTGGTCATGTCGGTTGCTGCGGCTGGTTGCAATTTCCGTTGCCAATTCTGCGACAACTGGATGATAAGCCAGGACCACGAAGTCGAAGGAAACTCCTTTCCACCAGAGGAAGTCGTAAAGTCAGCCAAAAACGCAGGCTGCCAAGGTATCAGTTACACCTACACCGAACCCACCATCTTCATGGAGTACGCATACGATAGCGCTAAACTTGCGCGCGAAGCAGGCTTATTTAATACCTTTGTAAGCAACGGCTACATGACTCCTGAAGCCGTCAAAACCATTGCGCCATACTTGGATGCGGCAACCATCGATTTTAAGGGCGGTGGAGACCCTGACTTCTACAAATCCTTCATGTCAGTGCCAAGCGTGGAACCAATATACGAAACCCTAAAAGAACTCAAACTTGGTGGGGTCCACGTTGAAATTACTAATCTGGTTGTTCCCAAGATAGGTGATTCCATGGATAGAATCCGTGATATGGCTATGTGGATTAAGAACTACTTAGGACCCGATACTCCCTTCCATCTCTTACGTTTCCATCCTGAGTACAAATTAACGACGACTTCGGCGACAAGTGTGCAGGATATGGAAAGAGCTTACTTGACTGCAAAAAACCAGGGATTAAACTATGTTTACCTTGGAAACGTGTCCGGACACCCTGGAGAGAATACATATTGCCCCAACTGCGACACAACCGTCATAAAACGCAACAGCTTCGACATAACCAATTGGAACCTAACCAGCGATATGAAATGCCCCGTCTGTGGACAAGCAATCCCCATAAAAGGCAAACTATATCAAAACAGCCAACGCTTCCCATATGCCCTCTTCTAGCCCAAACACAGCAACCGCTAAAGAGCCAAAGTCTTTAGCTTAAGCCTTTATTAGGAATAAACCCAAACTGTGCAGTTGTAGCGTGCCCAATCAATGACCAAGTACAACGCATTGGCGGTTTCAACCAATTACTGGAAACCCCACAGCAACTACACAGACAAAATCATAAACGCCATTAAAGACAAGGTTGAAAACGGCGACTTTGTTGTAGTTTCTGAAAAAGCAATTTCGACTGCTTTGAATAACATGATTGATGAAAGCACAATTAAACCCAGATTAGTAGCGAGGGTTTTAGCGCGTTTTTGGATGCGGCTCATCTGGGGTTATCCGCTTGGAATTCTATGCGGCTTTGGGCAACGACTGCTAAAGCGATTGAGAAATTACCCTTTGGAGTCTGGAAGCCGCCACAAACAAGTCGCCCTGCAGTATGCTGGTTTCTGGCAGGCACTCATGTTCGGGTCAGAAGGCGGAATCGACGGCTCAAACCTAGCTTACTCATACGTCAGCCTACCCTTGGTTAATACGGACAAGTTAGGACAGAACATCCAAAACCAAATCCGGCATCAACTCCAGAAAAATGTATGCGTCATCATCGCCGACACCGACAAAACCTACAAATTGCGAAGCTTCTTTTTTACCCCAAGACCTAACCCGCTTAAAGGTATCCATTCACTTGGCTCGGGTAGCTACCTTGTAGGCAGATTTTTTAAATTTAAAAAGAGTTCAACCCCTCTTACTGTTTCTGGTTGTAGCCTCTCGGCAAGTGAAGCGCTAAAAATCACCAACATCGCCGACAAAGCCCGTGGTCCAGGTTCTGGCGCTACGGTTTGGGATATGGCGGCAAGGTTCAAGGTTAATGTTGATGATGTTAGTTGGGAGATGCTTGAGACAATCGGGCACAAACCCATTGTGATCGTAAGAAAAATATGCTGAGAAGGTTAATACGGCACAAAACAAATACTCGTTAGACAGAAAACCCTTCTTTAAGAGCAATAGATAAAAACTGGGTTTGCAAGCACATAGCGGAAAGACGGGATAGAATATGGAAGAAACACTTCAAAAGATGGATGCGTTCTTTAACCCTCGTTCAGTCGCAGTTATCGGTGCAACAAAAAAAGTCGACAAAGCAGGTCACGTAATCTTCAAGAACTTTGCCACCAACAAAGAACGGGGCGTCTTTAAAGGTGAACTCTACCCAGTTAACCCCGGCGAAGACTCGATTTTGGGCTTCAAATGCTACAAAAACCTCTGCAAAGTTCCGGGAGAAATCGAATTAATCGTTGTTATCGTTCCAGCAACAGTTGTTCCATCGGTGATGGAAGAAGCCGCAGCCAAAAAGGTCAAAACCGCCATCATCATCAGCTCGGGTTTCAAAGAAGTTGGCAACAAGGAACTTGAAGACCAAGTGACTGCCATCGCGGCGAAAGCTGGAATCCGCGTTTTGGGACCCAACTGCTTAGGCGTTTACTATTCCAAAACAGGCATAGACACCCTGTTTCTGCCAGAAACCAAAGTCCTCACCACAGGTGAAGACGTTATCGCAACACCCCGTCCCTTGCCAGGCAACATCGCCATGATTACCCAAAGTGGCGCCTTCGGAGTCGCCGCATTAGACTACTTGACTGGGCGACAGATGGGTGTTAGTAAATTCGTTAGTTTCGGAAACAAATGTGACGTCACCGAATCCGACATACTCCACTACCTACTCCACGACAAAGAAACCAAAGTCATCCTCGTCTATCTAGAAGATGTTAAGGATGGACGGGAATTCCTCAAAATAGCAAAGAAAGTTACTTGCAAAAAACCCATTGTCATAATCAAGTCGGGCAGAAGCGCTGCTGGAGCAAGAGCAGCAGCATCCCACACTGGCGCCATTGCAGGCTCAGACAAAATCTATGATGCGGCCTTCGAGCAGGGCGGAATTATCAGAGCGCGAGATATGGAAGAGTTCTTCGACATCGGCAAAGCCTTGGCGATGCAGCCGCCAGCTATGGGTAAAAACATCGGCATCTTAACCGATGCAGGTGGACCCGGAGTCATGACCGTTGACGAATGTGAAGCCTTAGGGTTAACGGTGGACCGCTTCTCCGAGGAAACCTTGCAGAAATTTCAAGAACTAAAAGACCAAAATATCATACTAAAGATCGCAGCCACCTCAAATCCTGTAGACCTCACAGGTTCAGTGATTGATGACATGTTTGTTATGGCTGGTGATCTAATTTTCCAGGATCCGACAGTCTATGGCATAATTCTTCTCGGGCTTCACCACATGCCTGGGCTCCGTGAAGTGTACATCGACGGTATAGTGAAAATCGCCGAATGCTATACTAAGCCTATCGTAATGTGCGACATCGGCGAAACAGAAATGGCCCTCTATACTCGTGCACGTTTCGACAAGCTTGGTGTTCCCTCGTTTTCATCGCCTGAGGATGCGGCTCGCGCTATGAAAGCATTGGCAAAATATGGCTCTTACCTCAAAAAATCTGGCTGCGCAGACGAATATATGGAAGCGTTCAAAAAATCAAGAAGCCTTAAACGTTAACGGAAACAGTTACCACGTTACCATCTGCCAATCTTAAGTGCTTACGTAGATAAACCGGTGCAATAATCTCTAAAATATCGTTTGGGTAATTGGGCATTATAGGAATCACTATTGCACACTCCAGCGTATCTATGGTTGCCTTGAAAAGAACACCAGGATAGTAACCTGCTTGCGGCTGAACCACTAAGCCTTCTGCCGTTTCAAGTAAACTTCTTTCAGCACTTTTTCTTGTTAAACGCAGGTTTAGGGTTCCCAAATACGGCGAAAAACCCAGTTTTTCCTCTATCTGTTGTTTAACCCAGGGCATTTCCAGAAATTTTTTTCCATTGCCCTCTCCTGAAGAAACAGTGCCCACAAAAACTAAGTTAGGCAAAGCTGTGCCCTCAAAAACGGGCTATTCTTTTAGTTCTTTTAGCCAATGAGCAACCGATTTCAAGATTGGATCAGATGATATCTCAACGACGGGAACAATCATCTTCTCCTTAGTCTCGATAATCTGCTGGTACTTGGGCATCATCGAATACCCCACAAAAGTCCAGTAAACCTTATGCTTCTCCAGAAGCTCCTTGGCAACTATAGCCGTTGAGGCTGTAAGAGGAAAATACAGGAAAACCACGCCGTCAACCCAGTACAGACCTGCAAGTTTGCCTCCAGCAATCACTGAAGTGAACCGAGCAATATCCTCTGGAGTGTTGAATCGGGTTTTCTCCATGATCACAATTTCTTGAAATGGTTCATAAGTAACAGCAACACCCATAACTTTTCACCGATAGCTAACTAACTGTGTTGGCGGTTCCCTTTATAATTTTGCCAACTCTAAGAGGAAGGTCAGTATTTGGCTAGAATAGACTATTAAAGAAAGTATTAGCTTTCAATATTGCGATAAGCTTTCTTTAGAAAAAGTTATAGCGTACGTGGACATTAAGCCATAACTAAATCAACTCATTGGATGGTTATCTCTTGCCTGAAATTCGCGTAGCACTCGTCGGCGTTGGCAACAGCGCTTCAGCCCTGATTCAGGGAACCCAATATTACAAGGACGCAAAAGAAGACACAACAGTACCCGGACTTATGCACGTGAACTATGGCGGTTACCACATTCGTGATATCCGTTTTGTAGCTGCTTTTGAAGTCAACAAAGACAAAATCGGAAAAGACCTCTCAGAAGCCATCTGGGTTAAACCTAACTGTTGCGAAAAATTCGCTGACGTTCCCAAACTCGGCGTCAAAGTCTCACCTGCACCAATTCTTGATGGTGTTGCGCCCCATATGCGAGAAACCTTCAACGTCTACGACGACGTCAAAACTTCAAAAGACAGCGTTGTCAAAATACTCAAAGAAGTCAAAACCCAAGTTCTCGTTAACTATCTGCCCGTCGGTAGCCACGATGCAGTCCGATTCTACGCGCAATGTGCAATAGACGCTGGATGCGCATTCGTGAATTGTATGCCTGAATTCATCGGTTCTGATGCAACCAAAGAATGGCCTAAGAAATTCGAGGCAGCCGGGTTGCCAGTCTTGGGCGATGACATCAAAAGCCAAGTTGGCGCTACAATTCTGCACCGTACACTTGTTAGGCTTTGCCTAGATCGTGGTGCCATTGTGGACGAAACTTACCAGTTGAATCTTGGTGGAGACACCGACTTCCAAAACATGACCGTTGAGGGGCGTCTTAAATCTAAACGCATCAGCAAGACTGAAGCTGTCACAAGCCTCGTACCTTACCCTCTGCCGACAAGAATCGGACCCTCAGATTTCGTGCCTTTCCTTAAGAACAAGAAAATATGCTACCTATCGATTAAAACTCGTGCGTTCGGCGATCGACCCATAAGCATCAGTGCAAAACTCGAAGTTGAGGACTCCCCTAACAGTGCAGGCGTAGTTATTGACCTTATACGCGCAGCAAAAATTGCCTTAGACCGCAAAATCGCTGGTACACTTCTTAGTATGTCAAGTTACGCATTTAAGCATCCGCCTGTTCAAGTGCCAGATTCACAGGCACGTCAATGGACGGAAGATTGGATAGCAGGCAAGCGTGAGCGCTAAAATCTTTTCTTTTTGTTAAACCTTTTATGTTGGATGCTAATCTGGTAACTTAGCAACAATTAGAAGGTTCATGTCATGGTAAAAGTTGAATCGTACGAAGTTCCAGAAGGTCTCTATTTCAGTAAAGATTTTGAATGGGTTAAAGTTGAAGGTGACAAAATTCGCATGGGCATCACCGACTATGCACAGAAGTCACTGCGAGAAATTGTGTATGCTGAATTGCCCAGTGTCGGAACAGAGGTAAAGCAAGGCGAGCCTTACGGAACCTTGGAATCTGTGAAAGCCGTCTCTGACCTTGTTGCGGCAATCAGTGGAACAATCCAAGAAGTTAACGATGAAGTCCAATCCAAACCTGAAACCCTAAACGAAGATCCCTATAGTAAAGGCTGGTTAATCGTCGTTAAACCATCCAACCTGCAGGCTGAACTAGCAAACATCATGGATTTCAACGCTGCAGTTGAATGGCATAAAGCTCAAGCCCAACCCAAATAAAGGCGAAGGAAAATGGCGCGACGCGTAATCGTTATCGGCGCTAACGCAGCAGGCGTTGAAGCTGCCTCAGCTGCACGCAAAAAAGACCGCGCAGCAGAAATCACCCTCATAACCAACGAGAAGAATGCAGGCTACTCACGTTGCGGCTTGCCATTTGTCATCGGCGGACATATAGCGAATTTTTATGACTTGATAGTTTATCCACCAGCATACTTCCAGATGCTAAAACTCAACCTCCGCAACGAGACAAAAGCCACCGCAATCAACACGAAAGACAAAACCGTAACCATCGCCACAAAAGAAGGCGCCAGTGAAGTGTTACCATACGACAGCCTCGTGATTGCGACAGGTGCCGACTCCTTTATGCCGCCAATCAAAGGCAAAGAAAAACAGGGCATCCTAAGCCTCCGAGGCATTGAAGACGGTCAAAAAATCGATGCAGCCGTTAAAGCAGGTGCCAAATCAGCCGTCATCATGGGCGCAGGACTAATCGGCTTAGAAGTCGGAGTAGGTTTGATGGAGCGAGGACTAAAAGTTACAATCGTGGAAATGCTACCCCAGATCTTACCACAATTGCTTGATGCGGATATGGCAAAGCTTGTTCAAGACCACCTACAAGAAAAGGGAATGGTTATTCTAACCAGTAAAGGCGTCGAAGAATTTTTGGGCGAAGAAAAAGTGACAGCTGTTATGGCTGGTGGAGAAAAAATCGAAGCTGACCTATTCATCAGCGCCTTTGGCGTACGCGCAAACACCAAGCTTGCCGTGGACGCTGGTATCCCACTCGGCGAATCACGCGCCATCAAGACGAATGGCAGAATGGAAACCGACGTTAAAGATGTTTATGCCGTCGGCGACTGCGCGGAAGCACCCAACATCATCACCCACCGCCCAATGTGCGCACAACTCGGTACCATAGCAGTCCGCCAAGGCAAAGTTGCTGGTGCAAACGCGGGAGGCGACTACAGCCAATTCAGCGGCGTTTTAGCTTCAGCTGTAACAAGACTCTTTGACGTTGAAGCCGGCAACACTGGCTTAACTGAGACTTCAGCTACACGTAACCGAATCGAAGTTGTCATCGGAGCAATAAGTAGCAAGACCAAAGCTGACTATTTCCCAGGCGCCAAACCTATCAAAGTCAAACTCATCGTCGAAAAAGAATCTCAACGCATCGTTGGAGGACAAGTCGTTGGGGGCGAAGAAGTCACTCAACGCATTAACTGTCTAAGCTTCGCCATCCAAAAAGGTATGACGGTGCGTGAACTTGCTAAAGCAGACACCGCGTATGCACCGCCACTCTGCGAAACATGGGAACCAATGGTTCTCGCGGCAGAAATGGTCCTGATGAAACTGCGTTAAAGCAGTTTTTTTTTTATTCTATTTGAGAAGTTTCAGGCTGCGTGAATGGCTCTGTCATTCCGACTAGTAGCCTGCCGAAAGTGTTTATGTGGTCTTCTTCCTCAGCTAAAATCTCTTCCAGCAATCGTCTTGTGGTGTAGTCGCCTTCTCCTGCAGCAACTTGAATTGCTTGCTTGTAGAGTGTGATGGCTTTCTCTTCGTCCTGCTCATTCTGCTTTAACATTTCGATAAGGCTGCCACCAACAAAAATCGGATCAGGTTTGGTTGTAGATACGCCGTTTAGATAATCTAAGCGTTCTGCGAGGCGCTCGGCGTGTTTCATTTCCGCAATAGCGGTTTTACGGAAAATACCCTCTACCAATGCGCCGTCGGCTCCTGTGACTTGAACATGCTGCCACATATATTGAATGCTAACTTGAAGCTCGCGGGCTATGCCCTTGTTTAAAAAGTCCAAAAGTTTTTGAGAAACCAAAATTATCCCTAACAAAAAATACTCTGCTTAGATATTTAAATCAAACCCCAAACCCACAAACGAAGATTATTCCAATAATTCTTTATAATTGCTCTATACCAATAGAGCTGTGGGAAAATAGCGGATGAAAGCTCTAATTATTTACGGAACACGTTACGGTGCAACAACTAGTACGTCCGAGGAAATCGCCAAAGTCCTACAAAGTGAAGGTTTAGACGTCAAAGTCATCAACGCCAAAGAAGAGAAAGTCAAAGACATCTCCCCCTATGAGCTCTTAATCGTTGGCAGCGGAATGCAATTTGGAAGGTGGACAGGTGAAGCCGAAGATTTCCTGAAAAGATTTCAAAAAGAGCTTGTCCAGAAAAAAGTGGCGCTTTTTATTTCAACTATGAAAACTGTAACTGAACGGGAAGGAAAAATGGATGAACTAAAGAAGACTCGAAAGATGGAGCTCGAAGATAAAGTTGTTAAGTACAATCTTCAGCCAATCAGTTTGGGCTTCTTTGGCGGTGTTTTAGACTTCAATAAAATGAACATAATTACTAGAAGAACCCTTGGTTTCCTTAGACCTCAGTTGGAAAAGGATGGTTTCAAGGAGTCGCCCTCTGGAGTTTATGAGTTGCGTGATTGGGAAGAAATCCGCGTATGGACCAAAGAGCTAGCGGTTAAAGCAAAACAATAGTCTGTACGTCCATTTTTTTATAACAAACTGTAAACAATATTCTTTAGCCAAATCAGCCTATTTTTGTCTCGAAGGTTATGAGATGAGGCAGAAACTGACTTTGATAACACTGGGAGTATCCGATTTGGAGAGAGCGGTTAATTTTTATGAGAAAGGTCTCGGATGGAAAAAATCTGCACAGAGTACCGGAGATTTGGTGCTGTTTTCTCTTGGCGGACTGGCCTTAGCTTTGTATCCACGAAAACTGCTTGCTGAAGATGCGAGGGTTGATGAGGCAGGGAGCGGATTTTCCGGAGTTACTCTTTCCCATCTTGCAAAGAGTGAGGCAGAAGTAGATGCAGTGTTAGCTGAAGTGGAAAAGTTGGGTGCAACAGTGGTTAAGCGGGCTCAAAAGGTCTTCTGGGGTGGGTATAGCGGTTATTTCAAGGATCCGGATGGTCACTTGATTGAAGTTGCTTACAATCCGTATTGGGAGTTAAATGAAAATGGGGACCTAAGGCTGCCCCTTTGATCCCTATTACTGCCCTTATGGTGTAATGGGTTCTTCATCAATAATTTTCTTCTCTGTTTCCTTTGGCTTCTTTGTTTGGCCCCGAATTATGGGGATGACAAACTCAAGAACCACGAGCAAAAGAATAAGTCCAATTACCAAAGGTAAACCCCAGTGGTTTCCATTTAGAAAAAGAGTAATCCAGCCAAAGTATGGAATACGCATAACGACCTTGCCCAATACAAGATCTTGAGGAACGCCCTGTCCAGTAGTCCAAAGAGTGTTTGAATCGTATTCTCCAACAGTTGGCTGTGTTGGCCATCTGTCTGAACCGTTGCCGTCACCCTTTGTTTGGAAGTAAAGCGTCCCGTTGATATTTTGTACTTTAACAATGCGGTGAACTATGGGGGTTGCCGACGGGTCTGTCGGTTTTTGATAAACAATTATATCGCTGTTGGGATAGTTTGCGTTTAAGTCAGCGGGTTTTATTTTTTGGATGATTATTATGTCTCCTACGTGTAGAGTGTGGGCAAATGGATGGCTCCAGCCGTTACATGCGCTGTCGTAGGGGACGCACATGCTGCCGCTTTCCACAACTCTAACTGGAACAGAACTGCCGAGAACTAGTTGTAAACCAAAAAAGAACCCTAAAACTGCAGCAATAATCAATCCGATAACGATCGCCGATTTGACGTATTCATTTCGCCAAATTCTTGTAACTATACTCAAGGTTGCGCCTTCGATTGTTAGTTCCCATAGAAAAAGAAAACAGCATTAATAAACCAACTTCTTTCTCAGAAATAGCAAACAAAAAATAGCTCCTGACAAAGCTTTCTTTTGGTCAGCATGGCTAGGAGTAAATGGACAAAAGCTTTCTTTCTGGTAATCTGCATAATGGGTTTTTTTGCAATCCTTAGCTCAACCATGTCAAAAAACCCTGTCCTGAAACCCTTCGCTTCCAGTCTAGGAACCCCTGGCGACTTGCTAGGTATAGTGGCTTCTGCTTCAACTATCCCCGGCATACTGATCAGTTTACCCGCTGCGTCACTCTCCGACGTGTTTGGTAGACGAAAGGTCGTATTGTTTGCTGCCTTTGTTTTTGCATCTGCACCTTTCTTGTATTTAGGCGTTAATTCTTGGTGGACTCTGTCGCTTGTGCGTTTTTACCATGGGTTTGCAACAGCAATCTTCATGCCTGTGGCTGAAGCATCGATTGCGGCAATGTTCCCAACCAAGCGGGGGGAACGCATTTCGCTTTTTAACTCCTTTAGCGCTGTAGGCAGAGCCTTAGCACCGTTTTTAGGCGGCTACATACTGTTTGCAACAAACAGTAGTTTTTTCACCCTTTATGTTTCCGTAGGAATTGCTGGAGTAACCGCTTTTGTAATTGCACTGCTTTTCTTGGCTGAGAAAAAAACTCATTTAACTGAATTCGCTCCTGAGGTAAAGTCACCCAGAAAAATGTTCAGCGGCTGGCTAACAATAATCAAAAACACTAGCGTTTTGGGCGTCAGCTTTGTTCAGGCGATTCAGTATTATGTGTTTGGTTCAGTTGAGTTCTTCTTAGTAGGATACCTAACTGAGGTTGTGAAGTTGGATCTTTTTTCCGTAGGAATCATTACAGGTAGCGAGATAGTTGCGCTTGTTATTGCCCGACCACTGGTCGGAAGAGTCTCGGATAGGATAGGCAGAACTAAACCAATATTGGCTGGAATCGTAGCCAGCTGCGTCTTAGTTGCAGCGTTCCCTTTCACAACGCAGTTTCCTATGCTACTTTTGATAGCGGTTGGTTATGGGATTTCGTTTGCTACTGTATTGTCGTCAACTTCACCTATGGTGGCTGATTTGGTGCCTTGTACTTTGGTGGGGGCTTCGATGGGTTTCTTGTCAACTATGATGGATGTTGGTCAAACAATCGGACCTATAGTTAGTGGTGTAATCTTCGCTACTAGCCTTCATTATGCAGGGTTATTCCTTTCACTTAGCCTAATGCTGATAGTTTCAATCGTAATCTTCGTTTTGCCAAAAAAGAGACGGTAAAACTGCCCTCAAAACTGTTTTCTTTCAAACAAAACAACGGCTACGGTAAGGAGGGCAATTGAGACTGCTGCTGCTAAGCCTACAGTGAATAAGTCTGCTTGAGGCAAGTTGAGTAATGTTGGGATTAGCGGGATCACAGATATTTGGTTTCCTCCATAAATGACCAGTATGGCTCCAACGAGCACCGATGGGGCGGCGACACCGATTAGTACGCCTGCTGAGCACGATACTGCAATCATTGAGAGGCTTATGGCTAAGGACTGAGCTGTGTCTTGGAATACTGTGGCTGAGAGTGCACCAGAAGTAAAGTAATCTGCGGTTACACCCACAAAGATAGCAATAAAACTCGCAACTGCAACACAAGTATAAACCGAGAAGAATTTGGAGAGCATTATGTCTCTTCTTTTTAGCGGTCTTATCAGGAACAACTCGTAAACATGCCTGTTCTTCTCGTTGATTATGGAGACCGCAAGCATGACAGCTGCCAGGGTTCCTGCGAGGCTTGAGACTATTAGGGCAGAGATAACTGTGAAGGGTATTGCTTGTCCTGTGGTACTGGACTGTATGAAGCGGAATAAGAGCGCAACGATGGGCAAGCCTATCCAGAGGAAAAGCATTACCTTGGACTTGTAGAAGCCCCGCAACTCGTCGATGTAGAGCAACTGCAGTTTCATGCTTTCTCCTCCTTCTGCACATAGTTGAGGTAGATTTCATCCAGCGAAGGCGACAACATGCCAATGCTACTTATTCGAATGCCCAATTCTACTATTTTTTTGACTACGTCGTTTAGGACTTGGTCCTCGTCGGCGCCCGCTTGAAGGTAAACTAAGACTCTGCTCGGCGAAGGCTGCTCAACCTTGCTTACGTTCTTAACCGTGCCCAGCATCTGCCACTTATCACTCGCATGCGAGAGGAACACTTCGACGATTTTTTGGCTATAAAGCTGATTTTTAAGCTCATTCATGGAGCCAACCATCTTTATTCTTCCACGGTTGAGGATTCCAATTCGGTCAGCCACATCTTGAACATCGCTTAGGATATGCGACGAAAACAGGATGGTCGTACCGTCTTTTGCGAGTTTTAGTACAATCTCCTTGAATTGGTGGCGGCTCAAAGGGTCAAGTCCACCTAACGGTTCATCCATAACTAAGAGTTTGGGGTTATGCAAAAGCGCCTGTGCTAAACCAACTTTCTGGGTCATGCCGCCGGACAACTGAGAAATCTTTTTGTGCCGCACATCCGCTAAACCCAGCAACTCAAGGGTTTTGGGAATGCGATCCTCAACCTCTATTTCGGTAAGTCCGGAAAGTTTCCCAAAGGTCTTAAGCGCATGGTTAACGGTTCGCCACTCTTGGAAAGCCACGCTTTGAGGAAGATACCCCAGTAGCTTGTGGGCCTCAAGCTTCTGCTTTGGCAACTGGTATTGGCCTATTTTGACTTCTCCCCAAAAATCGTTGATTAACCCAACCAGAATCTTCAGGGTAGTTGTTTTTCCTGCACCGTTGGGACCAATGTACCCAAAGATTTCCCCTTCATTAATTTCAAAAGACACACGATCCAGAGCGCGGATGCCAATGTAGTCTTTGGTTACCTCCCGAAGCACCACACATGCTTTGCCGTTTGGGGAATCGTTCGCCATCTTAATCAGCTGTTATTCACATTATTCTATGCTTTCTCTTTTTATGCTCTTCGAAAGAAATTTCTCTTTTACACCCTTCAAAACCAATGGCGCCACTAAACTCAAAGCTATCAAAACGAAACCTGCATAATGAAGCGGCACAAAATAGCCACTCATGGGTCCAGAAAACACATCAAATGGATAGTAAGTAACGGAATCCACCCCAAAAGACGCAAACCCCACCCACTTAAGCAGAAACATCATACTTTCAATCAAAGAGGAAAATAGCAAAACACCCCCAACTCCGACAAGAGCGGGCTTAACTAAACTGGCCTTCTTTTTCCAATCCTTCGACGAAATTAACAGACTGCCTTTTGCGGCAAGTGAAGCTGCTAGAAAACAGTAGAAGGGCAGGGCAAAATAGTTGTATTTGAAAACGCTGACATAGGGTACCGTTAGATGCAATCCGAAGACCAAGAGCAGGTTCAAACCCGCAACTACCCCAATAGTTCCCACGCAAACGGCGTCCAGCCACAGATTTTTCGCCAGAACCTTCCTGTAGAGGATTGTTAGCGCTAAAGAAAAAAGTCCTGCGGCAAATAGTAGCCATCCAGCACTATTCACAAGAATTATGGGCAAGAATAATGGATTGGCATTAGCCACAAGTACTGGGTGGGTTATGTCACTGCTGAAATATACTCCGAAGAAGTTTTGGTTGGCAAATCCTCCAAACCAGATTGCCTGCGAAAGTAGAGTAGGTAAAATGAAAACCAGTATTTTTCGCAACGAAAGGTTGAATCCTGTCTCTTTTTTCTGGAAAAAAATTATCAATAACATGGGAACAAGCATGAACACCGCAAACAATTTAGTCAATAGAGCCGTGGCGAAAAAGATCCCTGAAGCCAGCAGTAGCTTTTTTGAGTTTTTACGGATAGCCAAAAACCCCGTAATTAAGAAGAGTAGACTGAAGAACAAGCTTTGGTTGTCGATGAGAAAAATCCTTGATATGTAAACGTGCCAGGGTACGAGACCAAAAAGAGCGGCTCCAACCATCCCTGTTTGTTTGCTATACAACAAGGCACCCAACGCATAAATGAGCAGAACGCAGCCCAGCCCAAAAGCCGTCGCGACGCCGACCCCGTTTAGGTAGGTCAATCCAAATGCGTGGAAGGCGGGGGCATCCATGTAGAAGCCAAGGGGCGGTTGATTAATCATAAGCCCATTATTGACATAAGGAAAGCCCTGAGTAACCACGCTTGAAGCAGCTTGGAACTCGAGTTGGGCATCCCAGTTGGTGTAGGTGCCCGTTGACACTGTAATTAGGAAGGAACCAAGTAGAACTCCGATTATTGGGTAGTGCGCATCCACACTGGATCTAAAACTTTTCTTTTCCACCAATGCTTCTCCAGCAATAGCATCTACTGTTTAACGTTTTAAAATTTCCCCAATCAACCCATAACAACCTTGCTGCACCAGCTACTTAGTAAATGGACTTGATCGGCTAATAATCTTGGCTCTGCTCTTTTTCCAGGTTCGTATCAGTGAAATATTAACTTTGTACGAGTTTTAAGATCATGGATTTGCTTTTTGTTGAATTTCATCTAGCCTTTCTTTAGCTATTTTCCGGACCCTGGAGGCAATTAATTTACCCTTTGCCGGATTATTTATCCTCAGAAGAAGTGCCAGTCTGACTGATTGAATATTTAGATTGGTCACACGAACTTCAGGTACAAACTCGGGAATAAGCTCTTCTTTGAGTTCTAAACCAATGTCCAATAGCGCCTTCTCCACATCTGAAAGATCTAAGGCTCTGCTTATCACTATGGAAATTGCAATACGAGTTCCTCCCGGAGTTGTTTTGTTAATTACTATATTTTGAGTAATTTTCGAGTTGGGTACGTGCACAGTTTCATTGTCAGGAGTCATCAGAACTGTATCTTCCCATGTGATGTCTACAACTCGTCCAAAAAATTTGCCAACTTGAACCCAATCTCCCAGCTTAAACGGTTCATATGATTTTATGACTCCGTAAGAAACCAAGTTTGATAATACATGTCTTAGGGCAATTGCCAAAATTATTGCGCCTAAGGCAACGAGGGTCAGCAAAATTGTTGGGTCTAAGCCAACCTGACTAAATGCTATCAAAATTCCTGTGAACCAGGTTATCCAGGTTACAAGGCGTCTAATTTGTCGAGACATACTTTGGCTGAGTTTACCCTTCGCTTTCGAGACAAGACTTCTCAGGATTATGGAAATTATCCAAGTGGCAAGAAAAATCAAGCCCACAATAGCTATTTTTAATAAAAGCTCAAAAGAGACTGGCAAGATAATTTGGTAGACTATTATTGGAATTCTTGTCATAGTTTAGGCTCTAATTGATTTTTTTATGTAATTTCAGCTTCTCTGAGTTTTTCAGCGGCTTTTTCAACTGTTTCTGATTCACCCAAAAGAAGCACTCTGTCTCCTCCTTTAAAGATGAAAGATTCCGTCGGAAAAACGAAATCGCTATTGCGAAATATGCTGGCGATCCTGATTTTTTCAGGCTCATCAAGTTTGTCCCTATTTTTACCGATTACTACGCCATTTTGAGGAATAATAACTGAAACAATCTTGAAGCCAAAGTTTGCTTTCTCATAGAGGGTTTCTATTGTTCGGCTTTCTATAGCATTCAAGAATAAGCGGCGAGTCTCTACCGATGGACAAATAGCGATGTCGGCACCAGCCGCCTTCATTAAATCTATGCTCTCAGGCTGATGAGCTCTCGCGATTACAAACGGTATTCCAAAGTCCCTTTTAGCTATCTCGCATACGGCAATATTTGTTTCATCATTGTTTGTTAAGGCCATCAAAGCGTCCATTTTATCAGCTTCCAAGTTTTTCCAAATTTCCTTCTCTTCTCCGCTTCCTTGGAAAATAGCTGCGTCCGCATGGTCAACTATATGCTTGCATGCTGCCTCGTCTTTTTCAATGACAGTGAGGAGGTGCCCTCTTTCGGAAAGGTAATGAATAACTGGTAAACCAATGTCGCCCGCACCGACTATCATAATTCGCAAAGATGTTACCATTTCTTAGATAACTTTATCATTTAAAAAGTATTGTGAATAAACCTCTTTTGGATGTCTATTCGACCGCTTCTTCCGTTTTTTGCGTTTTTCTAATTCTTTTGCTCACAAACAAAAGAAGTAACCCTACGCCTCCAAAAGTGATTCCTAAAGCTAATGCTTCCAGACTCATTGTTATTATCATGAATGATAAAGCTGCAATGGCTATGATCGGTACATAGGGATAAAGTGGAACCTTGAAGGGGCGGTAAAGGTTTGGTTCAGTCTTTCTTAAACGAATTAAGGCTAATGCCACCATGATTGCTGTAACAGAGTAGCCAAGGGATATTGCGTAAACAATAAAATTAATTGATCTTGTCAAAACAAAAAAGACGGCTATTAAAACAGTTAATGCTAGCGCTACATAAGGAGTCCTGTTCCTTGGATGAACTTTTTTGAAGACTGATGGCAAGAAATCATTCCTACTCAAAGCAAAGGCGATACGTGTTCCACCTGCCATGGCTCCATTAATCGTAGTTAATGTTGCAACCATTGCAGAAGCAGACACTATTGCGCCGCCTATCGGACCCACAAAGTAGGTTGCGGCATCTTGCAGGGGCGTAGATGAGTTAGCGTAGATTTCTGGTGGAGCACCAACAACCATAGCTATCGATGCGCCAGTGAAAAGCAGTGTAATAACAGCCAAAGTTAAAAAAAGGGCCCTTGGGATATTTCTTCCCGCAGTTTTGACTTCTTCAGACATCTGAGTAATTGACTCATACCCTGCGTATGTGGGAAAAATAAAACTCACCATTAAGAACATGGGCAATATTCCTTTTGGAAAGAATGGTTCAAATCTGTTTGCTTCAAAACTCAGAGAGGCGCCAGAAATAAAAAAGCAAAGTGTAAAAATTAAGACGCCGGTGAGGGCTAATTGGACGATGCTCATGCTTCTAGTTCCTCTAAAGTTGATTAAAGCAAACACAATCAATGTTAGAATTGCCAATGTGAAGGGCTCTACCCACCTAAGGAAATAGTTAACTGAAAGAGCAAAAACCAGTGAACCGATAGCGCAATCAGTAATGCTGCCTACCCAACTAAACCATCCCGCTATGAACGTAGGAGTTTTTTTGCCGAATGCGCGTCCTACAAAAGCTATTGCTCCGCCCGCGCAGCTTGGAACGGATGCTCCAAGTTCAGCGTAAGAAAGTCCCATAAGGAGAGCAAAGAAAGCCCCAATTAAGAAAGTGACCACAATGCTAGGTCCAGCCTCGCTCACGGCTCTACCCATAATGGCAAACATTACGCCTCCTATTGCTGTGCCCACACCTAGAAATGTTGTTTGCACAAGATTCAAAGTGCGCAATAAAGGAATTTCGCGAATGATTCTATGAATTTTCTTATGAGTAGAGCTTTTTGTGAACACGTACACCTCTTAAGAATCTAGCAGCAATTTATCATAAGTGGGATAATTATATTAGCTCTTCTGGAGAGGTCATGGGGCAAAAGGCAATGCTGAATCTTTGGGATTTCTGATTGATGCGACAGTTGTGCAAAATGCTTTTGCATCAGCATCAGCAGCATCTTCTATTTTTAACCTTTTAACGGTTACTGGATCTGTGGGCTTTGAAAAAGCAATCAGAAAAAGATTTGAACTCATATATTGATGCAGATTCAAACATCTTTTCCTTTCCAGTAGAACTTACAAAGGCGGCATTTACTCACTTGCTTGAATGCAACTCTAATCCTAAATTGCGGAGGTGCGGCTTCTACCATTTATCTGATAATCTTTTTTCAATTAATCCTAGCATGCAAAATTTTATCTACTATTTCCCAACACATTATTCTAAAAAGTAATCTGGTCTGTGGTCTTTAATGGCTAAAAAATCAAAGGTGAACCGCAGCTGGTCGATCAAAGGTTTGGGAGCACAAGAACCTGACCCAAACTTGAAAGAAAAGTTGATGCTTTTTGGCCAATTTGTGGGCGACTGGGAAATTGCCGAAGCCCAATACATGCAGGCAGATGGAACTTGGATTAAGATGAAAGGCGAGGTTCACTTTGGATGGATCCTTGGTGGAACTGCAGTTCAAGATGTCTGGATGGGTTACCGTGAAGGTTCACAAAAGCTGACGCTTTTTGGAACGACCATTAGGTTCTATGATCCAAAGATTGATGCTTGTCGAAGCACTTGGCTATCTCCTTCCAATGGACGCGTACAAACTTTCATTGCCCGAAAAGTAAATGAAGAGATAATACTTGAAGAACAAACTTCTGGCGGCTACCCTGAGAAGTGGGTGTTTTCTCAGATAACACCAACGTCTTTCCGATGGCATTCTGAGGAAACACGCGATAAAGGTAAGACTTGGCAGTTGGCTGAGGAAATGAAGATTCGAAAGATTGTTCAAAAAACATAGGCACGGGAAAACTCGAATGGATAAATATGCGCTTCTTCTTGGATATTGGTCAGCAGCTATTATTGCATTACTCGTCATTCTCATTGACGTGGGCATGATTTTATCAACTATTCTTTTTCCCATGACAAATATCACTAACATGGAAGCTTATGCAAGTTCTTTCAACAGTTTGCAAATGTTACCGTTTATTCCATCATTGCTTCTTGCCCCAATGTTCGTGATTATGATGCTTTCCATCCATCAATACGCTTCCGATGACAGGAAAATTCTAAGTCAACTCGGTTTTTCTTTTTCACTAATCTGTGCTGCTGTGCTGAGCATCCATTACTACATTCAGTTAACCTTCGTACAACAGGGAATACTGAACCACCAAACAGCAGGAATATGGCAGTTTGCCGCTCCCAATCCTCATTCTTTCTTCTGGACATTAGCTGCCCTCGGATACGGTTTTATGGGCATTGCCCTGCTATTTACAGCTCCAGTCTTTTCAGGGAAATCTGAACGCTCAATCAAGTGGCTATTCATAGCGAACGGCGTAGTTGGCATCGCCTTCTTGATTGGAAATGCTTTAAGTATTTTCTTTGTAAACATACTCTCCAGTTTTGTTTGGGGTGTACTATTTCTAATTGCCACTATATTGGTAGCCAAGAAATTCAGAAATTCGCAAGAATCATAAACAAATCCTTGCTGTTTTTTTCACGAGTACCGTTCTGGGTTCTTTTTCCTAAATTGGCTTTAGCTGTAGAGAACCGCATAAGTCTATTCCAGTCTTTACGCTTTGTTGATGAACAATCCACAAGCAACGAAGCCAACTTACGTTTAATCCGATCAGTGTTAACCACCTGGAAAAAACTCCAAAAAAAGAAAGAGTGATGGTTTAGATTTTGTAGTATTTACCGTACAGAACTATGCCGACTGTCAAAATAGCAACGCATGAAGTAGACACTATAGCCAAATCCAACAGCAAAGTTGTACTTGTCAGCCCAGCGCCGCGTAGAAACAGTGAAGTCAATGCGTCTGTAACGTAGTAGCTTGGAACGAATTTGCCTACAATCTGTGCCCCACCTGAGAGAGATGCGCCTACAAATGTGCCTAAGAACATTTGAGGAAGCACAAAGAGAAAGCTTAAGCCTGTTGCTGCACCGGAGGATTTTGCGATGGTTGCGGTGATTAAACCAAAGCCAACGTTCGATACCGAGAACACCAGCACCAAAACAAAAGCGAAAGCATACGCGGAAGCGCCCACTGGAGGTCTAAAGCCCATAGCATACGTCATGGCGAAGACAAGGGCAGCTTGAATCAACGCTATACCCATGTAAGAGACAACTTGGCCAAGCATAAACTCTGTTGGCGACGTAGGTGAGATGCGGATGCGTTTCATCATACCATTTTCCCGATCCTGCGCAAAAGATTGTCCAACCATCATTATCAGGAAAATCGATGCGAACGTAAACATGCCTGGTGCAATGAAGTCGATCGCTGAAGCCTGCTTAACTTGGACCAGCGAAGCGGTTTGTAGCTGAATTGGGCTTTGCAGGGCAGGTTGGTTTTGGTTTAGCATACCGCTGAGGACTTGCTGAATGATTGGGGGAATAGCTTGGGTGGCGACGAGTGAGCCTTTGTCTAGATACAATGGAACAGTTGCGTTTACCCATTGGTTTGCATCATTGGGTGCAGCTTTGAAGGATGTTAAACTGTCGCTGAAACTTGCGGGAATGATTATGAGGGCTTGGATTTTGCCTTGGCTCAAATCTAGTTGGGCAGAGGTGTTGGTCGCGTAAGCGTTAACGTGGAGCATAGTCATGTTCGACAGCAAATCCGTGAAGGAGTGTGACCACTGCTGGTCACTGTTTACGTCAAGATTGACTAAGCCAACTTGGTAAGTTACAGTTTGGCTGCCTCCAAAGCCACCGAAGGATGCGCCAAAAGCAAATACAAAGATAATTGGAAACAGGAAAATCATGAAGAGGACTGCGGGTTCACGGATTGTTTTCTTGAATTCTTTCTTGGTTAACGCTATAACTCTTTGCGCTCGCATCTTAGAGTTCCTCCCTCATGTTTCTGCCTGTGAGTTGAATGAAGACTTCCTCGAGGTTCTTTACGTTACTTTTTGCGATGAGCTCTTTGGGGGTGCCAAGTGCTATCAGTTTTCCGTGGTCAATTATGCCGACGCGGTCACAGAGTTCCTCAGCTTCGTCCATGTAATGGGTGGTCAAGATTATGGTTTTGCCCCTGCTTTTTTGTTCTTTAATGAAGTCCCAGACTGCATGGCGGGACTGTGGGTCCATGGCAACGGTTGGTTCGTCTAAAAAGGCGATTTTGGGGTCATGAATCAATGCTAAGGCTAAACTTAATTTGCGTTTCATTCCGCCGCTGTACTTGGCAGTTACCCGTTTTGCGTCGTCTTTAAGCCCCATCTTCTCAAGTAGCATGCTGCTTCGTTCGCGGATTGCTTTTTTGTTCATGCCATAGAGGTTGCCGAATAACTCAAGGTTTTCTTTCCCGCTCAAATAGGGGTAGATAGCTGTTTCTTGAATGCAGACGCCCATTAACTCTTTAACTTTCTGGGTGTCTTCTTCCACGTTATAGCCAAAAACTTTGGCTGAGCCGCTAGTAGGTTTTACTAATCCACAAAGAATGTTTATGATGGTTGTTTTGCCTGCACCGTTGGGGCCAAGCAACCCGAAGAGTTCACCCTCTTGAACTGTCAGGTTTAGCTTTTCAACGGCAACAGTGTCCCCATATTTTTTGGTTAGTTCTTCTGTTTTTATTGCTTCCGTCATGATAATTACCTTTGAGGTACAGTAGGCGTTTGGGAATTTAGTTTCTTGTTTATGCTTAGGTGTCGGGAAAAGAAGTTATTGAGAGGTAAAAGTCATTTTTTAACTATAACAGATTAACAAAGTGGACATATTTGGTCTAAGGGATTTGGTCGCGCCAAGTCTTGAATATGTAGCCAGTAAAGATGATGTTTGGAGCCGCCGATTGAACTGATGACTCTTGTTCAAAACTTTCTCGAATTTCTTTGAGTTCTTTGGTAGTGGGTGTCCAAACCATGAAGATGCAGGAGTTGGGTATGTTGCTAAAACTCCAGTAAAAAAGAGTGTTGGGATAATGTTTTTGCAGGATAAGGTTGGGTGTTTGGGGGTTGGCTTCTGCTTTGAGGTTCACCTGGAAGACGCTCATGATGTCGTTTGAAGCGTCTGGGTACCACTCAATCGAAAACTGGATAAGAAAGTTCTTTTCCATGCGGGCAAGTCGGCGCCGAACGGTTTTGGTCGAGACGCCTAGCTCTTCTGCTATGTCGGAGGTGGGTTTGCGTGAATCATCCTTTAAAGATCGAATGATCTTGTAATCGAGTTCGCATAGTTTTGTGTCAATGTGGTTGAAGTCTAGATGTTTTAGCGTCGGCGGCATGGGTGAACCAGTCAACCCGACTATGGGCTCTGGAATTTCCACTGTCTCCTTAACAAACCGCACCAGCCCATCCAACTCGCTAACATTCCGCAAAAATGCGCCTAAATAGAGGATATTTCCGCCGCCTTCCGCCAACCAGTAAATCGAACCCTGCGTCTCCAACTTTTCCCTTAAATTTGAAATCGGGTTAGCTTTTGAGTAACCATAAATGAACACATGGATTGCGTTCTGGGCAAACACACTAAGACTTGCATTAAATTTGCGAATGATGCCCATTTCAATTAATGTTTGGATCCGATTATGCACCGCGGTGACTGACAGATCCAGTTTCTCGGCCAACTCACGATATGATAGCCTTGAATTTCCCAGCAGAAGCTGACATAGAATCATATCAGTCTTGTCCAAGCGTCCACCACAGTCAATTTATAATGAATTAGTTCTGAACACTTGACTTAAATTTTTGCGTCGAATCGAGTTCTCTTCATCATTTCATTAACGAGGTATCATTCAATTTCAAGAATTTAGTTAAAACATTAATAGAAAATGGATAAGCGGGTAGACATCTTGAGTGGAGGGTAGAATCCCGCTCCCTGAATATTCCTACTGATCTTTCTGCTAAACTTACGGCAAATCCTTTTTGTATACAGCAAAATTCAAATCAATAGTCATTTTAAGAAACAAAATTCTAATATTAACCTGTGTAGTCCTTTTATCAAACATCCGTGTGGGCCGGTCGTCTAGCCTGGTTAGGACGTTGGCTTTACGAGCCAAAGGTCGCCGGTCCGAGTCCGGCTCGGCCCACCATCTACTAACTATAAACAATAAATTGGAATTTTATTCTAACCTGAAAACCAGTGCTAACTTTTTCTTGTTTAAATCTTCGAGAATTCTTACCCCTTCTGCAGGCATGTCGTCTTTTTCTTCTTCTGTTAATTTTCTAACAGTCAAATCACTGTTAACATGAAAAGGACGCTTACATGATTGACAATTTTCGTATGGGAAGAGTTCGTCTAACGGTTTTGTTATCTTCTGCGTTACACCGCAGTTAGGACAAGACCTAAACACGTGTATTGGCTTTGGTTTTTGCGCCTTTACAAGAATATCCAAGTTTGCTTCTAACTCTTCCCATGAAGGATAAATGCGGCGTAGAGGTGAGTCTCCTTTCCTCCACATGACTCTGAGCATATTCAATAATTCTTTTTTCTCAGTAGACAAGTAGTAATCAATATCTAGATTCTGTGTCCCTCTTTTTAGATTTTACGCTAAATGAGTTTGCGAATTGACTCGGCTTATTCGGATTGGTTTTTACTTCTTTTGCCGTTTATAACAAGGTAGATGCCACCAACGATAATTGCAACAATCACCATTGCAACCCCTACACCGTAAACAACTTGAAGCCAATTTGTTTGCCCATTTGTACCTGCGGGAGTTAGGGTAGGAGTGGTTGATGTGAACATGATTTTTATTTGGTGTGTGCTGAAATGGGTTGTATACCATACGTAGTAGTTGTCTGCGTCTTGGGTGTAGCCTTGGTTTTGGGTTGGCACTCCGTCTATAAAGATTAGGGGTGTTGTCTCCGGTGGCACTAAACTTTTCGGGATGGATATGCTGCTAAAACCTAGAGTACCGTTCTCGCCTGTAACCGTAAAAAATAGTCCCGTTGTTGTGGCGTTGTTGATTGCGATTGTCACGTTTGACATCTGCGTGCTGGTTATGTTGCCGCTTAAGGTCAGGTTAACTGTTTTACCGTTTTCTGTCACAGCTGGCACTGTTGAATTTGGTTGTGTGATTGAGGTGGGTGTTGGAGCTGAAGTTGGTGCTGGATTTATTGTAGAGTTTGAAGAGCTAAGGGCGTAAAGTGTTCCTTTTTCTGAGCATACATACAGTACGTCCGTTCGCGATAGCTGCAGACGACCAAACATTAGGACCATCTAGTTGGTAACTCCACAGTTTCGCTCCAGTAGCGGCGTTTAGAGCATAAAAATTGCTGTCGCCTCCGCCTGCGTAAACCACGTTGTTTCCAACGATGGGCGAGGCGTAAACTTCAGTTCCAGCTGGGTAACTCCATAACATTTTTCCCGTTGAAGAATCCAGAGCATAGAGCATGCCATCGGTGGAAGATGTTAAGTGGTTATATGTGCCTACATAGACCACTCCGTTAGCGACGGCAGGCGTTGAATAGACCCAGAAGTTGCCGGTTGAAAAACTCCACAACTTTGCTCCTGTGGCAGCATCTAACGCGTAAACTGTGCCGTCAGTGACCAAATCTGCGCCGATGTAGACTTTTCCGTTGACAACTGCAGGTGAAGAATAGATTGTGTCGCCAGCCGTAAACCTCCATATTGGTGCTCCCGTGGAAGCGTCTAGTGCCCAAACTTTTCCACCGTTGTCGCCAACGTACACTATTCCATTGACTACAGCTGGAGAAGAACCTACTGCGCCGGCTCCTGTTGGGTAAGACCATAACAGGTTTCCAGTAGCAGCATCCAAGGCAGAAACATTGGCATCGTAAGAGGCTATGTAGACCACGCCATCAACGACAGCGGGAGATGACTGCACGTAGCTGCCTGTTTTATGGCTCCACAGCATAGCACCAGTCAAAGCGTTAAGTGCATAGACGGAGTTGTCCCATGATCCAAAATAGACGACGTTGTCGACAACTGCAGGAGTAGAGTAAACCGCGCCGCCAGATTGATAACTCCATAAAAATACCCCGTTACTAGCGTTTAAAGCTAGAATTTTACCATCATTTAACCCAACATAAACTATGCCATTGGCAACTGTAGACGAGGAAAGTATTGGACTGGTTTGATAGCTCCATAGGGTTTGATTTGTAAATGGACCATTTGATGCGGTGTAACCTGAGTGCGTTAAGTCACCATGAAACATAGGCCAAGAATCATTGCTGTTTGTGCCGCCACTCGCACTTCCTGATGCCGTATTAAAATTGCCGCCAAAACCAGAACTTAACAAGGCTGCCAGAAATGTTGTCAAGAACAATAGAGGTAAAAACTTTCTCTTCAAGCTTTTCATCTGCCAATCTCTACTTGATTTCGAATATTACGTTTTCGATGCGGATTAGTCAGTGGAGCAATACCTTTTTGGATAATCCTCCTGCTTCAAGTATCATCTGGTTATCCCGCATGACAGGTTGGGATGAACTCCATGTTTCTTCGACCGTTTGCTGAAGTTGATGAAGTAACAAAGCCAACTTTTTGCCCCTACAGGTTAAATCATAAGCTTTCGGTGTTCTTCTCATAAAAACCAGTTTTTTACCTCTCAGGCTTCTTAGGTACTTGTAGGTTCTTCTCAAAGAAAGCCCAGTTTCTTTGCCAAGCTCTCCCGCAGAAATTCCCTTATAGCCAACAGCATCACAAACTTTTTGTTCGGTCGTTGTCAATGTTTCCTTGTTTGGGTCTCTTATTGTTCTGAAGAAAAATATGTAGGCTCTTGCCTTTGGAGTTTCTATTAAGCCGGCTGAATTTAATCGTTTGAGCGTTCGTGAAACGTTTTTTGGTGCGACTAATGCTTCTATATCTTCAAACGTTTTTGGTCCAGAAAGCAAAGCTTGCAAAAGAGCTTCTTCATAGCATTCAGAGTGGGTAGGTAGCTTATCGGCAAATTCTAAGAAGTCATCGAACAGTTTGCTTAGGCGCGTTCCTAGTGTGGTTGCTCGATAGTTGTCTCGAACACGGGCAGCTAAGCCCACTTCCATTAGAAGGGGCAGACATTCTTCGCTAAGTAGGTCCTGGCGGTAGTCGTGGCCTGCTCTTTCTATTTCTTGTTGAAGCTGGCTCGAAGAATATGCGCCTTTTACAATTGCCTGCATAACGTGAAGTCTTGGCTTATTTTTCAAAACATTGAAAAGATCTTTCATATAATCGGGGTTAGCCATGGCTTCCCATAGATGTCTCAGCTCACTTTTTAGCAGGTAAACCCTGCAGCCGCTCAAACATTCAAAGGGGGTAATTGGTGCACAGTTTCGACATTCAGCGTTAAGCGATTTTAGTTTTCCCGACAGGTAAGTCGCAGTTATCTATTTTACGAGTTGGTGGTACTAGGACATTACTCATCATTTCTTCTCCTAAATGCCATATGCCACTGCTGAAGAAACTTTGGATGAGTATTCACCCATCCGTTTTCCTCATAGAGCCCTCTATTTTTTAACGTGTAAAAGCGTTCTCGTAAGGAATTCTTGACTAAAACAACTTTTTGTTAGTCAAACTTTCTTGACTAAGCCTAAATTCCCCTTTTTTCCACATGTTTCGCACCAGATAACCGAATTTGAATAAAATATTCTGGGAAGAAGGCATTATGAAAGAAAGTTGAAAGATAAGAGAGGTTGTTTGACCTTACTTGAGCCAAAGTTAATATGGTTCAAGTTCACTAGCACCGACAAAATTAGTGAGTTAAAATAAAAAAAGTGTTTTTTAGGGATTATTTGTGTCTTTTTCTTAGTGCAATGACTGCGACGGCAACGATGATTAGTGCTATTGCGGCTGCGGCGATTATGTAGTAAGTTGTGGTTGAGGTTAATGTGCCGCTGGTGCCTTCGTTTTGCCCAACTGCATAGAATGTGCCATCGTAAGCGCCAAAATATGCTACGCCATTGACAACCGCTGGTGATGAGTAGACGTTACCATTTGTTTGGTAACTCCAGATTTCGTTGCCATTTTGTGCATTGACTGCGTAGGTTGTGTTGCTCAATGTGGCGGTGAAGTAGACTGTATTGCCTATAACTGCCGGGGCTGTTGTGATTCCTCCATTAGCTGTGAAAGTCCATTTCTGGTTGCCATTAGCTGCGTCTAAAGCGTAGAGTTTAAAGTTGAAAGCGCCGCCGGTGTAGACTACACCGTTAGCCACTGCTGGGGAAGCCTGAACGCATTGATCATAGCCGGTTTCAACTTTCCAGATTAAAGCGCCAGTGTCAGCGTTTAATGCGTAAGTATTGTTGTCAAAGCTACCGACGAAAACTTTGCCATCAGCGACTGCTGGTGAAGACGCCGCAACGCTTTGTGTAGCAAACTCCCATTTTTTGGCGCCTGTCGATATATCCAAAGCATAAACCTTTTTGTCGTAGGAGCCAAAGTAAACTACGCCATTTGCTACAGCTGGAGCTGCAGTTACAAGACCTCCGGTTGTAAAGTTCCAAAGGGGCATACCTGTTGGGGCGTCAATCGCCCACAGTTTATGATCGTTTGAACCCACGTACACCACTCCGTTTGAAACCGTTGGGGAACCTTCCGCATAGCTACCGGTAACGCATTTCCATATGAAGGCACCTGTCGTTGCGTTCAATCCATAGACTGCAAAATCATCGGACGCGAAGAAAACCATGCCGTTCTCGACCGCTGGAGCACCGTAGATTTTGGCTGGAACTGAGAAGTTCCAGATTTTTGTGCCGTCTTTTGCGTTTAATGCGTAGATGTTGTTGTTGGAGGTGTTGAGGTGGAAGCCTTTGTCGGAAGCGGTAAAGTAGACTACGTCGTTGACGACTGCTGGGGATGTTAACACCCAACCGCCGTTTACTATTGGGAAAGTCCAGAGGGTTTGGTTAGTGTTTGGTCCTTCCGTGTTTGCGTATCCAGTATGCGCTATGTCTCTGTGGAACATGGGCCAAGAATCATCAGATTGAGCGTTTACGGATAGAGATAATGAAATAAAAAGCGATAAACAAAGGATTGATAGAGTTATTAGAGCTAAAAACTTCTTCATAAAAACCAACTTGTTATAATATAATGAGTTTGTTTTCGAATTTATACATTACCCCTTAAAAGTTCGGGCTTTCTTTGTATGGTTCTAAAAACTGGAACATAATGTTCGAATGCTTGGTGCTAAATAACTAACCCCCTCTACTGTCTAACCAGAAAACCTAAACCGAGGAAAAAAATGATGAAAACAAACTTAATCGTTACATCTCTGTTAGCAGTAGTTCTTCTTAGCGGCGCTTTCTTTTCTTTAGCAGCGGCACAAGACAATGATGTCCCTCCAGATCCTACAGCGGTACCAGATCCATCTTCAATTGACTCCAGCGATAATTCAACAATAACCCAAGACGACAATGCAGTGTTATACACCATACAGGATAACAGCACAGCATCCCAACGTGAGCCAGCCCCTGAAGTTCCAGGTGCAGAAGACACAAACCTCATCGCTACTCAAACCCACTCTGACAACACTTTGCCAATTTTAGCCGGCGCGATAATTATAGTCGTAGTTGCATGTGCCTTAGGCTTTTTCGGTTGGCGCAAAAAATTCGCAAAGGCGTAAATCTACCACCTTTATTTTTTTTATGATTTGGTTGTTGGGTGGGTACAGTCACATATTTTAATTAACCCTCAACTTGCTCAATTACTCTATTAAACAGCTTAGTGCTTGCTGGAGGTGAATTGTTTTGGGAGACGACAAAAAAAACTTGAAAAGAACTGCACCCCGTGTTACTGTGCCAAAACCGGAGATGACTAAGGATAAGAAGTTCAAGTGCCCGATTGATCAAGAGGTTTATGATAACAAGGCAGACTTTGAGGCACACTGCAAAGAAGAACACGATGTCCTTTAAAACGACAAACTAATCTTCTTTTTCTAATATAGATTAGAACTATTTGGGGGCGTTGAGCGCTACCTTATAGCTTCATCTATTTTTGAGTCACGTTTTGTTTTTGTGACTTCTTTGAATAATTCGAGGCACTCTTCTTTAGTTGGTTGAACTAGTTATGTACACAATTATAGGGTTGATGTATTGTCACTCAGTAAGTCAAGGCTCTTTCTAGCGTTAAAAACAACAAACACCGAGTTTCTAAGGTACCTTCCCATCAACGAAACCAAACCTGCCGCGTTAGTTCCAAGTTTACAAGTAAGCGCATGCTCAAACATACCTAAAACTTCTACATCAATCACGTCTCGGGTTAACCTTGTCCGCTCAAGTACACTCTCGATGGTTTCTTTTGAGGCTCCCAAAATAATTAGCCTATCCAAAAGTGACTGTTGCCATGCATGAAGTTTTTCAGCTTGCCCTGCCGATAACTCTGCCTGCAACACATCGCCCTCTTGGGAAACAGGTTTAATACTTAAAGGTGATCGCTCTGCGAAACCGTAGCCTTCAGCGAGTTTCTTCAAATCCATCTCTTTGCCTTCCACAAGCTGTGTCTGCAAACTAGCCAAAGACACCGTTGCGAAGACGGTTTGTGGCTCAAAAATCCCCACATCCACAACCAATTCTTGCTTAACCAAATCAACTTTAGATATGTACCCTTTTAGGATCGGTTGGTTTTTTGCGTTTTCAAGGCTTGTTGGGCAGGTGCCTATTTGCTTGTTGATGTAGCTGACTGCTATAGCTTCGTCTTCACCTGACAGTGATACCTGAACCCACCTGTTAGCTGAGTTAGTTAGCGTTTTCACTTCTACGTCTAATTCTTCAAACTGCGTTTTCAACAGTTCATCTATCTGTTTTACTTGCCCAAAGTTCATTGCTTTAATTAGTAATGTTAAGGTGGTCATGGTTTGTTGCCTAGTAGACTTGTTATTTCTTCGTTTAGCTTTCTAACTCTTTCTGCTGCATCGACCTTGTTTTCTTTCTGCAACCTTTTAATCTCCAATTCAATTGGAACCCTTTTTGAGTGGTCGATAAGTTTGTCAGCATAAGAGACAATTTTCTCTTCCAGCGTTTGCGGAGAGTAGCCGTCTTTTGGCCAACCAAACCGTTTGGCTTCCTCAGCCGTGATTCCTCCGCCAACATGCCGTTTAATTATGTTGATCACAGATTCTGGCAAGCCGATGGATTTAGCCATTTGTGCCCCGACAAGACCATGGTCGACGGTGTGATTTTTTGAGCGTCCAAGATCATGCAGAAGCGCACCTGCTTCGACAAGTTCAAGGTTAACTTTGAGTCCTTTAGCCACGAGTATTTTTGCTGTTTCCAAGGCTAAGTCTGCAACTGCTACGCAGTGGTTTATGACTTGGGGAGGACAGTGGTTTTTGTGAAGGAGTTCGATTGCTTGCTCCCGATTGGGAAGCAGGCTACTCACCCAGTTCCTTCCTTAAGATCTCAACTTTCTCGGAGAGCTTGTCTATCATGTTTTCGTTTTCAAAATGCACTAGGTTTTTGCCGCATGTGGAACAGTGAAAAACAAGTTCAACAGCTTCTTCAAATGGAACCCGTTTGCATTCTTGGCTGTCACAGAAGTAGAAGTCATGGTTTTTTTCGTATTCCAATCTGACGTTGAGTTTTTCTAAAACACGTCTTTTCTGGCTTAGAATGAAACCTTCAAGTTGGTCTGGTTGAAGTTTCCAGTGGAAAATAAACCATCCTGTCTTGGGGTCACGTGTCCTTCTTAGACTTACAAGAGAGTGGTCGTAGAGTTTGTAGAGGATTTTGCGGACTGAGTTAAGGCGGATCCCCGTCTTATTTGCGATTTCATCATCCGTAATTTCTTCAACACCCTTTAGATGCGCGATAAGTTGAACTGCTTCTTCTCCACCTAACGCCAAAGCCACTTTGGTTAAGGTTGAATCATCAATAGTCGATAACATACTCTAATGTTCCTTTTAGTACCCCTAATTATGGAACTTGCTGCAATAAAACTCTTCTTGCAACATTAAGGAAAATTCACGTTGCTCTTTATTTGCTTACCCCGCTCTTTTGGAACAATCTCAATCTTAGCTTTCTCAAAAGGTTTAGCCAGTTCTTGGCCTTCAAAATAGCGGTCCAAAAAAATCGCCAAAGCAGAACACTCCGAATGAGGCTGATTCCCCACAGCCACGTTAAAATCCGAAACTTCGCCCGAGTAAAACTCACCAGGAACTTTTTGACTTCCCACAAGCAACATCACAGGTTTGCCAGCAGCTTTTATTCGGGTCATGACATCGCTTGATTGAATATTCTCGCCATAAGCCGTTAAATGCACGATTACTCCATCCTTTATTTTCCATTCGCGGACTGCTCGTTTCCAAGGCGTTCCCATTTCAAATTGGAAGTTTCCACCCCATGCCTTAGTTATTTTAGTTACTGTTTCTTGTATGTGGGCATCTTCGACGTCGGCTAAGATGAAGCCTGAAGCACAAAGAGCCCGAGAAGTCAAAGCAACATGCGTGGTTAGCCGTACATCCCTTTGTGGTCGGTGTCCCCATCGTAGCACAAAAATTTGGGGTATGACATCAGGTTGCTGAGGTGATTTGGAATTTTCCATTTAAATCTTCCACTTTCCTCTTTGCTTGCTCAGTTATGGATGGGGTGGCTTCAAAATCAACTTCTACAGAATCGTTGGTGAAGTTTTCTTTTTGGATGTGGGCTTTTTGGTGAACCCATGATATGAATGGCATGGTTTGGGGTGTTAATGGAACGACAAATTTGGCTTGCTGATAGTTTTCAAGGATTCTTAGAATTTGTTTTCTTAGCTCATCAAGGTTTGTTTGGCATTTAGCGGATAGTAAGATTGGGTTTTTGACTTTGTCTTTTAGGGCTTCAAGTTTTTGTTGCCGCTCTTCCGGGGTTAGTTTGTCAATTTTGTTTAAGGCAGTTATGGTGGGTATGCCACAGGCTCCAAGCCGTTCTATTGTTTCTAGACAAACGTTGTTTTTCTTCTCGATTGTTTCTAAAGGTTCGTTTAAGTCTACAAGAAGTATTATCAGGTCAGAAAAGATAGTTTCTTCAAGGGTTGAATGAAACGCTTCTATAAGTGCGAGGGGTAAGCGGTCGATGAAGCCGACGGTGTCGGTTATTAGGAATTTGCGGTTAGAAAACTCTACCATGCGCGTCGTTGTTGAAAGTGTTGTAAATAAGGCGTTGTCCACTTCGACTGTGTCTTGGGTTAAGGCGTTGAAGAGGGAGCTTTTTCCAGCGTTAGTGTATCCTGCAAGCGAAATAGTGAGAAAACCAAGCTCGGTTCTTCTCTCCCTTTGAAGAACCCTTTTTTCTCGTACTCTCTGGAGCTTTTTGAGTATGGTTTGAACTTGGCGTTTTATGGCATCGCGGTAAACGTCTGCTTCGTAAGCTCCTAAACCCATGAAGCCCGGTTGTTCGCTTCCTTTGGATAAACGCACTTTTTCCCGTGCATGTTTGAGTTCATTTCGCACCATCGCGAGCTGGATTTGCAGTTGCGCCTCAGTTGTGGTGGCTCTTTTGTTAAATAGTTCTAAAATGAGTGCAAAGCGGTCGATGACTTCGACTTTTGTAGCTTTTGCGAGGTTGTATGTTTGTATTGTGCGGAGTTGATTGTCAAAAATTACTTTGCCAGCACCCGTTTCCGAGACCATTCGGGCAAGTTCTTCAACTTTACCCGCGCCAATCTGGTAGCGTGAGTCAGGTGGACGCGTTTGCTCCATAGAGCCGACAATGGTGTAGCCAGCGGCCTGCGCTAATGCTTTAAGTTCATCTAAACTCGATTCTTCACGGTTTAGGCGGCGTTGCGCTATGATGGCTTTCGTTTTTTGGGCGCCTCCCCACTTTTCTCCTTGAACTCGACGAGGTCACCTAAAGTCATCTCTTCATTTCCCACCCTGTGAACCTGAGTAGTAGATTTTTCTTCAGCAATAGGCACCATCAACTGGATTCTGAGGGCATGCTCAAGTTTGCTAGCTAGCAAGTTATTGGGAGCGACTCTGCCAGTTTCAATGTGTCTGAGTAATGAAGCTTTTTCGTTGATTTTTTTGCCTAAATCCTCGTGGCTTAGGGCAAGTTTTTCTCTTGCGACTCGAATCTTGCCCGCGTACCCTTCGGTGAGTTCCGTGGATAGTTTCACTTGGGCAACGGGCGGTTTTTTCTGAAGGGTTGGTATGTGTATTGTTGATTTGGTTGAAGATGAGGCTGGATGAGTGAATCCGGTGGCGGTGGTTTTCTGCGGAGCAGGGAAATCCGCTACTTCATGAAGGATAACTTTTCCATGTTTGGAACATTCTAAACAAACGGTTAATCTGGCTCCTTCGATAACTGCCTTTACTGGTTCATCGTGGATTTTGCGTCCGCACACTTCACATCTCAAGAAACGTTCACCTTTTAACTGTCTTTATAATCTTGATATGTTTATACTTGTCGAAACAACACACCCTGAACGATGATGACGCATGGAAAACAACTTGGGCAAAGTTAGAAGCATAGCTGACTACCAATTTGGAAAAGGCGTAGGTGCACAGCTGTTTCCGGATAACATAGAAATCCAGTATTCGCCAAGAACAGGCAGAATACGCTACATCACCCTAAACGGGGAACGGTTAGCTACCCTGCGTCCAACAGATGGGTTGCTTTCTCTTAGCCTAAAAGCTGCAGAGTTCATGGCTCACAACACACCCTTTGCCAAATGTTTTGTCACCGTGCAAAACGGCGTTTCCAAGTACATTGCTGAAGGAGGAGATGTTTTTGCCGTTCACGTTGTTAAGGTTGACGAGGAAATTGGCGCCAAAGATGAAGTCATCGCCATCGACGAAAACGGACAGGTTCTGGCGGTTGGACGTGCTACCCTTTCAAGTCGAGAAATGAAGGCTTTTAAAACAGGCGTAGCCGTCAAGACCAGACACGGCATTAAGGAAAGTTAAGTTTGAAAGCTGTTCTTTTTGATTTCAATACAATAGGGTAATTCACTTCCTAAGTGGGCTGATGCGTTCGTCCTGAATCAAATCTGGGTAGATTTTAAATAGATAGAATAATGGACTATACAATTAGGGTTGAAGATTATGCTGTTTAAGCATAAGAGCGTTGTAAAAGTGGACATGGGAGATTTGGACGCTGAGAAAACGAACCTAGCAAATTTCTTGAACAGCCAATTCAAGCTGAATTCATCGATAACTTCTAGAGGCTTGGAACTAAATATGGACGATGCCCAGACTTATGCATTGGTAACAATGGTAAAGAAATTTATTTATCACAAGAATCTAAACACCACGCATTGGGTTAATGCGGAAAATAACGTCGTCAAAATCAATAGGTTCAAGGGCACCGCTAAGAAAAAAGAAAAACACGACAAAGGCGCATCCCATCAGAGCATTTCACAAACCTGGGGACTATAGAACACAATTAATGTTACATTCTCTTAGGTGTAAATGAATCCCGACCGAGTGGAGACATAATCCGAATTTCCATTTTTCTCGCTGAGTGTTAAGCCTTTCTTTCTCGTCGTCTTTTTTTAAGAACAAATAAAATCGCACCTGTTGACGCGAAAGCAACAGCTATTATGATTGCATAAAGGAGCGGTGAATTTTCTAAAGACGGATGGTTTTGGCGTTGATGTTCCTTGCTGCGAAGGCGAAGAAAGCGGTGATTGACTTGGAATTGGACTTGAAGGAGGGCTGGGCGTAGGAGTAGGTGTTGACGAGGAGGGTTGCGTTGGGTTTGGCGAAGGGGTTGAAGATGGGTTTGGAGAAGGAGACTCTGGAACAACATTGGCCCTAAGAACATAGATTTTTCCGTCAAGAGAACAGAAGTAAAGCTCTTTATTCTCATCTACTCCGAACGAAGAAATATTGAGATTCGTATCAGACAATAAAGTATTCACAGGCATTGCAACTCCATCGTACTGGAGCGCCCAAACCTTGCCCGACCCGTAATCGCCATAGATATACTTAGAGTTGAGCTCTGGCAAAGTTGAGCCATGGTACACGTAGCCACCGATAACGGCAATGCCTTCCGCGTGACTGTACTCCCACACAGGCAATTCCAGTCCAACCTGACTTCCACTGGAATAAGTTAAAGTGCCTTCCATAATGTTCCAACCATAGTTCTTGCCCTTTCCCACGATGTCTATTTCCTCCATCTGGTCTTGCCCAACATCTGCAACCCAAAGCCTTCCAGTCGGTGAATCGAAGCTAAATCGCCAGGGGTTGCGGAAACCGTAAGCATAAATCTCCTCTTTGTACCCTAAAGCGTTGCCAAAATAGGGGTTGTCTGCAGGTATGCTGTAGTTTCGTCCTTGTGAAGGCGAATCAACGTTTATGCGCAAGATTTTGCCCAAAAGCGTCGAGCGGTTCTGAGCGTTTCCAAAGGGGTCGCCACCTGAACCGCCATCACCTAACCCTATGTAGAGGTATCCGTCGTCTCCAAAAGCAATTTGGCCGCCTTTATGGTTAGAAAAGGGTTGATTTACCTCAAGCAGGACTAATTCGCTATTGCTCAATGCTTGGTTAGGATTGTTTGGGGAGACTGTGTATCTGGCAATAACTGTTCGACGTGGATTATCGGCAACATAGTCAACATAGAAATATCCATTTTCCTTGTAGTTAGGGTGGAAGGCAAGACCTAAAAGTCCTTGTTCGCCGCCAAACAAAACCTGAGTGCTTATGTCGAGAAAAACAGTTGATTCTGCAACGGTTTGGGAGTTCTCAAACACACGAATAACCCCTGCCTGCTCAATCACAAAAAGCCTATTTGTTCCATCACCGGGGGAAACTATTCCGACTGGCTGGTTAAAGACCAGTTTGGGGAAGGCCAAATCAGCCGAGTACGAGCTTTGATTTTGTCCCGAAAGGTTAGGAATCTTCCAAGAAAGAAAAAGGGCGCCAAAGCTCAAAACTACAATGAGGAATATGGCAAAACCGAGACGATTCCGAGTGATATTTTTTCATCTCTAAATAATTTATGAAAAGAGCATTACTTGAAGATTCCGAAGACGCTGCAACCACATTTCCCTTACTTTTATTCATATCATATGTCCGAGTAACTTTTTTTCAAGTTGAGTTTTGTGGGTCCAGCGATGTATTTTCAATTACTTTGTTTTGACTAAAATCAAAAGAACTCGTTGGGAAAGTTAAGTATATCAAGTTCTAGAGCAGAATAACTGTAGGTGTAATCTTTATGCATAGACGCATGAATCCTCGAGAGCAAAAACGCATGATGCAACGGATGGGCATGAACATGGATTCCGTTGCCGATGTCCAGCAAGTCATCATTCGAACAGCCGACAAAGACATAGTTATCGACGAGCCTGAAGTGGCTATTCTGCAGGTTCAGGGACAAAAAATGTACCAAGTCATAGGTGGACAAGTCAGCGAACAAGCCCCCTCACAACGAGGAGCAACCTGCAGCAGCCGCTAAACCCACCTTCAACGAAGAAGACGTGCAACTCGTCGCAGACCAAACCGGCAAAAGCCTCGAGAAAGCCAAAGAAGCCCTCCAAGAATGCGGAGGCGACTTGGCAAAAGCAATTCTGCTGCTTCAGTCCTAAATCTTCTTTTTGATTTCCAACCTATTTACCTCTTGCTAGAGACACTTGTTCTTGGTTAGTCAAGTAACCTGTCAAATAGTGTTCCAGTTTGGAACAACCCACTTGTTGATTGTTCCTTGAATAGAACTATAAGCTGTTGCCTCTGTTAATTATTTAGATGATAGGAAAATGCAAAAAATAAGCCTTAGCTTTGCTATACTAACTTCTGTTTTAGTGATAATTTTCTTAATGGAACCTATAGCTCAAGTTAGAGTAGCAGATGCTAATCCTACTTGGGGAACGTCTGCAACTCCAATACCACCCATCACAGACCCTCCTCAAATAATCATTAACTCCCCAAGCCCCACAGAATACAACAATCCAGTTGCATTGAACATAACAATAATTCAACCAGACTCATGGGTAAGCAAAACTAGCTTTGCTCTACCAAATGGATGGGTAGATAATTCGGATAGCGTAGTTGTTGGACAAAATACGTTAAGGTCAATAACTTGCATTATTGATGGGCAATCAATCATCTTCTGGAAGGGCACACCCGTTGGCTATGGAATTACCTATTATTTACCTAAAGTTACACAGTTTTCAGCTGTTATGAATTTAAGCAAAGGAGAACACAGCTTGCAAGTAAACGTTTTCGCAGAGTCAGCGTGGGTTACAGAAGGCATTATCCCATTCGCAGAAAGAACTTATCTCATTTCAGCTAACCAAAGTACAACGTTTAGAGTTGAAGACGGTTCAGAGGCTCCAATGATATACGATATAAGAAGTTCCTATGTAATTTGGCAAGCATCCTCTGCCTCAATGCCTTCACCCACTTCAGCTCCTCCTCAACCTCTAAGTCCACAACAAAATCCAACAACTGCCTTGTCCTTTACACCTTTCATTGTTTCGCCTAAGAATCAAACAACCTACAGTACTAATCAAGTGCCGTTAATTTACACGATTGGCAGCGATGTTCTCTGGTCTTACTATTCTTTGGATATAGGAAATAATTCTGCTTTGCGAAATTTTAATGGCAACATTACCTTAACTGACCTTTCTGAAGGTCAACATGAGCTAATGGTGGCTGTGACAACAAAATCAAGCTATTTTTACGACCAACCAACCCAAACTATACAAACAATTTTGTTTTTTGTAAACACCACAAACCCATCGTCTATCCTTATATCTACTCCCACTACCGAGCCATTCCCAGTTCCAACACAGATTCCAGAGTTTTCATGGTTGATGATTCTGCCCCTATTCCTTTCAATACTCTTTATTGTAGTCCTACTTAGAAATAGAAAGTTGGGTTGTGGCTATGATTAAAATATCCTTCATAGCGATATTCACTATCTTTCTATTGGTTCTTTCAACATTAAGTGCCAAACAGTATGAAGCGGTTAAGGCTAATCCCATTTCTGTGAGTGTTCCAGATAACCCTGATACTAATCAACCAATAATAACAGTAAACAACCCAAAAAATGACATTAACTTGAATATTACTTGCTTTACTCTAACCTTCACTGTAAAAAAGCCATCTTCTTGGTTTAGCTTCTATCCCGTTCATGGCGATTTGATTTCAATTAGCTATCTTCTTGACGGAGAAAAGACTGATGTTGCAAGTAGCGACTTGGATACTGATCATTATAGCTCAAAACCATTAACGTTCACTGAAACTATTTCTGAGTTGTCTGAGGGTAACCACAGTTTACAAGTTTATGTACGTTCAGTTAGTTACTATCTTGACCCAAATAGACCAGCTGAAAATTCCACTTATGGTTGGTGGATGTATCCACCAGCTAATAATTTCATGGATACCTATTCAAATATTAATTTCACCGTAAACACAATCCATAACTCACCAACGGTTCCTTCAACTCCTACAATTCCAGAATTTTCTGTACCCTTAGACATCACATTTCTTGTTTTAGTAGCAGTGGCACTTGCAGTTTTAGTCAAGAGAAAGAATAAGTTAAGTGGTAGCTTTGATTAAGAAATCATTCATAACAACGATTAGTATTTTATTGCTGGTGATTTCAATATTAAGTTCGATGCAGGTTGAGGTTGTAGATGCTAATCCTCTCCCTTGGATATTTGACCCCAAGATGACTGTTACCATTAAATCTCCAGCGAATGGGTCAGTTAATTTTCTGCCTGTTTCAGTAAGTTTTGCATCTCACGCTGACAACCAATTTTCTGTCTCTGATGACTACACAGATGAGTGGGTTAGGTCATTCTTCTACGTTTTAGATGGGCAAGATATGGGGACTAAGGGCACGCGGTTTGAAGGAACAAAAACTACAACAATCTCTGAAAAAGGTATAGAAAATGGTTATCGTTTTGATGGGCAAGCATATATAGCAAATTTAGCTGATGGGCCTCATAACATTACAGTCTATTATGGTGCAGTCAACAGAATTGGTAATGTTGGCACTCCAGAAGAACGAATAATTATTAATCCAACTTGGCAAGCTACTTCCCAATTCTATGTTATGAGTAGTCTTCCCTATATCATCGGAATAGTTGCTGTTGTGATTTTAGTCATTGTGGGCTTATTAGTTTACTTCAAGAAATACAAACACAACTTAATCAAGAAACTTTGACTGTAAGAGTGTTCCATTTTGGAACATGAATAGAGATAAGTGCAAGCCTTTTGAAGAGTAATATGATTGCTATGATTGGCAAATCAATAGCAAGAATTACATTCGCGTTGATACTCATTTTCTTATTAGCTGGACTACAATTTAGCAAGCCAGCAGAAGCTAATCCCTTTTGGATTTACCACTTAATTGAGCCAATTCCAGGTACAATCCCCCCAAAAATAATAATGTTTAGCCCGCAAAACAGCACAATATACCCTTCAGATAATATTACAATCAGTTTTTATGTAGACAAACCCAAACTAGAAAATGCATGAATCATCCATAATTAACATTACTTATACATTGGATGATAAAACAGTCCAAGCCTTCACAATTTGGAAAAATGGAGGCGCTGGGTCAGATTCAGGGGTTCCAAACTTTAACACCTCTTTTACCTCACCCCCGTTATCCACAGGAAATCACAACTTAACTGTGTATGCTGAAGGCGTGTTATTTGCTGGTGATTTAGCCATTTTCTTCATGAATAGTTTCTCAACAATCTTTTTTACCATGGGCATTTCATCTTTAGAGCCAAGTCCTGCTCCCACAACTAGCTCATTTATACCAACACCTACACCTATTGGATTAGTAAGTACTGATTCAAGCACTCTGGCTAACTTAGAATTAATCATGGCAGTAATAGTTGTTGCATGTGTATGCTTGATCGTAGGTTTATTGTTAAAAAGAAAACATGAAGTGAAGAGATAGGAATTGATGAAAAAAGAAATTGTAATAACGCTCACACTGGCACTTTTAATTTCAACATTGTCGGGTTCTTTGTTTTTTGAACCAGCAATGGCTAATCCTGAAGGCTCAATTCCAACTCTCTCTATGCCAGTAGAATACATCAACTATACCATAACAAGCATAAACGGCACGTTGTGGGCAAAGATTGATGGAGACTACCCTATTTATCTTCTGAAACAACCTGATTGTAGCTTTGCTGGTGACTTACCAATGGTTTACCCCATGCCTCCACAAACAACCAACATAAGAGTAAGCTTAGATGGCAAAGAAATGAGTTGGAGCAACTATACCCAAAGTTATGCTGAAGCTCTGCACCATACTGCTATAGGTGACTGGTGGATGATTTATGCCAATCTTGAGAATGTCTCAGACTATTTTGAACTGAGAATTCACTATGAGCATCCACTTGAAATGGTCAATGGGTCTTATCTTTTCCTCTATGACCTAAACATAAGCCCATACCTGACATTGCAGAGTAATAACTCAACAGCATATTTTAAAGTGTACATGGAGACTAACTTCGCAAGCCTAAAAGCTTATACCACACAGACCGACATCAAATGGAACCCAGAGAATTTTACTCTAACAAAAAATGGCTCAACAGAAGTTGTTTCAGTACAGATGTATTCTGAATATGGAAAGCCTTTGGCAGGTGATTTAGTGGTAGAATTCTCTCAAAACAGACAGGTTAGCGAGTTTCCCCTATGGACTTTGACTGCAATTTCAATAGGCGCATTATTGGGTGCTTTGCTATACAAGAGAAAAACTGCAAAACAATTCTACTAAACCAGTCAAACTCCGCTTTAGGTTGTAGCTGGACGGGATTAGTCAACAATCTTTGACGAAAAGCCATATAAAATATCTGTAATCTATTTGCACTTGTCTTATATCCTGAAAAGTTGTCTACAAATGACACACCAGATAAAAAATAAAAAAATCTTCTTCACCATTATACTTGGTTTGATAGTGGCATCTGGACAAATTTGCGTTGGGCATTCAGCGTCTTCTTCCAGATCAGAATAGGGCGTTAGCGTTCATTGAAAACGTACTTCCAATGGATATTTCCAAATTTAACATTGAGCTCAAAGTTGACAGCAATGCATCAGATATTTCTAAGGAACTTGGTACGCATGGCAACTTGACCAAAAACGATAGAGTGTTGATTTATTTTTTAGGCTCAATGGTTGGCACTGCGGACAGTTTGGACGTCATTTTTGTAATTCGTGACAATATTTTTTTCCAAGGTGTAGTGGATATTGATCATGCTCCCTCTTATGGTGAATTCGGCGACTCAACAAAGGTAGATGATGTCAAAGATTTTCTCCTAAATTACCAGAACTGGTCAGGGCTTGATTCAACAAAAATGGTGGAAATGTTGTCAAATATCGACTTAGCTCAAGACGTTAACATAAGTTCAGGGGATCTAACGATGACTATCCAAAATACCGATGTTTCAAATAATCTGATGGAGATCCGTTGGGCAAACGCCTCTAGTGGAGTTAACGTAGAGTTTGATGTTTCATTTAAGAAAGGGTTTCCAGTTAGCTTCTATGATGAGCGCCAGATTCTTTCAAGCACCCCCACATCAATGCCAACTATCAATACTGGTCCGGAACCACCGCAAACAGAGCCTTTTCCGACAACCTTTGCCGTGGCAACCATATTATTGGTGGCTGCTCTGGTTGCTGTCTTGCTGATTTACTTTATGAAACGCCGCCAAAAGGCTGCACAAGTATGATAGCTCCAATATCTGTTCCTGTATGAGAACACAATGTTCCTTGAGTAGAACTAAATGCCACACTAACGTCATTGTTTCAGTGTGATGGAGCATGAAAAAGGCAGGAGTTCTGACCACAACCTTCGTTTTAGTCCTTTTTCTTTTAGCCTCATTCTTCATTGACCTTCAAACCGCTAAGGCACAACCAAGGATTTCGTCGCCTGCCCAGACTATGGAAGATGAGCCCTACTCTTACGGTATCAATATCAGTTCTCCAACTAACACTACCTACAGCTCAAATTCATTATTGCTAAACGTCACAGTAAGACGCCCGGTTAGCCCAAACGATTACGAATTCAAAATAATGTATAGCCTAAATGGAGATGCTAACGTCACTGTCCCGTCAACAGCAACCTTCTATGATAAGTCCACTCCAGATAGCATCCAGAGTTTCCTTGCCTCCTACACCTTAGCAAAAGGCGTTGCTTCTTTGTCCAACCTTTCAGAGGGTTCATATTACCTAACAGTCTATGGAATATATGAGCACAGAGGTCCGACAGCAGGAACAAATTGGCCAGCGGTAATGCATGACATCCAAACAGTCTATTTTTTGATAAATGACGGCGTTCCTCCATCCATAAAAACACTGCAAATTCAAAATGTAACTTACGAAAATATTTTGCCGTTAAATTTCAGTGTTGATGATCCAATTAGTTGGATGGGTTACAGTTTAGATGAGAAAGCAAACGTCACCTTTACTGGGAATACGACCCTAAGCGGGTTGGCGTATGGGTCTCATGTTTTGGCGGTTTATGCAAACGACACCTTTGGAAACATGGGAACAACCGGAAACCTGAATTTCACCATAGCGAATCCCGTTGCTTTCCCCACGGTTCAGACGGTTCCTGTGGCGTTTGTTTTAATTGCTATTGTCATTGTGGCGGCTGCTAGTTTACTGTTCTACCACAAAAAACACAAACGCAAAGGTGTTTTCTAGATATTTTTTCTAAATATTAGAGCATTTTTGAGAAATCATCATACACTTTACTTCTATGGTCTACAAAAAGAATGACTACTTGTTTTTTGTCTCGATCTATCTCGTAGATTACTCGATAGTCGCCTACTCTTAGGCTCCAGAAATCTGATTGCTTTAGAGCTTTTCCGATTTTGTCGGGGTTTTCACGTAGTTGCTTTGCGCTCTCGATTATTCTTGTGCGGATATGTCTTTCAGTTTTTTGGAGTTCTTTTGCTGCTTTAGGGTGTAGGAGTACTTTGAAGCTCACTCTATTTCCTCTATGGGGATGAGGGATTCTGGGTGTTGTTTTGCTTCTTCGCTTCGCTTCATGAGCATGTTAAAGAAGACGCATGTTTTTTCGCGTTCTTGGTAGTGTGATATGATTGATTTTATGGCGTCGCTTCGATTTTTGAAGCGTCCTTCTGCTACCCAATTGTCTATTTCTTCGAGGGTTTTTCGTGGAAGACGCAATTGTACTTGAGCCAAATAAACCACTGTAAACAGTACTGTTTACAATCCACTTAAACATTTCCTTAGCATCCCTTTAGATGCACAAACTTGGATAAGTGGCTGCATAACTGGAAGAGGTCTTAGATAACATAGGTTTCTTGTATGGTTACTAAGCCGTTGTCACCCACAATTAACTTTAGATCAGGCAATAGTGGTTCAAGCTTCTCTTGAGTGTCAACCACTTCGATAATCAACGGCATATTTACCTGCACACCCTCGAGGTGCATTGTTGATTTTCCGCGTTTGCCAAACCCGTTTACACCAGTCCAAACGGTGGCGCCTTCGATGTGCGCTTTCATGAGGCAATCCATAATGAGTGCTTGCAGCCGTTTGCCGCCGACTTCATCGTTCTTCTTGATTCTGATGGTTAAATTCCACATTTTTTGTCTCAACGCACAAACCTCGCCATGATTTCGTCGCCAAGTAGTCTGCCGCCAAACACCGCTCCAAGCGACAAGCCCACGTTTGCTAGAATGTTTAGTGCCAGCAGGCTAAAACGGTTGCTGTCAAACAGGTTGCTGGTTTCCAGCGCGAAGGAAGACATGGTTGTGAAGGAACCGCAGAACCCAACCGCTACGAGCAAGGTGTACTGTGGATCCAAATTTAACCCAACTGACATGATTGAGAACAAGCCCAAGATAAAACTGCCAATTACGTTAACTGCCAACACGTTGACGGGCAACCCATAAAACGCCACTGGAGACTCAACCATTTTGTAACGTAGAAAAGCACCTACAACTGCGCCTACCGCCAAGAGAGCAAACTCGATCCACTTCATATGCTTACCTTCCAATTGTTAGGTAGGCATTATCAGCACCCGTTGCGGCTGCGGTTTTGGCGTTTGCCACGGCTAATGCCATAGCCAAACACCCTTGCAGCTTTTAGTTATTAAAACTTTATCGCCTAAAAACACAAATTGTGTCTTCCGATTGAGCGTTTGTTTTTGATGATGAGCTAATGCTATATATTACCTGATTTAATACTTCAAAGTGGATTAGAAACATGGCTGTTCAAAACTCCGATGTAGCAGTGGTTGGTCACTTCTCGATCGACACCATCAATTTACCGAGCAGAACAGCCCCCTTTGTTATCGTAGGCGGCGCAGCAACCTACACTTCAATGGCTGCTAGATGTTTAGATGCCACCGTTTCGGTTATCTCTAAGGTTGGTGGGAACTTTCCGCAAGCATACCTTTGGTGGCTAAGCCAAGAAGGCATCGACGTTTCCGCCGTCACAAAAATTGCAGGGGAGCAGACAACCTGCTTTGAGCTTACCTACAGCAAAGACCTCTCCGAACGCACCTTAAAGCTCAAGAGCAAAGGACCGCCCCTAAGCCCTAAGGATGTGCCCAAGGATTTTCATGCAAAAGCAGTTCACATTGCCCCTATAGCCAACGAAATTCCCTTTGAATTAGTGGAAGAACTCAAGCAACGTGCTGATCTTTTGTCGCTTGACCCGCAGGGTTTGCTTCGAAGCTTCGACGTTGATGGGAACGTCTCGAACAACGCCGAAATAGACAATCGAATCTTTGGTCTAATCAACATCTACAAGTCCTCCCAAAACGAAATCTACGCATTAACTGGTGAATCAGAACTTAAACCCGCAATAAAGGCAATCCACGATGTAGGCGTTGAAACAGTCCTAGTAACAATGGGCGCCAAAGGTTCCGTACTATCAGTCGAAGGAGCCCAATACAATATTGACGCTTGCCCTTCACAGGTTCTTGTTGACCCAACAGGCGCAGGAGACGTCTTCATCGGTGCCTTCCTGACCGAGTATCTGCGGCAAAAAGAATCCCTGTGGTGTGCCAGTGTCGGTTCAGCTGCAGCATCATGCGTTGTTGAGGGGATAGGTCCCACTTACTTTGGCAAAAAAGAAGAGATCTATCGAAGAGCCACAGAGTTGTATGAAAAGAAACTTAAGCAATAGCATCATATGTACGTAGTTAAACTTGACGAGGCATTGATTATGGGGCGTATAGACAAAGGAGAAAAATGCAGCGTTTGCGGCAAAATCGCAGAGCGTTCATTATCAGCTGACAAAGTTAAGGCTGCCGGATTAAGTGTTGGCAGCGCAGATAAACGTGCTTACCTCTGCAAAGACCACTACAAAGAGTTCAAGAAGAAAACCAAGAAAGACAAAACCCTAGATAAATGGCGTTACGGTTAAAGAGGCATCTATATGCGAATTTTACAGTTACACTCTAACTTTATAGTTTTCAAACCCGTCGAAAAAGAAATCAACATTGCCGAAGAGGCTGAAAAGGTTGAGAACCGCGTTGAAGAAGTCGTCGTGCTCTTCACTGCCATAGAAGAAGGCGACAACTCCGCGATGGCGCAGAAAGCCATCAACGACGTCAGAGCTTTCTTGGGTAAACTCAAAGTTAACCGCATCCTCATCTACCCGTTTGCTCACCTCAGCAGCAACCTCTCCCAGCCCAGCGAAGCCCTAAAAATAATCAAGGACATGGAAGCATACGCCAAAGAGAAAGGCATCGAAACCTACCGTGCCCCATTTGGCTGGAACAAACAGTTCACCTTATCCATCAAGGGACATCCGCTTGCTGAGCAAGCCCGCAGCTATGCTCCTTCACCGGTCGCAACTGAAGCCCAAGCTGTCTGCGAGGGCAAAAAAGAGGAAGAACCCGTCTCTGCTGCTCTGAAAGCCGAAGACACTATGAAATCTTACTGGCACATTCTTCAAACTGACGGCTCCTTGGTGCCCGTTGAAGAGTTCAAGTTTAAAGGGCACGTTAATCTCCAAAAGTTCTCTCAGTACGAAATCAAAAAGACCCGTGCAGTCACAGTTATGCCACCCCACGTGCCATTGATGAAGCGGCTGGAAATCGCCGATTACGAACCCGGCAGCGACCCAGGCAACATCCGCTGGTACCCCAAGGGACGCATGATAAAATCACTACTCGAACAGTACGTTACTAACCGGGTTGCCGCTTACGGAGGCATGGAAGTCGAAACCCCCCTAATGTACGACTTCAACCATCCCAGCCTCAAAAGCTACCTAAACCGCTTCCCAGCACGCCAATACGTCCTCAAATCCGAAGACAAAGAGCTCTTCCTCAGGTTTGCAGCATGCTTCGGCCAATTTCTGATGGCGCACGATGCCCAGTTCAGCTACAAACAGATGCCCATAAAACTCTACGAACTTACCCGCTACAGTTTCCGCCGAGAAAAAAGCGGTGAAGTCGTTGGCTTAAAACGACTACGTGCATTCACCATGCCTGACTGCCATGCATTGTGCACTGACCTTGAACAAGCCAAAAAAGAATTCATGATACGCTTCGACCTATGCATCGATGTTCTTGCAAACATCGGCTTAGTCAAAGACGACTACGAGATTGCCATGCGTTTCACTAAAGACTTCTACGCTGAACACAAAGACTTCATAACGGAGCTGGCACAGAAATTCGGCAAACCCATCTTAGCAGAGGTTTGGAACGAACGATTCTTCTATTTCGCCCTGAAATGGGACCTTAACTTCATCGATAACCAGGACAAAGCCGCTGCACTTAGCACTGACCAAATCGACGTCGAAAACGCCAAACGCTACGAAATAACCTTCGTCGACGAAAAGGGTGAGAAACAGTATCCGCTGATTCTGCATTGTAGCCCAAGTGGCGCTATTGAACGAGATATCTATGCGTTGCTGGAAAAGGCTTATCGTGAACAGATGGCGGGTAAAGCTCCGATGCTTCCGCTGTGGCTGTCGCCAACCCAGGTCAGGCTTATCCCGATTTCCGATAAATTCCTCGACAAGATGCAGGAGCTCGCAACACAAATCAGTGCCCACTGCATCCGAGTTGACATCGACGACTCATCATCAACGTTGCAGAAGAAGATACGTGAAGCCGAGCAGGAATGGATCCCCTACATCATTGTTGTCGGCGAGAAAGAGATTGAATCTGGCAAGCTTTCAGTTAGAGTCCGTGAGCTTAAAGGTCAACAGCAAAACCTCACCACTGAACAGCTGATAGAGACCATTTCAGAAAAAATTGCAGGCAAACCCTACAAGCCATTGCCGTTGCCGCTGCTCATGTCGAAGCGTCCGCAGTTCCACGGTTAATAAAGCCGTTGTAAACGATTCATATGTATCATTGAGGTAAACTATATCAAACAATTGGACAATATGAAACAGTGATCCAAGGAGTGGAAAACAAATGACCAACGAATTACAAGTCTACATCGACGGCGAATTCTACCCTAAGTCACAGGCTAAAATCTCCGTCTACGACCACGGATTCCTCTACGGCGACGGCGTTTTCGAGGGAATCCGCGAATACAACGGCGTGGTCTTCAAACTAAAAGAGCACATCGACCGTCTATACCGTAGTGCACACGCAATAATGCTGGCCATTCCCATAACCAAAGCGGAAATGACCAAAGCCGTCGTTGAAACTTTGCACAGGAACAAAATGAAAGATTCCTACATCCGCTTAATTGTCTCACAGAGGAGTCGGCGACCTGGGATTGGACCCGCGCAAATGTCCAAAACCAACAACAATAATCATAACTGACACCATCAACATCAAGTCTGGCAACGCAAAAGAAGTCGGCGTAACCACCATGTTTAGTTGGGTTCGCCGAAACCCAGTCGATGCAACTACACACGAAATAAAATCACTAAACTACCTAAACAGCGTTCTAGCAAAAATTGAAGCCAACGCATGCGGCGTCGACGAAGCCATATGCCTTGAAAGCAACGGTTACATCGCAGAAGGCGTAGGCGAAAATGTCTTCATCGTCAAAGACGGAGAAGTCTTTACACCACCCACCTCAACAGGTGCTCTTGCAGGCATTACCGCAGATGTCGTTGCTGAACTGTGCGCAAAACTTGGCATAGACCTCATTATTACTAACCTGACACCGTTTATGCTGTTCACTGCTGACGAAGCATTCTTCACTGGAACAGCTATGGAGATGGTTCCCATACGTGAAGTCAACAAACGCCAAATCGGAAACGGAAAGCCGGGACCTATAACAAAGAAGCTGATGGCTGAGTTCCAGAAAGTAATCGAAGACCCCAAAAACGGCACAAAAATCTAATTTTTTTCTAACCGTGGCCCACATGGCTACGGCTTATTTTTTGTTTATTTTTCATGAACTGTTCCAGACGGTTGAATGCTTCTTCAAGCACTTCGCAGGGAGGCAGGAAGACGATTCTTGCATGGTCTTTACCGTACACTGGGTCAAATCCTGAGCCATTTACAATCAGAACGCCTGTTTCTCTAAGGAGTTGCACGACGAATTCCATGTCGGTTTTCCATCTTGTGCCAACTTCATGGATTTTTGGGAATATGTAGAAGGCGCCTTCGGGTTTGGTTGCGCTGATTCCCTCGATTTCATTTAGGCGTTTCCAAGCGTAGTCGCGTCTTTCGCGAAGCTTTTCAACGATACCTTTGACAAAGTCTTGTGGACCATTAAGCGCAGCTGCACCAGCTATTTGTACTGGTGTGTTGGCGCAGAGGCGGATGCGGCATTGCTTCTCAACTCCTAAGCGGAGGTCTTCAAGGACTTTGCCTTCACCCTTGAAGTACATATAGCCAAGTCGCCAGCCAGTCATCTGATAAACTTTGGAGAACCCGTTCAAACCCACTACAGGCACGTCTTTGGCCAAGTGAGCAGCACTGACAAATTCCTTTTCATAAGTTAATTGATCATAAATCTCGTCGGAGAGAACAGGCAGGTTGTGTTCGCCTGCGATGTCAAGCATTTCCTTTATCATTTTGCCGCTGTACACTGCACCTGTTGGGTTGTTTGGGTTGGTTATGACGATGGCGCGGGTTTTAGGCGAGATTTTGCTACGAAGGTCATCGATGTTTGGTATCCAGCCTTCCTTTTCGATGGTTTCGTAGGAAACTGGGGTGCCCTCGAAGAATTTGGTGTAGGAAATGTAGGGTGGATAAGTTGGTCCTGGAAAGAGGATTTCGTCGCCTTTCTCAACCAGTGCAGCCAATATCATCTGGATGCCTTCGGAAATGCCCTCGGTGATTATGACGTTGCCTGCGGTTATGTCTATGTTGTTGACTCGTTTTTCTTTTCGTACTATGGCTTCTCGAAGTTCAGGTCTGCCCTCTGACTGAGAATAATAATTATCGTCTTGGTCGATCGCTTTGCAAAGGGCATCTTTCACATACTGGGGCGTTTTAAAGTCGAATGCGGCGGGGTCGCCGATGTTTAGGTAATAGATTTTTTTACCGTTCTTTATGAGCTCTTGAGTGTGAACTATAACGTCTCGTATGGCATACTCTATGTTGCTTGCCCTTTTCGTGACCTTAACGTGCGCCAAACTGTGTTACCTGTAACCAGAACACTTGATAGCCCAAAAAATAAATGTTCCTAACATCAAAACTTGTAGTTAGGTTAGACAAACACCAAAAATGGTTTTCAGCACATTTTTATTCCCGATTCCCCTAAAGTACAAATCGTTTTTGGTGAATGATAATGCAGGGATGGACAGGTTTTTTCCTAAAAGTAGATTTAACCAAAAGCCAAGCTTCAGCCGAACCCTACAGTGAAGATTTGGCGTTGAATTTTTTGGGCGGCAGAGGCTTTGCAATCAAAATTCTCTGGGACACCCTCAAACAGGGAACCGATCCCTTATCGCCCGAAAACAAACTAATCTTCGCCACTGGACCACTAACGGGTATCGGGTTGCCCAACAGCGGCAAACTCGTTATCGCCTCAAAAAGCCCTTTAACCGGCGGATATGGCGACGGCAACTCGGGGTCATGGGCAGCCGTTAACATGCGCAAAGCCGGCTACGACGCCCTTGTCATTGAAGGCAAAGCATCCAAACCCGTCACTCTTCACATCAAAGACCGAACGTGGGAGTTTCTGGACGCGTCCGACCTGTGGGGCAAAAGTACCTTTGAAGTCGACGATCAACTTCGAAAGAAATACTCTAAATTAGCTGGCATCCTTTCCATAGGTCCAGCCGGAGAGAACCTTGTCAGGTTCGCAACTGTTGTTTCCCAGAAGGGACGTTCAGGCGGACGCCCTGGAATGGGCGCGGTCATGGGCTCAAAAAACCTCAAAGCTATCGTGGTTGAAGGCACCCAACCTATACCTTTAGCGTACCCTGATGAAATGAAGCGGCTGGCAATAGACGGTTACAAGGAGCTTTTAACTAAACCCGTCTATCAATTCTGGAAAAGACAAGGCACCATGTCAACCGTCGAGTGGTGTCAAGAAAACAGTTGTCTTCCAACATTCAATTACAAGCAAGGCGTTTTTGACAAAGCCGAGGGCATAAGCGGTTTTACAATGGAGAAAATGAAGGTTTCCAACCGTGGATGCCCGCAGTGCAACATGACATGCGGCAATGTTGTTAAGGACAGCGAGGGCAAAGATTCTGAGTTGGACTATGAGAACGTAGTTATGCTTGGCTCAAACATAGGACTGGGAAACCTTGCGCAAGTAGCTACATTAAACCGCTTGGCAGACGAATTTAGCTTTGACGCTATCTCTCTTGGTAGCGTGATCGGGTTTGCAATGGAAGCCTCTGAGAAAGGACTAATTCCAGAGAAAATTGGCTGGGGTGACTTTGAAGCGATTAAAGCTTTGATCAGCGATATTGCTTACCGGCGTGGTTTAGGGGCTGTTTTAGCTGACGGTGTCCGAGCTGCATCCGTAACTATCGGCAAAGGGTCGAGTGATTGGGCGATGCACGTTAAAGGCTTAGAAGTCTCTGCCTACGACTGTCACATTGCTCCAGGCATGGCTTTAGCTTACGGCACAAGTTCCATTGGCGCCCACCACAAAGACGCCTGGATCATCACTTGGGAACAAAAAGCTGGCAGAGAAAAATACGACGAAGCAAAAGTGGATCATCTCATTAAAACGCAGCTCTTGCGCGGCGGCGCATTTGAGGCTTTGACTGTTTGCCGCTTTCCCAACGGCTCATTGGGATTTGAGCTTGAATGGTACCACAAGTACCTGCGGGCATCAACTGGAAAGAACTTTTCGATTGAGCAACTAAACCAGATTGGCGACCGAATACTCAATCTAATCCGCGCTTTCTGGGTACGGGAATACGGAGACAAGTGGAGTCGGGATTTAGATGTTCCGCCTATGCGTTGGTTCAAAGAGCCTTTAACCGATGGTCCCCTGAAGGGCGCAGTGCTTGACTGGGAAAAATACAACTCAATGCTTGACATTTATTATCAGAAGCGCGGCTGGGATAAGAATGGGGTTCCAAAAAAAGAAACCTTGGAAGGGTTGGGGTTAGCTGACGTGACAAGCCAGCTTAAGCTGAGCTAAGAGGCACTTAGTTTAGTATGACCTTGCGAAATACGCTGTTTCCTTGGCTTTCTCTCCACAGACGATGCAGTTGGTTGTCGGTTGCTCAACTTGGAATGGTCGAACCCGGATGGTTGCGCCTGTTTCATCTTTTACTTTTGCCTCGCAGTCTGGGCTACCGCACCACGCTGCCTTGACGAATCCACCCTTTTCCTCTAGCACTTTTTTGAATTCCTCATAGTTTTGGACGGCAGTGGTTTTTTCTTGGAGGATGGCTTTAGCTTTGGCAAGCAAGTTATCCTGTATTTCCTCCAGTAGCTTTTCGACTGTTGCTGGAATGTCGTCCACTTTAACTGGTGTTTTCAAGCCTGTGTCGCGTCGAACCATCACAACTTGTTCTTGTTTGAGGTCGCGTGGGCCGAGTTCTATGCGGATGGGGATGCCTTTGAGTTCCCACTGGTGGAATTTCCAGCCTGGAGTGTACTCGTTGCGGTCATCTAAGATTACGCTGATGCCTTTGGCTTTGAGGGTCTCCGCGATTTGCTTGGTTTTTGCTGCGATAGCTTCAGCTTCTTGACCCTTGAATGGAATTGGAACGATAACAACTTGTGTTGGCGCAACTTTGGGCGGCATAATCAAGCCTTTGTCGTCACCGTGAACCATAATCATAGCGCCGATAAGTCGGGTGGTGATGCCCCAGCTGGTCTGCCAAACAAAGTGGTCTTGTTTGTCTTCACCGATGAATTTTACATCGAATACTTTAGCGAAGTGTTGGCCGAGGTTGTGGCTGGTTCCCATCTGTAGGGCTTTTCCGTCAGGCATGATAGATTCGAGCGCTGTGGTGTAGAGGGCGCCTGCAAACTTTTCGCTGTCACTTTTGGTACCGGTGACCACTGGGATCGCCAAGTAGTTTTCAACTACCTCTTTGTACATGTTCAGCGCCCACATTACTTCGGTCTCCGCTTCCTCAGCGGTAGCGTGTGCTGTGTGGCCTTCTTGCCAGAGGAACTCTCGTGTACGCAAAAACAGCTTCGTTGCCTTGGTTTCCCATCTAACTATGTTACACCATTGATTGATTTTCAGTGGCAAATCTCGCCAGCTTCGTATCCACTTGCTAAACATAGCATACATTATGGTTTCGCTGGTCGGTCGAACCGCCAGCTTCTCTTCCAGAGGGGTATCTCCTCCCTGAGTAATCCAGGCAACTTCTGGAGTGAATCCAGCAAAGTGTTCGGCTTCTTTTTTGAGGAATGCTTCTGGGATGAACATGGGGAAGTAAACATTTTGGTGCCCGGTGGCTTTGATTTTTTGGTTAACAACTTCTTGGATTTTCTCCCAAACTGCGTAGGCGTCGGGGCGAATAATCATGCAACCTTTAACAGGTGCGTAATCTGCAAGTTCAGCTTTCAGGACAACTTCAACGTACCATTCGCTGAAGTCTTGACATTTCTTGACTGTTATTCCAGTATCTGACATTAGGACTCTCTTCTTTTCCATTTCTATGCGTGCAGAATATAAAACAGTAACGGGGCTGATTATGAAGAAAGCCTTTTGATGACAAACAATACAACGTTTCAGCGAAAGCAATCCTTGGTTTTTTGTTGCTAACTTGGCGTTTTTACTGTTTAGCTGTTGAGTTTTGGGTTTTGCTTTTATAGGAAAGGTTTTTAGTGTAGTTATTATATGAGACAGTGAAAAAGTGTATAGTGTAAAATGAGGTTAACATTATGTCTGTATTTGCAGCACCAGGAGCATATGACCGTGCCATTACCGTTTTCTCGCCTGATGGACGACTATTCCAAGTAGAATACGCGATGGAACTTGTGAACCGCGGAGCCACCATTATAGGCATCCAATCCACTGAAGGATTAGTTCTCGGTTCAGAAGAAAACATCGAGGTCCTTGAAGAAGCAGGTTACTCATGGAAAATCTTCCGAGTAGACGACCACATTGGCGCAGCCATAGTTGGTTTAAGTTCAGATGCCAGAATCCTAATTGACCAAGCAAGAATCTACGCTCAAAGCAACAAACTAACCTACGACGAACCCATAGACGTAGAAGTCGTAACCAAACGCATATGCGACATCCAACAAATGTACACCCAACACGCAGGTGTCCGACCCTTCGGAGTCTCCATAATCTTCGGCGGAGTCGACAAAACAGGCACACGCGTCTTTGGAACACACCCAAGCGGAACCTACAGAGGCTACAAAGCAACAGCACTTGGCGCAGGAAGAGAAACAGTTCTTGGTATCCTAAAAGAAGAATACAAAGAAGACCTAACCCTCGACGCCAGCATAAAACTTACAGTTAAATGCTTAGTAAAAGCTCTTGAAGCACGCCAGCTGCCACCAAGAATTAAAATCGCAATCATCCCAGCTGCAACACAAAAAATGGAAATGTTAAACGACAACACAGTGGAAGGTTACATCAAAGAGCTGGGTTCAAGCAAGTGAAAAACTAATGAGCGAAAAGTTCACCGTCGCACGCCTAACAAGAGAAAATGAACATTTTGAAATATTAGTTAAGCCCCAAAAAGCGCTCGACTACCGAAACGGCAAAATCGCGGGGATAACCGAGGTTTTAGCCGCTGAAATGATTTTCGCTGACGCCAACAAAGGCACCAAAGTTTCTGAAGAAGCTATGAAAAAAGCCTTCAAAACATGTGACCCCTTAAAGATTGCAGATGAAATCCTAAAAAAAGGAACTCTTCAACTAACAACCGACCAAAGACGCAAAATGGTCGAAGACAAAAAAAGACAAGTAATAGACTTCATTTCTCACCAAGCAGTGGATCCAAAAACGAATCTGCCACATCCACCTGCACGCATCGAAAACGCGATGGATCAGATTCACTACCCAATTGATCCATACAAGCCAGTTGAGGAACAAGCCAAAGACATAGTCAAACTGCTCAGGCCGATTTTGCCGCTGAAGATTGAGCAGGTGAAAGTTGCAGTGAAAATCCCCACACAACACGCAGCCAGGGCATACGGCACAATCAAAACGTTAGGCACTATTAAACGGGAAGAATGGCGCGGTGACGGCTCATGGTACGGCGAACTTGAATTACCCGCAGGATCATACGCTTCGCTGATAAACAAACTTGGTGACGCAACCAAGGGAACAGGAGAAGCAAAAATAATCTCATAGTAATGGAAAAAAATGATAGGTGATTTTATGCCAACATTCTTTGAAAAAAAACAGCTTGTTACGCCCGGAGAATTACTCGCTGAAGGCGACTACCTCCCTGGCGAAAACACGTATGTGGAAGCAGGCAAGATTTTTGCCTCAAGGATTGGACTCGTAGATAGTGACAATAAGAAAGTAAACGTTGTTGCACTAAGAGCCTTTTATGTGCCAAAAATGGGTGATATTATAATTGGAACAGTCACTGAAGTTGGATTCAACGGCTGGACCGTCAACATTAAAGCACCCTACACAGCAATGCTTCGTGCATCAGACGTGCTAGCAAGACCCTTTAAACCTCAAAACGACGAGTTATCGCAAGTCTTAACCGCTGGCGACTTAATCGTTGCCAAAATCGCATCCTTCGACAGAGCACACGACCCACAATTAACAGTCGGCGAACCGGGACTCGGAAAAATTACACGCGGTCAAATCCTACATGTAACACCAACAAAGATACCCCGCATAATCGGAAGAAAAGGTTCGATGATTTCGATGATAAAACAGGAAACTAACTGCCAAATAATCCTTGGACTTAACGGCGTCATCTTGGTCACGGGAAAAGCTCTGGAAGACGAGGAACTTGCCATATTTGTAATTAGAAAAATAGAGGAAGAATCCCATACAAGCGGTCTTACAGATCGCATAACACAGTTGCTAAAAGAAAAGAAACAAGTTAAAGTGGAGGAAAAAGTAGAATGAATGAAAAACAAGAGAAATTAATCGACAAGAAAGGCATTCGATTAGACGGCAGAAAAGCCGACGAACTTCGCCCTGTAAAACTTCAAGTAGGCGTACTCGGAAACGCTGATGGATCAGCCTACATTGAACACGGAAAAAACAAGATTTTAGCCGCAGCATTCGGCCCAAGAGAAGTGCATCCAAAACACCTAATGCAAGCTGACCGGATGGTCTTAAAAGTCCGCTATCACATGGCACCCTTCTCTGTACAAGAAAGAAAATCTCCCGCACCCTCAAGAAGAGAAGTTGAACTCTCAAAAGTCATAAAAGAATCTCTAGAACCAGCACTATTCCTCGAACTCTATCCACGAACAGGAGTTGACGTTTTTATTGAGGTCTTGCAAGCTGACGGAGGAACAAGGTGTGCAGCCATTACCGCAGCCGCATTAGCCATCGCAGACGCAGGTGTTCCAATGCGCGACTTAGTTGTAGGATGCGCAGCAGGAAAAGTCGACGACACAGTAGTCCTTGACTTATACGATGCAGAAGACAAACTCGGCGCCGCAGATGTTCCAGTAGCTTACATGCCAAGCTTAAACGCGATTACCCTGCTACAAATGGACGGCATTTTGGATCCTGAAGAATTCGAAAAAGCCGTGAACATGGCGATGGAAGGATGCAAGAAAATCTATGAAATGCAAAAGGAAGCATTAAAGACTAAATACATGGTTGTAAAAGAGGTTGAAGAATAATGTCATCACTTGTAACTAAAGTTAGATTGAAGCAAATTGAACAACTCATAGAGAAAGGCAAACGTCTAGATGACAGAGGCTTACTCGACACCCGCGAAATCAAAATCGAACAAGGCGTAATCGAGAAAGCTGAAGGCTCCGCAAGAGTCTTTCTGGGCAAAACCCAAGTTCTCGTCGGCGTAAAAGTCGAAACAGGAGAACCATTCCCAGACACACCAAACGAAGGTGTCCTAACAGTAAACGCAGAACTCGTTCCCGTTGCTTCACCCAACTTTGAACCAGGACCACCAGACGAAAACAGCATCGAATTAGCCCGCGTAGTAGACAGAGGCATCAGAGAATCAAAATGCATCGACAACGAAAAACTATGCATTGAACCCGGCAAAAAAGTATTCGTTGTCTTCGTTGACGTGTACATACTAAACCACGATGGAAACCTAATTGACGCAGCAGCATTAGCAGCTATGGCTGCACTGATGAACACCAAAATGCCCAACTTCGAAATCAAAGACGGCGAACTAAAAATCAAACAAGGATACACACCACTACCAGTAAAGGGTCACCCAATAACAGTCACCACCGGCAAAATAAGCGGCCACCTAATTTCAGACCCAACGGCAGAAGAAGAACAAGTCATGGACTCACGCATAACCTTCGCAACTAAAGAAGACGGAAAAATATGTGCCATTCAGAAAGGCGGCTCAGGCTATTTCTCACCACAACAGATTTTAGAAGCCTCAAAGATTGCTCTGGACAAAGCAGCAGAACTGCGCAAGAAACTTGATTGGTGAAAAAGTTGCCTAAGATGAAGAAAGTTGGTCCAACACGAGGGTTAGGAGTACGGTACGGTTCAACAGTTAGGAAACGCTATATGAAAGTGATCACTGAGCTCAGAAAACCCCATAGATGTCCACAATGCGGCTTTATCCGCGTTAAACGCGAAAGCGTCGGCATCTGGAAATGCAGCAAATGCGATTTCACATTTGCAGGCGGAGCATACACACCAGTAACCAAGCTAGGTGTTGTGGCCAAACGTGCAGCTAAAGGTGCACCAGTTGAAGAAACCACCAAAGCTGTAGAAGCAGTTGAATCGGCAACTGAAGAAGAAACCGAATAAACCTTCTTTTCTTTTTGTTCAATTTTCATTTTCTCTTTATTACTTAGAATAACTGTTTTAGCTTAAGGAATATCTCAATGTCAACCAGCGCTAAAGCTGAAATACGCTTAAAACTCGCAAATCAAAAACAAGTCAAAACACTCCTAGACGCGTTAACTCCTGAAGCCAACGCACCAGTAACAAGGCGAGCCAACATCAAACTCCAAAAAGACGGCTTATTTCTTGTCTTAGTAGTTGAGGCTAAAGACACTGTTGCCCTGCGAGCAACATTAAACGCTTATCTGAGATGGATAAACTCAACAGTCAATGTTATGCAATTTGTTGAAGACGCCTAATTTGCTATGATACTTCTGTGCATAGTTTTACCAGATTATTTTTAGGTTAATAGAGAATGGTCGTAGAAACTATGGGGGCAGTATTAGGGTTTTCTAAACTATGAGTGCCTTCAAAAATTTCTGTTTTGGTGAGTTGCCAATCGGAGTCTATTTGTATTTTACTTTAAAAAATAGAATCATCACGGCTTGGACAAAAGCTAAAGAGTTCGCGATAATTATTGGAAAATCGTTAACCAAAACCCCGTAGATAAACCATAGGAACACTCCAGCACAGAATAAAGAGAACATTCCTGTGGAGATGTCTTTGGTTGATTTTGTTTTGTAAACTTTGATTAACTGAGGGAGAAGCGAGACTGTGGTGAATAGGGCAGCAATTAATCCTATCCCTGTTATAGCGTCCATGAAGACTTTTCTTGCGTTACGAATGGTATTTAGTTTTCGATTGACAAAGCAATATTCATATGAACATCGCAATAATCATTGTTTTGCATTAACGGATGATGGTTCTTTTTGGAAAGGAAGGTTTAAATAAATACCGTCATATTTCGTATATGCTTTAAGTTAAAAAAACGGATGAAAATTTAGCATGTCACAGCAGGAATATCGCTATATACTTCGTATCATGGGTACAGACGTTCAAGGTACCTTAAAGACGTCTTACGCCGTAGCGCAAATCAAAGGCGTAAGCGCAGCTCTCTCAAACGCCATCCTCAGGAAGGCAGGCGTAAACCCTGACCTACGAGTTGGCTTTATCACAGAGTCAGACATCTCAAAAATAGAGGATGTTATAAAGGACCCAGTAAAATATGGTATACCCAGCTGGATGTTTAATCGTCGAAAAGACTCAGACTCCGGAAAAGACGGTCACGTTTTAAGCGCTGACCTTGCATTCAAGATAAAAACTGACATTGACGGAGCCAAAGAAATCAGGTCTTGGCGTGGATACCGTCATGCTTACAGCCTGAAAGTTCGTGGTCAAAGAACCAAAACCACTGGAAGAGCAGGCAAAGCTTTGGGAGTTAAGAAGAAGACTCTGATGCAGAAGCCAGGTGGAGCACCAGCTGAAGGAGGCAAATAAGTATGGGAGATCCAAAGAAGCAACGTAAGAAATTTGATACTCCACGTTTCCGTTGGCGTAAAGATGTTCTCCAAGAAGAACTGAAACTTCTGGGGCAATTTGGCTTAAGAAACAAACATGAACTTTGGCGCCACAAGACTGCTCTGTCCAAAAACAGAAGCATCGCCCGTTCACTCATCAGCAAATCCACTGAAGAAAGAACAAAGATGGAAAGCGAACTGCTGGCCCAACTTAAAAAGAAGGGTATTCTGCAAGAGACAGCAGTGTTGGACAACGTATTAGACTTAACTATTGAAGACATATTGGAACGAAGACTCCAAACATTCGTTTTCCGAAAAGGCTTAGCAAGAACAGTCTTCCAATCACGCCAGCTAATTACACACGGGCACATAACTATCGATGGCCGCCGAGTAACAATCCCCGGCTATATAGTTCTAAAAGAGGATGAAGCAAAAATAGTGTACTCACCAGAAAGTGCAATCGCAACTCCAGAACACACATTACGCGTTGGATTAACAGTGGTCGCTAAACAAGTCGAAGCTAGACCACCTCAAAGAGGCCGCAGAGGCGGACGAGGCGGCAGATTTTGAGCGCTCCCAACAATAAACGCAACGAGAAGTGGGCAATCGTCCACATCTTCAGCTCTTACAACAATACCTTAATCCATATAACTGACATTTCAGGCGCAGAAACAATCGCCCGTACAACCGGCGGAATGTTCGTTAAAGCTGACCGCATGGAATCTTCACCATACGCAGCCATGCGAGCATCAACTGGAGCAGCCGAAATCGCACGCGACAAAGGAATAACAGCAATACACATTAAAGTCAGAGCTCCAGGCGGCGCAGGACCAAGAACACCTGGACCAGGCGCACAAGCAGCCATCCGAGCATTAGCCAGATTCGGCTTCCGCATTGAACGCATCGAAGAAGTCACGCCAATCCCACATGACGGAACAAGAAGACCCGGCGGAAGAAGAGGCAGAAGAGTCTAATCTGCAATAATCTCCCTTTATTGAAAGTAACTTATTGGAGTGTCTAGCAAGTGAAAATAGAAGTCCTTGAGAAAAACGATACAAACCTTAGCATAGTCGTCAGAGATGCCGACGTGCCCCTAATGAACGCTCTACGACGTCTAGCACTTGCTGAAGTTCCCTGCATGGCAATCGAAGAAGTCGTCATGATAGAAAACAGCTCAATTCTCCAAGACGAAATCATCGCGCACCGACTTGGACTCACACCGTTAAGGACCGATTTAGACGCCTACAGTCTTCCTGAAGAATGCGAATGTAAAAGCGAGTTCGGTTGTTCTCAATGCCGCGTTACATTGACTCTTGACGCAGAAGCAAGGGACGGTACAAGAACCGTTTACTCAGGAGAAATCGTGTCTGAAAACGAAGAAATTGTTCCAGTTTCCGATAAAATTCCAATAATAAAGCTGGCAAAAAACCAGAAGTTAAAGCTTGAAGCATACGCACGACTCGGCAGAGGCAAAACCCATGCAAAATGGCAGCCAGTATCCATGTGCGCATACAAGTACTACCCAAAAATCACTACCCCAACCGGCAAATGTGAAGGATGCCAAAAATGCGTTGACATCTGCCCCAAAAAAGTTTACGTTATCAAGGACGAAAAAGTCGATGTCCGCGACCTGTTAGCATGTAACCTCTGCATGGACTGCGTTCATGCTTGCCCGCAGAAACCCTCGCCTCTGCAGGTGGAATGGGAAAAGAACACTTTCATAATGAACATAGAGTCTACAGGTGCGCTTCCTCCAGAACGTGTCTTAAAAGAAGCCACTAAACTGTTAGGTAAGCAACTAGACGAGTTTGAAGAATTAGTAAAGGCTGAAATAAAATGAGAGAAACCAAAACTACAAACCCCCAATTAATCGCTCTTATAGGTCTTCTAAAGAAAGAAAGCAGAGAAAAACAAGCAGCCATCTGGCTAGACGTCGCTGACCACCTAGCCAAGTCACGAACTCAACGCGTCGCCGTTAACCTAAGTCAGTTGAATAGGCACACAAAAAAAGCCGACGTAGTGGTTGTTCCAGGCAAAATCTTGGGTACAGGCACCATTGATCACGCTTTAACAGTTGCTTCCTTTGACATTTCTCAATCCGCCAAGGCAAAGCTTGAGGCTGTCAAAGCAAAACACATAACAATTCCAGAGCTGATGGAGAAAAACCCCAAAGGCTCAAACGTAAAAATTATTCGGTGAAAAGAATGCAAACAACAACAAAACCATCAGTCACATTTGTGAACGCTGAAGGCTTAATCGTTGGCCGCATGTGCAGTAAAATTGCCAAACGATTGTTAAACGGCGAAGAAGTTATCATACTCAACGCTGAAAAAGCAGTCTTCTCAGGCAAACGTAAAAGTAAAATCGCTGAAGCTCATCTCTTCCTTGAAGTCGGCGCTCCAGAACGTGGTCCCTTCCACTATCGGAGACCAGACCGTTTCCTACGCAAAACTGTGAGAGGTATGCTTCCGTTCAAGCAGCCAAAAGGCAAAAACGCTTACAAACGCCTCAAAGCATATTTGGGAATACCAATTGAGTTTAAAGATCAACAATTAATTACATTCGAGGAAGCCTCATCAGTTGACTTGAAAGGTCCACACATGACCCTTGGTGAATTGGCAACTGAAATCGGATGGAGAAACAGGATGAAATAATTATGCCCGCAAAAAAAGTCTTAGTAGTTAGTGGAAAAAGAAAAACCGCTGTTGCACGCGCCATAGTCAAACAGGGCGTTGGCAAAGTGCGAATTAACATGACTCCAGTAGAAATAGTAGAACCAGATATTGCCCGCGCAAAAATCATGGAGCCACTCCTGCAAGCAGGCGGAGACGTCTGGCAACAACTCGACATGGACGTTAAAACCAGCGGCGGAGGCTACATGGGACAGGCAGAAGCAGCACGCATGGCAATCTCAAACGCACTCCTCAAATGGACCAAGAGCACACATCTACGCACAGTTTTCAGTGAATACGACCGAACAATGATTGCCGGAGACAGCAGAACCAAAGAAACAAAGAAAGTCGGCGGAGCAGGCGCACGGTCCAAAGAACAGAAAAGCTACAGGTAGGAGAAAACAAAATGATTATTCCCGTAAGATGCTTCACATGCGGCAAACTTGTCGGCGACCGATGGGACGAATTTACACGTCGCATAAAAACCGGCGAGAACGCCAGCGACGTGCTGGACAGCTTAGGCTTGAAACGGTACTGCTGCAGACGCATGTTGCTCTCTAACGTGGAAATCATCGACGAAGTCTTGCGGTTCTACGAAGAAGCAGAAAAACGCAAAGAAGCCCGCAACTTCTACTAAACCATTTTTTTAACGGTTCAATTTTTTTACGTTTTATTGGCTACTGAAAGCTTCAGTGTTAACCTCTGCTCCTTAGCATAATGTTATTCCTCGAGGTGAAGCTGGAGCTCTTTGAGTTGGAAAGAATGTTTTTATTTGGTTTATGTTATAGCTTTCATTCAAGGTGTATTTGGATGGGTAAAGGTTCAGGTTTCGGAAAAGTCATTCTGTTTGGCGAGCATTTTGTGGTTCATGGTGTGCCGGGTATCGTTTCAGCAATCGACTCCTCAACAGACGCAGAAGTAAAAAAAGCTGCTAAAGGCATAAACGTTCGGGATGAGCGGAAAACCGCTAAGGGTTACAGCGAGGAAAAAAGGCTCCAGCAACTCGAATCTATCGAGAGAATGCTAAAAGCCATGGGTATTGACCCCAAGATCGCGTTGGATATCTGGGTCGGCGGCACTCTTCCAGGCTTTAGTGGACTTGGAGCTTCCGCGGCAAGCAGCGTTGCAATCGCGCGAGCCATCGCTCAAGAACTCGGGATGAAAATTTCTAATGAAAAAATCAATCAAGTCGCTTACGAAGCCGAGAAAGCTTACGCGGGCAACCCTTCAGGCATCGACAACACTGCAGCCACTTATGGCGGTCTGATGTGGTTTAAGAAAAACATGGGCGGAGGACCTGACAAAGTTGAACCCCTAAGCATCAAAGAGCCTGTGGAAATCGTCATCGGAAGCACGGGCAAAGTTGCCAACACCAAAGCCATGGTCGAAGGGGTAGCCGAACGCAAACTTAAAAACCCCCAAAAATACAACCAGATCTTCAAACGAGCAGAAGAACTAGCTTACGAGGGCAGAGCTGCCTTGGAATTCTTCAACCTAAAAAAAATCGGTGACCTCATGAACGAAAACCATCGCCTGCTCCAAGAAATCGAGGTATCGAGCAAAGAACTCGACTTCCTTGTTGAATTAGCAAGAAAGCAAGGCGCAATCGGGGCTAAACTTACAGGCGGCGGAGGCGGAGGCTGCATGGTTGCGTTGACACCGGGTAAAGAGTTGCAGGGCAAAGTTGCGTCTGCATTCAAAACGGCTGGCTACGATTTCTTAGCAACCAAAATCGGCGTCGTAACCCAGTATTAAAGAGGCGGATAAACCCCCCGACCTTTCCCTTTTATAGGATTAATTTGTTTCTCTCGCAGAAAGCTGACCGTTTCACTATGCAAATCGTCTATTGTCCCGCTAGCATGTGTCCGCCAGTTTCAAAGGCACAACTTTGCGCTGGGAATATGTTTTGAAGGAATCCACAGTACGAGTGATGGACGGTCTAGTGCTTCTAAAAACGGATCTGTCGCTCAATGGCCTTTCTTTTCATCCTCAAAGAACAAAATCCTCTGCTTCTTTATCGCATTAAAACTCTCACCAGTATGGACATTACAAACAACCGATAGCATGGATTTAGGATACATATCTGGATCGATTACCTCGCTTGGTCGCCGAATCCTCAGCAGTCTAATCAACGCACTAGTTCCCACAACAACCCGGCTAGAATAAACCCAAACGCCATATCCCAGGGGTAACACCATATTCCTTCAGGCCCTATCCAGACAAGGGCGCGGTAACCTTCGGGGTTTAATTTCGTTTTCTGATTGAATTGACTTCGCTGCGCAATGTAAAAACTTATTTACTTGTAGGAATTTATGGATATATTATGACAGAGCAAGAGCAAATCGAAGACATCATTAAGGTGTCATCCAAAGGTCAAATCGTAATCCCCAGAGAGGTTCGTAAGAAACTGGGTATGAAAGGCGGCGAGAAACTTTTAGTGCTTACTCGTAACGGTGAAATAGTGCTTAGAAAAACTCAAGAATTAACCATGAATGACATAGCTAGGAGAATTAGCAAGACAGTACAAGAAGAACACATTGACGTTGACAAGCTCGTGGCTGAGGCAGTCGAGTGGGCAAGAAAGTCAAAGTAGTCTTCGATACGAACGTCTGGGGTTCAATCTTCATGGAAGAGGTTCTCTATGACGAGTTTTCGCAAACAAAGCAAGAATTAACCGTTTATGTAAGCAAAGACATTATCCTTGAATTATCGAAAGTCTTGCTATATCCAAGAATCGCAAAGGTACTAGGGAAGAGCAGCTTACACGAAAAGGACGTTTTGCGAGCCATCTCAGCAGACTCTAAGATGGTCGAGCCTAAGCTGACACTGTATGTCATAAATGAGGATGTCGAAGATAATAAGATACTCGAATGTGCTCTTGCGGCTAAAGCAGACATCATCGTATCAGGAGACAAACATCTTCTTAAACTTGGCAAGTTTAGGAAAACCAGAATACTTACGCCCAGAGAATTTTTCGGCAGCTTATCTTGAAATTGAAAAAAGGGAGAGCGACTGCGTAGAAATTGGAGTGGCGGAAGCTTCTAAAATCCCCGTGAGTGGTCGTAAATTTTTACGAAGCCACACCCACCAAAGAGAACCTAAAGGAATTCTGCGATTGTTTTTTAAGAAGGTAACAAGTAAATTGGATTTAAGGCGAATCAAAGTGGGCTTAAGAGACTTCATTGAGCAACTCCAAAAGAATGGAGAATTAACAAGGATCACAAAGCCTGTCTCAACCGAGTTTGAGATCGCAGGCATCATAAACGCGTTGGGCGAAAGACCTGTTTATTTTGAGAACGTCAAAGAATCATCTTACCCCGTTGTGGCGGGACTTGTTTCCAGCAAAGAGAGGATCTGCCGCAGTCTGGGCACAACTAAAGAGCAGCTATTGCCAAAACTCCTTAGCGCTATCGAGCACCCGGTTCCGCCTCAGATGGTGCAAACAGCCCCATGCCACGAAGTCGTCGAAACCAATGTTGACTTAACTAAACTCCCAATCATGCATTACACCGAAAAAGATGGCGGTGACTACATCGCTTCAGCAGTATCCATCGTTAAAGATCCTGAACTTGGTAGAAACATGTGCTTCCACCGCCTCATGCTTTTAGACAAAAACCGCTTTGTCGCCCGAATAGTTGAGCACCGAGGCACCGATACAGCACTAAAGAAGGCAGGCGGCGAACTTGACATTGCCTTTTGCCTAGGGAACTCCACCGCAACTTTACTTGCAGCCGCAACGACCCTGCCAATGGGCGTGGATGAACTTGGAATGGCAAACGCGTTAGAGAAAACTGATTTAGTCAAATGCAAAACTGTCGATTTGGAAGTTCCAGCCGACTGTGAATTTGTGTTAGAAGGAAGGATAACCCAAGAGAGAGCCGCGGAAGGGCCGTTTCTGGATTTGACTGGTATTGTGGATCGTGTCCGCCAGCAACCCGTCGTGGAAATTAAATGCATAACTCACCGCAAAGACCCAATTTACCAAACAATCCTCGCAGGCAAAAACGAACACAAGTTCCTTATGGGCATGCCAAAAGAACCCACCATCTACTCTGAAGTTGGCAAAGTCTGCCAAGTCAAGGACGTCTACGTTACTCCAGGCGGATGCAGCTGGCTCCACGCGGTTGTCCAAATTAAAAAGGTGAACGCCGACGACGGCAAAAAAGCCATAGCTGCCGCGTTTGAAGGACACAAATCCCTAAAACACTGCGTTGTAGTGGACGAAGACATAAACATTTATGACCCACATGACGTTGAATGGGCAATTGCCACAAGGTTCCAAGCCGACAAAAACACCATCATCCTATCTAATCAACCTGGCTCTTCGCTGGACCCGTCAGGCGACCTCTCAGAAGGCAAAAAAGCCACAACCGCCAAAGCAGGCTTAGACGCTACGGCGCCGTTAGTGACTACTGGCAAGGGCTTTCAGAAACATGACTACGTTAAAGTTGATTTAAACAAGTATATGTGATTAGCATGGAACTAACCAAGCAAGAACAAGCAATGCTGGATGGCAAAGAAGGCTACGCTATCCGCAAAAGCATGGAAATCCTAACTGCGCTCGGCGATATTTTTGGCGCAAAAAGCCTAATCAAAGTTGGCAGCGTCCAAGTTGCTGGTGTATCCTACCACAACCTTGGCGACGCAGGGCTCGAATTCCTAAATGAACTCGCAGTTGACGGTAGAGTAAAAGTTCTAACCACCCTCAACCCTGCAGGCATGGACCTGGAAAACTGGCAGCAACTGGGTATTAGCCCCGAATTTGCAGAAAAACAGAACCTTGTCATCGACGCTTTCAAACGTATGGGCATCCTAATCAGCTGCACTTGCACACCCTATCTAATCGGAAACTTGCCGCTCTACGGTGAACATGTTGCGTGGTCTGAAAGCAGCGCGGTCACATTTGCTAACTCAGTTTTGGGCGCAAGAACGAACCGTGAAGGAGGACCATCAGCATTGGCGGCGGCATTCGTAGGCAAAACTCCATGTTATGGCTTGCATCTTGACGAGAACCGAGTTCCCGATGTACAAGTTCAAGTTAATGCAGAATTAGTCAAGCTCTCCGATTGGGGCGCATTGGGTTACGCGATTGGCAGGAAGGCAGAAAATAAAATCCCATACATAACTGGTATCAAAAACGCTGAACTTGACGAGCTCAAATCCTTCTGCGCTTCAGTCGTAACGTATGGCGCGAAACCGCTTTTCTATATGAAGGGCGTAACTCCTGGAGCTGAACAGCAGCCGCAACTCAAAGAAAAAATAATTATTGAGCAAAGTGACCTCAAAAACGCTTACGACAACATAAACGACGACGTATCCGAGATTGAGTTGGTCTGCTTGGGTTGCCCGCACTGTTCGATTAAGGAAATCTCTGAAATCGCCGAGTTAGTGAAAGGCAGAAGGGTTGCGGAGGGCACGGAGTTTTGGGTTGCTACTTCCCGAACAGCAAAGCAGCTTGCAGATAAGCGCGGCTACACTGCAACGATTGAAGCGGCTGGCGGCAAATTCGCATGTGACACCTGCATGGCAGTTGCGCCGCTCAAGGGCAGGTTCAAATCGTTGGCGACTACTTCGGCGAAGGGATGTTTCTATTCGAGGCAGAATCTCATGAAAACCAAGATGGGCAGTATGAAAGAGTGTGTCGAGGCGGCGGTGACTGGAAAATGGAGCAACTAAAGGGCAGAATAATCTACAAGGGCAAAGTAGAAGGCGAAGCGCTTGTTACGGAGATGCCGATTTCCTTCTATGGCGGCGTTGACCCAAACACAGGCGTCGTAATCGAGAAAGGCCATCAACTCAACGGCCAAAGCGTCAAAGGCAAAATCCTAGTTTTCCCACAGGGCAAAGGCAGCACAGTCGGCAGTTATACGCTGTACCGAATGAAGAAAAACGGCACAGCCCCAGCTGGCATGATAAACAAAGAATGCGAAACCATCGTTGCCGTCGGCGCAATCATCAGCGAAATCCCTACCATAGACAAAATCGACATCTGTAAAATCAAAACAGGCAACAAAATATCCATCGACAATGACATCGTTAGCCTGACTTTGCCCAGTCAAATCTTGTGAAAATCAGTCTTTAGAATTGCTCGGATTTGTGCATAAGTAATCTTACGCCTTTACGGTTATTCACGGCAATGCATCACCATACCTGCACGACTGAGTAGAAAAAAGTGCAACGTTAAATTAGCAGAACTCAAATATGCATAGTTGGTTACGATTCCCATGAACGATTCAAACCCAGTAATCCTGAAACTTGGCGGCTCAGCCATCACCGACAAAACCGGCGAGTTAGCTGCAAAAACAGAAATCATAAATCGCCTAGCAGAAGAAATCAAGCGGGCAGACCTAGACAACCTAATCATTGTTCACGGAGGCGGCAGCTTTGGTCACCCAACCGCAGAGAAATACGGCATAAAAGATGGCTACAAAGAAGACCCAACCCAGAAACTGGGATTTGCCGAAACCCACCACGTCATGACCGTCCTAAACGGCTTAGTCATGGACGCACTAATCTGGCATGAAGTCCCAGCAGTAAGCGTTGCACCATCATCCTGTATGGTAACTGAAAACGGCAAAGTCAAATTCTTCGACGAAACCGTCTTCAAATCTATGGCAAAAATGACTTTCACACCAGTTATGTACGGCGACGCAGTCCTTGACGAAAAGCTCGGCTTCACAATTCTTTCAGGTGACCAACTTGTAGCTTACTTAGCTCTTAAGTACAAAGCGACAAAAATCGTGGTGGGCACAGACACCGATGGCTTATTTGATTGCGACCCCAAAACTAACCCCAACGCTAAACCCTACAAACACCTTACGTTGGCGGAGTTAAAGGAGATTCAGCCAAAACTCGGCAAAGCACAAGGCAAAGACGTTACAGGCGGTATGGCAGGCAAAATAACCGCATTAATCCCGGCTATTGAGGCAGGTGTCCATGTTACGGTAACGGGTGCCACAAAAGGGTTATCTATTTACAGAGCCTTAACAGACCAAAGTGTGTTGGGCACTGAAATAGAGAAGGCGTAAGATGGCAGAAGTAACCGGCAAACGCAAAGTTGACCATATCCGTATCTGCTTAGATCAAAAAGCACAAGCTAAAAACGCAACGGCAGGCTTCGAAGATATTTCGCTTGTTCACCGTGCGTTGCCAGAAATCAACAAATCCAAAATCAACCTCTCAACCACTTTTTTGGCCAAAAAATTTAGCGCCCCCCTAATTGTTGGAGCCATGACTGGAGGCGCTGAAGAAGCAATCGCAATTAATGCTTCCATCGCTGAAGCTGTGGAAAAGCTTGGTTTGGGCATGGGTCTAGGGAGCCAACGAGCTGCTGTTGAAAACAAAAGCTTAGAGAAAACTTATCGAGTGGCACGAGATAAAGCCCCGACGGCGTTCTTGATCGCTAATGTCGGTGGAGTTCAGCTTGTAAATGGTTATGGCGTTAAAGAAGTTAAAAAAATTGTTGAAATGATTGATGCCGATGCCGTTGCAATCCACCTGAATGCTTTGCAGGAAGCGGTGCAACCTGAGGGACAAACTAACTTCCAAGGCGTTCTGGAAAAGATTGGTGAAATTGCAGGCGCAATCAAAGTACCTGTCATCGTCAAGGAGACTGGTGCAGGAATTTCGTATGAGGACGCTAAAGCCCTTGAGGAAGCAGGCGTTAAAGCTATAGATATTGGTGGAGTTGGCGGAACCAGTTTTGCAGCCGTCGAATATTACCGGTCTGACAAGAAAAAAGATGTTGTTCAAAATTATTTAGGTGAGGCTTTCTGGGATTGGGGCATACCCACTGCAGTTAGCCTTGTCGAGAACGCTCAAACTGTCAAGTTGCCCTTGATTGCTTCAGGCGGCATACGAACAGGCACAGACATAGCCAAAGCCTTAGCTCTTGGAGCAAGCTTAACCGCCGTTTCCCAGCCCATTCTTGAAGCAGCCGTCAAAGGAGCCAAAGAAACTCAAGAAAAACTAAGCTGCCTAATCGAGGAGCTACGAAACGTCATGTTCCTTGTAGGCACAGAAAAAATAAGCGATATAGCCAAATCTCCCGTTGTGATAACTGGGAAAACCGCTCAATGGTTGCAAGCACGCGGATTCAACTTGGAAAAATACGCCAAAAAAGGAGCACACTAACTTGGATATCGAAAAGTTCCTTGAAGAGTCAGCGCCATTAATCGATAAGGCTATCGAAAAATATATCCCGCGAAAGTTTGGCAAGGATGCTGTTCTCTTCAAAGTTACTCCGCCAATTTACAGCTACACATTGGAACCCCTGAACAAAGCGATTGCTGACCCCATCTGGGATATGCTTGACCGAGGCGGAAAACGTTGGCGCCCTGCGCTTTTCCTTCTGATTTGTGAATCTTTGGGTAAAAAAGCAGACTACTGCTTAGACTTCTCAATCATCCCCGAAGTCATCCACAACGGTACATTGGTCATCGACGACATCGAAGATTCCTCCGAAATGCGACGAGGCAAACCCTGCACATACAAGATTTTCCAAACCGATATCGCTGTTAACGCTGGAAACGCCATGTACTACCTCCCACTCCTCTCACTGATGGCACAAAGGACAAAGCTCTCGGCTGAGGCACAGCGGGATGTTTACGAGGTTTACGTTCAGGAAATGATTAACCTGAGCATGGGACAAGCCATGGATATCGCGTGGCATAGAGGCATAGCAAACGCTGACGATCTTGGAGAAGACGATTACTTACAGATGTGTGCCTACAAAACAGGCACCTTAGCCCGCATGGCAGCAAAAATGGCGGCGGTAATAGCAGAAGCAGACCCCAAACTCGTCGAAAAACTTGGGAGATTTGCCGAAAGCATCGGTGTGGCCTTCCAGATGCAGGACGACATCTTAGATTTGACTGGACAAGAGTTCGCCAAAAAGAAAGGCGGCGTCGGACAAGACATCACAGAGGGCAAGCGGTCCTTAATGGTTATTTTCACGCTCAAGAAAGCCAATAGCAAAGACAAAAAACGGCTAATCCAAATCCTAAACATGCATACCTCTGACCAAGCTCTCCGAGACGAAGCCATCGCACTAATGCAGAAGTATGGCGCCATGGAACATGTCAAGCAAACCGCTGAACGGATGGTTATGACGAGTTGGAATGAAGCAGAAAAACTGTTGCCCACGCCACAAGCTAAGGAAAAATTAAAAGCGTTCGCTGAATTCTTGATACAACGAAGCAAGTAAAGCGAGTGTACTGGATTTGGCATTAGAAAACGATTTTGAACTACGTGAGTTTATTCGAAAGACCGCCCTGCTGAACGCGGTTGGGCATGATGGAAAAGCTCAGGCAGGCGCCATGGTTGGCAAGATTCTTGGCGAGAAAGCTGAACTCCGTAGCCGCGTCAAAGAGCTCTCAGGTGTCATTAATGCAGTTGTCAATGAAGTTAACAGTTTACCGTTGGCCGAGCAGAAAGCGATTGTGGAGAAAAATTGGCCTGAAACCCAAAAGAAAGAAAAAGCCGAAGAAAAACATCTACCGCCCCTACCCAACGCGGAAAAATACAAACAGATAGTTACACGGTTTTCACCAAACCCTGACTGCGTTTTACATTTGGGATCTGCAAGAGCCATACTTTTGAGCCATGAGTACGCTCGTATATACAACGGCAAATTCATCCTACGCTTCGAAGACACAGACCCAAAAATCAAAAAACCATCCCTCAAATTCTACGACAGCATCCGCCAAGACTTGAAGTGGCTTGGCTGCAAAGTCGACGAAGAATACATCCAAAGCGACCGTCTCCCCATCTACTACCAGTACACTGAGAAGCTGGTCGGCGACGGCAACGCATATGTCTGCGAATGTGTCCCTGAAGAGTTCCGCAAGACAACCCTAGCCAAACAGGCTTGTCCCTGCCGAAACCTGCCTGCCGTCCGAGCAGCTGGAGCGTTGGCATCGCATGCTAAACGGCGGCTACCAGGAAGGACAGGCAGTGGTCCGCGTGAAGACTGACCTTGAATCATCCAAACCCGGCAATCCGTGACTGGCCAGCTCTGCGCATTATCGATACCAAAAAGTATCCGCATCCACGGGTGGGCAGCAAATACATCGTTTGGCCTCTATACAACCTTGCGGCGGGCTTAGACGACCACCTCATGGGCATGACTCACATAATCCGAGGCAAAGAACACTACACTAACATGGTCCGCCAAAAATACATGTACCAGTATCTGGGCTGGGATTACCCGGAAGCCATTCACTATGGCAGACTAAAAATCACAGGAGCTGCCTTGAGCAAATCAAAAATCGTCGCTGGTATAAAAGAAGGCGATTATGCTGACTTTGATGACCCACGTCTGGGCACGTTCCAGGCACTTAGAAAACGCGGCATTACACCTGAAGCCATCAAAAAAATGATAGTTGATGTCGGCATAAAACCAAACGATGTAACGCTCAGCTGGGAAAACCTCTACTCTTACAACCGCAAAATCCTTGACGCCACAAGCAACCGTTACTTCTTTGTTGCGCAGCCAACAGAACTCAAAGTCACTGGGGTCCCAAAAGCTTTCCAGGTTAAGCTTCCCCTGCATTCTGAGCACCCAGAGCGTGGCTTTAGAGAGTACTCTCTTGTTCCCGATGGTGACGAGAAATCGGTGAGTTTATGGATTTCGCAGAAAGACGCTCAAACCATGGAGCATGAGCAGGCAATCAGGCTTATGGAACTCTTTAACATAAAAATCCAAAAGAAAACCGACAACTGCGTAACCGCTGTCTACACAAGTGAATCCTATGAAGACGTACGAAAAATCAAGGTCCAACTGATTCAGTGGATACCCAAAGGCGCCGAATATCCAACTCAAGTTATCAATCAGGACGCATCAGTCACCGAAGGATTTGCTGAATCTGACTGCAAAAAGTTAAAGCCAGACGCCATCATACAGTTTGAACGATTCGGATTCGTCCATGTAACCGAAGTTGGAGAAAAACTAGTAGTTTACTTCTCCCAAAAATAGGTGAAAGATATGCGTAAACTCGATAAAGCAATAATCTGGCCAGTCTACTTCGACATAAACAAGTCACGTGAAGAAGGGCGCCGTATTTCGAAAAATCAAGCAGTGGTATCTCCAAAAATCTTGGAACTAAAAGAAGCAGCAGACAAACTGGGTTTACAAAACCAGATGAATGTCGACGCCCATTTTCCGAAAACACCTTGGGTGAAGTCGGGGATGTTGCTTGTAGAGAAGAAGGAAGCTAAAGAAGCAATAATCAAAAAGTTGGCAAAACAACTATTGAAGATTAAGAGCCAGCAACAGCCAGCTAACATCAAGAAACATTAAAGGGAAAAATTTTTTAGGCTTTTTCTTTGGTTATAAGGACTGCGTTGATTACGCCGTCGCTGCCGGGTCTGCTAGTAACTTTCGCTAAGCCCAATGCGGTTTCGATTTCTGCACCTTTTGTTATAACACCCCGTCGATTGTAGTCGACGTTCGCTGCGTTCTTGACAACTCGGGTGATCTCGCTTTTCTCGGTTTTGCCGCTTTTTGGGTCAGTGACAGAAGCGAATTTGTCGGTTAAGGCTTTGATTTTACCGTTTCCGCCCATGCCTCTTGTGGTCTTGCGTTTTGGCTCACCCAAAACTGTTTCTGCTGGGAACCCGCCTGCTTCATACTTTTTCTTGCTGCGGTAAGCTCTTTTTTTGCCGCCTGTAAGTTTTCTTTTGCGTAAACTGCTATGAGTAGACATATTCTACCTATCCTTAAATGCGTAGCAACTAAAACCGATGTTTTCAATATAAATCTATCCGTTTAAGGATGCTTATTCTGTGTCTCTGTAGCCTTTTGTTTAGTAGTTTTGGAAGAAAACCTCCCAGAATGACCAACGACTTGTCGTAGTCATGACAGAAGATGCAACCTACCCTTGCTTAGCCGTATTATTTTGGTTTTCTTGCTCTTGTTCTTTTTGTCTTTCTGCCGCATCCTCTTTGATGGCTTCGCCGAAGATCTTCTTGAGGTCTTTCTTTAAAACTATGGTATCTGTCGTCAAACCAAAATAGTCCGCAAAGTAATCCGTTGTTTTCAGCGCCAAAGATCGCCCGGCACGTTCCGACAAAATCAACCCCATATCCTTAAGCAGTTTGACGTGTCCGTAGGCGTGTTGTCCGCGGACTTCGATGACTCTTTTCTGAGAAATGGGTTGGCGGTAAGCTATGTAGGAGAGCGTTTTTAGTGGACCCGAAGAAAGGAGTGGGCGGTTGACTAGTTTCTTGATAAGGGGCGTAAACTCTGCTTTCACTTGCAGAACATAACGTTCATCTTTTAACGCCAAAATTTCCAGAGCTTTGCTACGCGTCTTGAATTCTTCAATGAGCGCATCTAAATATATTTGAGTCCTTTTCTTGGATCGGCTCCCAACCACTTGGCATAGTTCGTTTAGGTCAAGGGGGCGACCAGCCACGTAGAGCGCAGCTTCTAACAATGCTAAATGATGTGCTTTTCGCTCATTTTCATGTGCTGCCTCAACCTCAGGATTCGAAGTTGGGCTCGGTTCAACTACTGGCTTTTTCGGGTTTTCCAACGTTTAGTTTCCCCACAGCTATGTAGAGTTCCTCTGTTTCCTCATTTTGCCACAGGCTAACTAGGCCATCCTGCGCAAGGAACAAGAGATAGATAAACATTCTGAGCGCTTCGATGCGGGTTGCGCCCTTAGAGAGGGTTGTGAAGTCGATGATTCCTTGACCGCTTGTCTTCTCGACGAGCAACGCATATAACTTATCAACTTGGAACTCGAGTTCAGCAATGAATTTGTCAAATTTCGGAAGCAAATCCGTTACTGCCGGCAAGACAGGGTGCTGCTCAATCACGTGGTTTAGCGCAAGCAGTTTTTCGCCTTTTAGAACATCGTCTAAGACTTCAAGAAGGTGATGAATGGTCGTAGATGTCAACTCGTGGCGCAGAGGTAGGAATAGGGGTGGTGGAACAAAGTCTGTCGGCACCTTCGGTAGCACTGGTGGCGGCTCCTGCAACGTGAGTAGAAGCTTTGACTTCATAAGGTAGATTAATGCGGAAGAATCCAAGGCAACGCCGGAAGCCCGGAAATCGACCTTGTCGGGTGCAGACTTCTCCATCTCCAATAGAAAGGATCTAAGCAGGTAGGCTATGTTAACGTTCCACGGGGTGAGTTTTTCTAGTTTGCTGAGTTCAAACAGGATGTTCCAGGGCGGACGCAGATAGAATGGTCGTCTCATCGGAGCCGTGGAGGTGGTCGCCATCTAGTTTGGTGCCTCCTGCGGAAACTTTGCCGTCACCACGTTTGAGATTCCATTGCGTTCGTAAACGCCATAGACTTTCTGAGCTTTGTTAACCATTTCTGGTCGTAGGCTGATTACTATGAATTGGATCTTTCCTGCTTCTTCCAGAAGTACTTCTGCTAGTTTTGCAGTGTGGTAAGCGTCTAAGTGAGCATCGACTTCGTCAAGGATGTAGAAGGATGCAGGCGAGAACTCTTTAAGGGAGAATATGAATGCGACTGCTGAGACGGATCGTTCGCCGCCGCTTGCTCCACTGACAACGATCGATGGTTTGTTCGGGAACTGAACTACCATGTCTATGCCGCCGGAGAATGGTTCCTCAGGGTTTTCAAGCTTTAATGTTGCTTCTCCGCCTCCTGTGAGCTTAGCAAAGTAAACGTTGAGGCTTATGTTGATTTTATCAAACGCATTCATGAAAACCTTGACGTTTCTTGGCTTCTATTTCATCCATGAACGCTACAATGGCTTGTTTTTCCCGCTCCAGCTCGTTTAGGCGCACAGACAGTTCTCGGTAACGTGAAATCTGGTCAGAATAATGCTGGGCAGCCAGTTGGTTAATGGCGCCGATACGTTCCATTTCAAACTGCATCATACGGATGGTGGTTTCTGCTTCCTGAACCTGCCTTGGGTTTGTTTCCAGGGCCTGTTCGTAGCCGAACTGTTTAAGTTGCCCTTGAAGGTTCTGCAGCCTCATCTGGGTAGTTTCTATGCCCAGATTAAGTTGGTTTAGAAGTCGATCTGCTTGCTCGTATTCTGTATCTAGAAGTCGCAGTTCCCCATCGATTGAATCGATTTGGGAGGTAAATTTTTTGGATTCCTCTCGCGCGGATAACACAGCTTTGGAGAGTTCCACTCGACTCTTCTCCAGTTCGTCTGTTTCTTTCTTGATTGTATCGCGTTCAATTAGTGCGTCGGCAACTTCTTTCTCAAGCTTGCCCTTTTGTTGATCCATCCTTGAAAGCTGAATTTTTGTGTTCTTGTAGCTTATTCGCAGAACCCTGTCGAACTGTGATTGGTGAGTAGAAATTTCTGTTTGTATGGAACCGATTCGTTGTCTTAGAGTGTTGGCTTCTTCGCCTATTTTTTCTCTTTGAACTTCAAGCTCCTGAATGTGTGCTACGTCGGTTTTTAGTCTGAGGTTTGCGATGTCGGTATGGATTTTTTTGAGGTTGCCCTGGATGCAGTTGCGTTCGTTTCGGAACATGGCCATGCGGCCTTTGTAGGCGGCTGCTTCACGTTCAAGTTTGCCGCCGTACTTGTCGATGTGACGAATGTTGAATTGGGTTCTCTTAACTCCTCGTCTTACTCTGATTATTTCCCTGTCTAGGGTGGCGATGGAGTCGGAGAGTCGCGTAATTTCAATTTTGGCGTGTTCGAGTTCCTCTTCGATGTCCACGATGTCGGTGCCGCGTTGCGTAAGGTGGGTCTGGAGTGCTTTGACTGCTTCGTCGAGGCTTTTTAATGCTCCCTCGCTTGGGATTATCGTTGAGAAGTCGATTGGTGCACGGTAGTAGCCGCTTTCAAATGCGCCTGGCTCGTAAAGGTCGCCGTTGACTGTGACTGCGCGGTAGCCTTCGTTTGATAGGGCAAAAGCAGTTTTGTCGTTTGAGGCAACGATGGTATCTCCGAAAACATAGTTAACTGCCAATTCAAAGTTGCCATCATACTTCATGAAGCTGGAGAGGGATCCCATAATGCCTTCCCGTTTTGGCGGCACCTTCTTTTTTACAGTGATGGCGCCTTGGAGAGGAATAATCTTGATTCTTCCAAGCTTCATGCGTCTTAGAGTCTCAAAACAGGTAAAAGCAATATCTATGTCTTTTACGACCAATGCATCCAGCCATCCTGTTGCTGCTGCTTCGATGGCTTTCTTGAAGCTCTTGTCAATCTTTATCAGGTTACGGAGTCTGCCATGAATACCAGAGATTGCTCCTACCTCGCTCATTTCCTCGATACCTCGCAGGGCTTTCTCCTCGGCGGCGATTGTTGCTGCAAGGTCTCTTTGAGTGGCAAACTCTATAACGGCGTCTTTTGCGGAGCTAGCGATTTTTTCAGCTTCAGCGATTTCTCTTTGAACGGTTTCTTTTTGGAGTTTCTTGCGTTCGATGGTGTTTTCAAGGTTTTTAAGTTGGGTTTTTTGGTCACGTTGCACTTGTTCAAGTTCGGATAGTGATTTTTCTATTTCAACTTGGCTTGTTTGGAACTTCTCTTTCCGCACATTTAGGTTTTTTAACCTTCCAGTGCAGAGGCGCAATGCTGCTTTGTCCTGTTTGTATTCAGAACGCAGATACGCTAGTCGTTTGAGGTGTTCTTGAGTCTGGTTGTCTAAGGCGCGGATTTGCTGGTTGTTGCCATCTAGTCCTTCCCAAAGCTGAGCGGTTTCCTTTGCCAACGTTTCATGCGCGGCTTGTTTTTCTGCAAGCAAAACTCTAAGTTTTTCGTGTTCACTGCGGAATGAGCGGATTCTAAGGCGGTTTTCCCTAATTTCCTTCTGCAATGTGTCATGTTGGGTTAGGTTATTTTCTCTTACCCGTTTGAAGCTTTCAAGGCTAGCTTGTCCCGAACTGATCTTTGTTGCCAGCTCAGTCAGCTTGGATTTTAACTCGCCAACTTTTATCTGGACTTTGAGAACCTCGGAGCCGCCTTGTTCTAAGCCTTCTCCGCTGAGTTTTCTCCATTCACCCTCGATTTCGTGGCGTTTGCCTCTGCGTAGATCCCTTTGCTCTTTTAGTTTGTCAACTCTTTCTTTGACTTTTAGAGTTTGAGACTTATTCTCGGCTATTCTTATGTTCAATTGGGAGATGTCGTTTGAGACTTTGACTGCTTGAAACTTTTTGGTTTCAGTTTGGATAAAGTTGTAGCGTAAAAGCTGATTGCGTTCCCGTTCAAGGTCGTCGAGACGTTTTTGCACCTCATCGATTCTGCCCATGGCAGTGCGAATAGATATGTCGGCGGCTCGCAGTTTCTCTTCCGCCTCAGTCTTTTCAGAATCGTATTGGGCTATACCGATAAGATCCTCAATGATTCTTCTTCTTTCAACTGAGGTTAAGTCCGTTAGCCTCGTGATTGTGCCTTGCGGGATGATGTTTTGGCTCATGCTACTGATTGCAGCCATAGAGAGAGTTTCCGTTATGTGGGTACGGGACATTCTGCGTCCGTTTAACCGGTAAACGCTTTGTCCGTTGCGGTATACTTCTCTTGAGATTGTTACCGTTGTGGTGTCTACGGGCATTGTGCCATCAGTGTTGTCAAATTGGACAACTACTTTTGCCATTTTGGCTTTTTCTTGCCCTGCCTTCTCGGAACCGTGAAAAATTAGTTTAGCAGAGTTTTCTGCACGGAGCCTTTTTGTGCTGAGTTCACCAAGGGCGAAAAGTAGGGCGTCCATGATGTTGGTTTTGCCGCTTCCGTTGGGGCCTGTTATGGCTGTGAATCCCTTGTCTAAGTTAACCTTGACTGTTTGTGGTCCAAAAGACTTAAAGCCTTTTAACTCGATTTTTTTTATGTAGGGCATTTAGTCTTTATCCTCTCGGAAGCACGCGTTTTCTTTTTAACATCTCTCATCAACATATCTATAAAAGCTTATACCATCGCTACACGTTTACACGGCTATTTTTTGACGATTTGGTAACCTTAACTTCAGTCTATTTTTTCTAAATATTTTTTATTTGTAGTCAATCGACTTTGAATTGAGTTTTTTATGCAGAAAATTAATATGGCACGCTTAGTCCATGAGCATGGAAAGTGGTGAGGTAAAATTGAGTTTAGGAAACCTGAAGGTTTTTAGCGGGATTCAAGAAGCTCTTATTTTGGCGCTGATGCTGGTTTCGATGTTCGTTCTATTCTACGTTGATATCGACTGGATATTTAAGATAGGTATTGCAGTGATAGTTTTCGCAATAATTTTCTTGGCTACTTTGGCCGCTGCGCTTCTGCGGCAGCAAAGAGAACTCAAACAAGCCCAAGCTTAACCAAGTAGTGTGTCATTTTCACTTTACTCTCCTCTGCTCCGCCAAGTTGTTTTGTTGATAATTTAAAATGGGTTTAGACACGTAATTGGCTTCATGCAAGGAAGATAAAAGCATGGTGCTTCAGAACTTAATAACTAAATCTGCAATAGCTCGTTATGTTTCAGTAAGCAAAAACACAAATAACCTCTAGACATTCCTTTCTTGAGATACTTCCATGATTGAAGGCTTCAACCTGATAGCTACAACTTCTCGGGGAAACGAACGCCCCATGATTAACGAAATCCTATTCCTACTCAAAGACGAGTTAGGCGACATAGGGGCGCAAGCTGTCAAAACCAAAATCCGAGGCTTAATCGTCGCCAAAACAACATTTGACCCCTGTTTTGCAGTTGAAAAATTCCGCAAAATCCTCACTGAACGCCCCTATGAGTTCCGATATGCACTAAGAATATTACCTATCCAAAAGGTTGTGCCGACGGAATTGGCGGAAATAAAGAAAGCTGCCGCAGAACTAGCCGCAAAAATTGGTGAAACCGAAACCTTTAGGGTTACAGTTGAAAAACGTTTCACCTCCCTACATACAAAAGACCTTATTGAGGCGGCAGTGGGAGACATCAAACAGAAAGCAGACCTTGAAAACCCAAATAAAATCTTGCTCATCGAGGTTTTAGGCGCATTGACGGGTTTGTCTTTGTTGGAACCCATCGATGTTTTGGCGGTAATTAAAGAAAAAATGCTTTAACTAAAACTGGGTAGACAGCAGAGAAACACGCTCAATTACCAAGTTTGCAATTGCCTTTTCTTTAGGCTCTTTTTTCTGGGTTTTGAGCTCTTCCTTGGTTATCTCGAAGGCTTTTATGATTCTTATCATCTTGCTTTTTGTCAAGTCAAGAACAGTCTCGTCGGGATCGCTGCCAATGCATTCTGACATAGCTTCAAGGGTTTTTCTTATTTGTCCTGGGTCGTCACCGATGATGGCTACAGCCATGTTTTTGGTTTTAGGTTTTATTCCACAGCATTCGATGGCTTTCTGTATTTGACGTTGTGCTGAAGCATAAAGTAGGGTCTCCATAGCTGGGCTTTTTGAGTGGTTGGTTTTGTTCTTGAAGGCTTGCAGGGCGTTTAGTACGGCAAAGTAGAGGTGTTCTCTTGTGGCGATTAGGTCGGCATCAAAAAACTGGATGTTCACTGTTTGCCCTGTTTGCTTGCGATTAGACTTAAGGAAGGTTTCTGCCTTATCGAATGCTATCCCCCTATAGCCGGTTATTTCCATGTATTGCCCATATTCTTTTAAGTACTGTAACATGTTAGGCTTCCTTCTGCATGTCTTTTAGGAGTCTTTCCGCTAAAAGTTTCGGCAAACCTGCTTTTACCAGTTTTGAAACTTCCTGAGTCAACACACGTTTACCCAGTTGGTGTTGAATTATCTTTCTTAGGGTTTCTTTGGTGTCCCAGGGGAACACAACCCACGCAGAAGTTCGTTTCTCGTAAAAGTCTGGGGTCGTTATTGATTGAGGTTTTAGGTACAGTGTGGCTGTTTTGGTTTCGAGGGCATCTTGCTGGTGTAGATATGTTTGAGCGAGCTTTAGACTTTCGCCACTGTCGGCTATGTCGTCGACCAACAGCACTTTTTTGCCTTCGATGGGTACGGTTAAGGCTTGTTTTAGGATCGGTTCTAGGGCTGGTTGGGCTATGTTTTGGTAGAAGGATATCTGAATAGTGACGAGCTCTGGGATTTCCAGTAGGTCAGTTAGGATGCGGGCTGGAACTAGGCCGCCTCTTGCGACGCCTACAACGATGTCGGCTCTGAAGTTTTGAGCCGAGATTTTCTGGGCTTGGCTAAGAAGCATGTCGTAGATTTGGCTCCATGTTGGAACTTCGTAGTCGATACCTGCCAACGTCTTTCCTTCTGTTTGAGAAGTATGCGATTCCTGGTTCTGTTAAGCCTTTCTATGGCGCGAAATTTTTTCATGCAATTTAAATTCAACATATTTTTTTCCATTTAGCTATTTGGTGGTTTTTTGTGCATCCTATTCTATGTTTACGTGGGGTTTTGTTGTTGCTTGATTTGGTTTTGCTTGCTTGGTTGCATATTTATTAAGGTGGACTTGCAATTTGATATTCGGGAGATAGGCGTCTGGAGATATGTGTCGCATTTCGTAATATAGTTTAAATGCTTTGACGTCTTTTCCAATAACTAATAAACGAAAGGAGACTTGAAAAATGGTGAAGAATGTGGAAGAAGAAAAGATAAAGCGCGTGCTAACAGAGCCCAAGTTGGCTGCTATAAAAACTATGCTCGAAAAAGATCACGCTATTGACTGCCTACTGTTGCTCCATACAGGACGCGGCAAATGGAAAGATGCTAAAGACTTCATGAAAGACAACAACTTAACGCTTAGCGACGGAACCTTTAGGGCTAGAATGATTGAGATCGAATCCCTGGGTTTAGCTAAAAGTGAACGTATCGATCCACTCAAGAAGTATTATGTTAAGACTGTTCTTGGGGAAAAAGTAGCACAGCTTCTTCTCGGCTTCTTTGACGAGCTTGGGGCTTAGCATTTTTATTTTCGGATGGCCTCTGCCGTTTTCTTTCCTTTTTTGGTTTTTTAATTCTTTCTTGTAGATTTGTTCTACACTGTAATAATAGTGTTTAGTAAGACGTAATACTTAAAAGGCTGAATTCGACGATAAGTATAACAAACCAACAAGAAGGAAAAAAAGAAAATGAATACATATCTAAGAAAAATAAAGAAGAACTCGAAAGCTCTTAGTCCAGTTATTGCATCCATTATCCTCATCGCTGTCACAGTCGCAGTCAGCGTCGTCGTCGCAGCATGGATGGGTGGAATGACCATTGGACTTATGGGAAATGCAGAGCAGGCATCGATTGCAAACATTGCATTTACGGGAACCAATAACATAGACGTTTTGGTTCAAAACTCGGGCAGCACAACTGTAAACATTACACAGGCATATGTCAATGGAGTAGGTGCAACTATAACCAATGCAGCTCCGTGGTCAGTGGATAAATCTGGCGCTACAACATTTCACGTGACTTCACCATCTGATTTAGCTGCAGGCACATCATATCAAATCAAATTCATCACTGCAAAAGGCACCCAAATTCAAAACTCAGCAGTATACAACCCATAAATTCCTTTCTTTGGAACTTAAAGACTTTCGGGGGTAAGGTGAAGCAAGCATTCACCCAATTTTCCTTTTCTCTTTTAAAAAAAATGTTGGAGTCATAAATCATGGTAACACTAATCAAAGAATACACATCCGCTCAGGCAATAGCTGATGCAATGGACAAGCAGCTTTCAGAAACCAAGAGCGTACTTGGCGAGTACCTACGCAAACTCGATGAAATCCGTACGTTAGCGGAGAAATCAAAAAAAGTCCGCGAAGTCGTTATGAGGTTGGCGGGTAAAAAAGCTCCAACTGAGAACACAAGCGAAATCACGGTGGGCACATTGAACATTGTTTTGGATGCTAGTCCATACCATGAGTTAATCGCTATAGAATCGGTCGTGCGTAGTTATCAAGAACGTCTGCTGGTTTTGCAGAAGGTACGTGAGGCGCTCAAGTGGCTTGACCAACTTGGTGACACGGAAGGTCTCAAGTACCTCGTTGTGGAGGACGAAGGTGTTCCAGAGCGTATCCTATTCAAGATATCCTAGAACACAAAGATAAGGAGAACAAAACGGTGACTGAGGCTCAAACTAATCCGCTCCAAATAATCCTTAATGAATTCAAAACCCTGAGCCCAGAAACCACAAACACACTAATTTTTAACAGCGATGGACAAACCATAGCAAATACAAAAATCCAACCTGAAGAAGAAACCAAAAAACTCATATCCGACTTTTGCAGCATAGCCCAGCAAGCTCAAACAATCGGTGGCATAGAAAACCTGATAATTCAGGCAGTCGACAGCCAACTAACTGTTACAACCATGGATAATCTGTATTTGACAATGGTCTCTTCGCGGGCAGCTAGCCAGGAAATTGTAAAGTCACTAACCTTAGTGGTGGTCCCCACAGTTGTCAAACTCATTAGCCAAAGGGCGATTCTGCCTACAGAAACCCAGTCGTCTCCGGCTATTGACCTTGAAGAAAAACCAGAAGAAATAGCTGTCTCACCCGCAATAGAAGAACCACTCATCGAACCAGTACCTAAAGCCGAAGAACCCGAAAAAACCTTCGAGCAGATTCTTCCCTTTATTCCTACTAACCAATTAATGGTTGAAAAAATCGTAGGCTTACTTGTCCCGGCTGATACCGTGCGAATTGATGGTGAAGTTATGGCGAAGTGGAGCGATCTATATGGTGGCAAGCAAATCTTAATGGTCAATATCGAAGCGTTGGATGGGAAAAAAGCCACCTGTAAGGTTAAGCCGATAAAAGAATCAAAAAACAACGTCAAAGGTGCAATTCAAATTCCTGAAAGAATTCTGGAAAATCTTCAGACTGAAAAAGGCAAGCTGGTTATGGTTAAACCAGTAGTCGAATAAGAACGGTGAAAAAGGATGAAGCAGAAAACATCAATTGAAACCTCATCCGCGCTCACTGATAGTGCAGCTATTGTTTCAGTTGGGGATGATAAGAACACATTCGCAACCTTGTCTGCCAGTTTAGCTGAAATACGCAAACTCAAGGGTGTGATTGGCTATATTCTAAGAAGCGAAAGCTTAGCTATAATAGATCTATCTGAACAAGATAAAATAATCGATTATGCCCTCTTGTCTTCTCAGATTTCTGAGTCAAGTATTGAAATGGCAAAACAGTTTAACTTGTCAAACATAGAGAGTGTGTTAGTTGAGGGTAAAAGCGCCAAAGTTCTCTGCATGAGCGTGGGCGAAAATAAGATTGGGGTTTTTATGGAGAAAACCGCGACTCATGGCTGGATCATACAAAGAATTCTCCTATAATTTAAGATGTCAAACGATGATTATTCCCCCGTAATTTTGCCCCTCCTTTTTCAGAGATTCCAGACAGATTTTGCAACAAAAAAAGCTCCATTTCTAAAGCGAAATAAAACAACAAACATCCCTTTTAGCCTTAAAGTTTATATTTGAGTTTGATTTTTGCAATAATCCGAATTAAACAACATTCTAAGGTAATGTAGGGAATGATAATATGGCGTATTTAACAACAACGGGTTCAGGACAACCAGTCCTCATCCTTAAAGAAGGAACAACAAGAAGTAGAGGCAAAGAAGCCCAAAGAAACAACATCATGGCCGCACGAGTAATCGGCGAAGTTCTAAAAACCACCCTTGGCCCACGAGGCATGGATAAAATGCTGATCGACAGCCTAGGCGACATAACAATCACAAACGACGGCGCAGCTATCCTCAAAGAAATCGATGTGGAACACCCAGCAGCAAAAATGATGGTTGAAATCGCTAAAACCCAGGATGACATGGTAGGCGACGGGACCACATCTGCAGTCGTTCTTGCAAGCGAATTACTCCGAAAAGCCGAAGAACTCCTCGATCAAAACATACACCCAACAATATTAGTCAGCGGCTATCGAAAAGCCTCAGTAAAAGCAATCGAAGCCATAAGCAAAATGGCTGTACCACTAGACATTAACGACCGCAAAACACTCCTAAAAGTAGCATTAACCTCGATGAGCAGCAAAGCAGTTGGCTCAGCAAGAGACCACCTAGCCGAAATCTCCATCGACGCAGTCAAACAAATCGCAGAAAAACGCGGAGAAAAAACAATCGCTGACATAGACAACATCCAACTCATCAAGAAAACAGGAAAAAGCCTCCTTGAAACTCAACTTATCCAAGGTATAATCATAGACAAAGAAGTCGTCAGCCCAGGAATGCCAAAAATCAAAGAGAACGCAAAGATTGCTCTCTTAGATGCAGCCTTAGAGATCGAAAAAACCGAAATAACCGCTGAAATCCGCATAAAAGACCCCAAACAGATGAAAGCATTCCTAGACCAAGAAAACAACATGATGGAAGACATGGTTACAAAAGTCAAAGCCTCAGGTGCAGATGTGATCTTCTGCCAAAAAGGCATCGACGACATGGTCCAGCACTTCCTTTCAAAAGAAGGCATTATGGCAGCAAGACGAGTAAAAGAATCAGACATGGAGAAACTTGCAAGAGCCACAGGCGGAAGAATTGTCAGCGACTTAGACGACCTAAAGAAAGCCGACCTTGGCAGCGCAGGTCATGTCGAAGAACGCAAGATCGGTGACGACAAACTGATTTTTGTCGAAAAATGCAAAGATCCGCACTCAGTTGCAATACTTATCCGTGCAGGACTCGAACGCATGGTTGACGAAGCAGAACGCGCAATGACCGACTCACTCTCAGTCGTGTCAGATGTCTTAGAAAACAACAGCATCGTCGCGGGCGGCGGAGCAGTCGAAATCGAAATCGCAAAAGAACTACGCAAGTACGCAACAAAAGTCGGCGGAAGAGAACAACTAGCCGTAGAAGCATTCGCAGACGCAGTCGAAGTCATCCCACGCACACTCGCAGAAAACGCGGGCTTAGAGCCAATCGACATACTCGTAGAGTTACGACAAGTACATGACAAAGAAACCGGCAAATACATGGGAATCAACGTGTTCACAGGCAAACTCCAAAACAGCATCGAAAACGGCGTAATCGAACCAATCATGGTTAAAGAACAAGCCATCAAATCCGCAGCCGAATCAGCAGCCATGATACTACGCATAGACGACGTAATTACCTCCAAAGCGCCAAAAGGCGGTCCAGGCGGCCCAGGCGGAATGCCAGGCGGCATGGGCGAAGAATAAATTTTCCCCTTTTATCTTTCTTTTAATTTCTGCTAAAATTATTTTGTCAAAATTTGTATTTTTCTGATAATGCATATCAGAGCAAGCTCTGTTTATTGAAAACGGTTTTATACATGAACACCGTAAGTTGGGCGTGCTTCAGCCGTGTCCCTGGTAGAGTCGATAGCTATAGTAGTTGGCTTGATAGTTTTCGAAGTTGTCAATAGCGTAGACAACGCCATCGTTAATGCCAGTGTCTTAAAAACGATGAGCGTGTTGTGGCGCAAAAGATTCCTGCTGATTGGCATCATAACATCCGTTTTCTTAGTGCGATTTATTTTGCCGCTAATAATCGTTTGGATTTCAGTACCTACAATAAGTCCATCTGACCTGTTTTTGGCATTTTTGGGGCAAAGCGACGTTGCCGCATCCGCAATTGAACAGCAAAAGCCCATAATTCTAATGTTTGGTGGAGTGTTCTTGCTGTATCTTTACATTCACTGGTTGTTTCTTGAAAAGAAAGACCCGCTCTACATCGAAAGGTTCATAAAAGAAAAACATGGCGTCTGGTTTTTCGCTTTCGCCGCCATCTTGCTTGTTATAATAATGTACTTAGCCCGTGCTGACCCATTGGTAATGCTTGCAGCAGCCATCGGAAGTGCAACCTTCTTCATACTATATGGCATAAAAGAAACCGCTGAAGCAAACGAACGCAACATGGTCGCAGGAACAAGCAACTTAAGCGACCTCTCAAAATTCCTTTACCTTGAAGTTCTCGATACAACCTTTAGCTTTGACGGCGTTATAGGCGCATTTGCCTTTACCATAAACCTATTTCTCATTTTGATAGGTATAGGTGTTGGTGCGTTGGTGGTTAGGGAATTAACAATAAAGGGAATTGATACCATAGCTAAATACAAGTACTTAAAGAACGGTGCTTTGACCTCCATAGGGTTCCTTGGATTATTCATGATTATTGAGGGGTTCAATGTGGATTTGCCTAGCTATGTTCCGATAACCATCACATTCCTATTGATTGGTGTAGCTTTCTATATGTCCCGCAGACTTCTAAAACCTGTCAAGCCGAAAATGGCAATGTAATTTACAACAACCATCTAAATAGCAAACGCTAAAATGCCCTATCTTTGGTTTGCGTTTGTAGTACAAAACCTATTTATTTCTAAGAGCGAACCTTGTTTCCCGAGCTCCGGTAGTATAGTCCGGTCAAGTATGCCGGCCTCTCGAGTCGGCGACCCGGGTCCAAATCCCGGCCGGAGCACTCAACTTTTTAAGAAGAGAATTATTTGGATGTGAGTGTAGAGCATTGTTCTTCTACTGTTCGGTTAAGTGTTAGTTCTGCCATGCTTCGACTATAATCCATTATACGCCTTGAACTGTCAAAAATTAACCGTAGCACTGAAGCGATGTTTGGATCCAGTTTCTTGCTTGACATCAGCATGATTAGTTCATTTTCGAGAGGAATTATGGCTTCTCGTTTAGAAATTAGTTTTTCAGCGTCTTTGTAGTCTCGTTTGAAAAGAGCTTTAATGGAGTCATCATAGAGTTGATGTGCTTGGGTGCTAAAGTAGACCAGTTGATTGTATATTTCCTCATCTACAGGGTCTTTTATGAATAGGGTTTCATTTTCAATTAGCTTCTGGAGAGATCCGAGGTTGATAATAATATTCACGGCGTTTTGCGCTATGCTCTCTATGTCGTTTACAGCTATACGGTAGAGGAGAAATTCCTTGGGCGTTCGAAAGCCGAGTTCCCGATAGAGGTTACGTTCTATACCGTGCTTAAGTTGGCGGACAATGTATAGTCCGAGACGGTTTACATCGTTGTGGGCGCTAATCACACTGTCAAATAGACTGTTGCTTCGATCTTTGAATGCGGCTATAGCGTCCCTGTTTGCTGCGAGGGCAACGATGGCCATTCTTCGAACAGCTTTTTCGATTGGGAATTCTGAGTGTTTAATCAGGATTTGGAGAGTTATTTCGTCAGCTGTTTCCTCGATTATTTCTGAGCCTAAGAAGTGATCTCTGGCGAGGTTTTTTATTTGATTTTTATTTTTTGTGGCATCAGGTGAGTTTTTGAAGTGGATTCTTATAATATCGGCGCCTATGGCATATAGGGCTCGGATCATGCGTAGGGTGGATTGTGTGGGTTCTTTTGGGTCTATGTTAACGTAGTATTCTTTGGGTTTGTTGCCGTCCTCTCTGCCTTCTTTTTCCATGATTTTTCTTGGAACCAGCGCGAGGGTTTGGTCGGGTTGAATGTTGAAGGCGATTTCGCTGCCTCGTTTCAGTCCTATGTCTTCTACCCATTCTTTTGGAAGGGATATGATGTAGGAACCTCTGCCAGTGCATTGGACTCTTCTGTAGCCAAGATCTTTTTCCGCCAAAACGGTCACCCTGGTAAATGTTTCATTTAGATTACATATTTCATGAACTTGCATATAAATGATTTTCAACAGAGTTATATAGAATACATGCTATTTTGTGGGCTATCTCCAGAAAAGAGGGGGATAAAATGCCATTAAACACTTGTAGAATAGTTATGCGAAATGATAATCAAGTAACAACAAGCAAGGGTGTTCTATGTACAAACGACGTTGAACTTCACGTGTTGATGCTCACGTGTGCACGCTAACAAGAAAAAATGAAGGTTTATAGATGAAGAAAATAATTGCAAAACAAGAAGCATGCATGGGCTGTGGACTATGCGAAGTCTACTGCACCACCCAGCATTCAAAATCAAAAGATATAATCAAAGCTTACAATAGTGAACACCCCAAACCCATAGCCAGAATCAGACGAGAAGTAAACAAACCCGTCTCTTTTGCAATACAATGCCGCCACTGCGAAGACGCCCCATGCGTAACTGCCTGCCTATCAGGTGCCATGACAAAAGACCTCAAAACAGGTGAAGTCACCCACAACAAGGACAAGTGCATGGGCTGCTGGACATGCGTCATGGTCTGCCCCTACGGCGCCCTAATCATGGATAAAGAAGGAAAGGTCGTCGCCAAATGTGACCTCTGCCAAGGAATTTCAGAGCCAGCGTGCGTTACTAACTGCCCCAACCAAGCATTAGCATTCAAGGAGGTAAAGCCGTAAATGGCAAAATACGTGATTGTTGGTGCTTCAGCGGCAGGAATAGCTGCAGTGGAAGCCATAAGAAAAGTTGACTCAGCAGGCACAATAACAGTAATTACCGAAGAAGCCTGCGCACATTACAGTCGTCCCATGATTAGCGATTTAGTCAGCGGCAAAGCAGACCTCCAAAAAATGAACTGCAAGACTGATGGGTTCTGGAAAGAAAACAACGCCGAAGCACGCCTGGGAAAAAAAGTAGTTGGCCTAAACCTAACAGATAAAACCGTTAACCTAGAAGACGGAGAAAAAGTAGCCTACGAGAAGCTTTTGCTTGCAACAGGCGGCAAACCCTTCGTGCCAAAGATGGAGGGTCAAGAGAAAGACGGCGTATTCACATTCACTAACATGTCAGATGCCCAACGTCTGGCTGCAAAGATCGATGCATTAAACGCTAAGAGCGCAGTCGTTATCGGTGCAGGTTTAATCGGCATAAGCATCACTGAAGCTCTCAGTTAAACGAGGCATAAAAGTCACCGTCGTTGAGTTGCAAGAGAAAATCCTTAGTTTGCTCTTAGACGCCAAAGCATCCGACATCGTTGAAGCCGTCATCAGAAAAGCAGGAGTAAATTTTGCAACTGGGCAGTCAGTGCAGAAAATCATTGGCAACCCCGAAAACGACGGAGCAGTTGGCGGAGTAATCTTAACTAAAGGTGACCAAGTGCCTTGCGACATAGTCATCGTAGCCATAGGTGTCATTCCAAGAACCGAGCTAGTAGTGGGAACTGCTGTGAAACTAAATCGGGGAATAGTTGTGGACAACTTTATGCAAACCAATGTGCCAGACGTCTACGCAAGCGGAGACGTTGCTGAGGCTTACGATTTTATCCTAAACCAGAATCGTCTGTTGCCGCTTTGGCCTTTGGCTGTTTTGGAAGGCAGAGTTGCAGGCTACAACATGGCAGGCGCCAAAACCAGCTATGAAGGCGGAACCAACATGAGCAGTCTCAAGTACTTCGGCATACCCATCGTCTCAATTGGCTTAGCTAACCCCAAAGATGACCCAACGCTTGAAGTGATTGTTAAACAGGACACCGAGAACAACGTATACAAGAAACTGGTCCTCAAGAACAACGTAATCGTCGGCATAACCCTGGTTAACTGTATCGACCGTGCTGGAATTCTCTTCAACTTAATGAAGAGTCAGGCTAACGTGAAAAAATTCAAGCAAGACCTGTTGAGGGATGATTTTAGCTGGGCAGTTTTACCTGTTATGCTTCAAAGAAAAATGAATGTGGTGCAATAGACATGGATCAAAATGACAGAAAAATAATCAACCCATTCGGCGATGACAAAGATTTCTCGGCCTGTGGGATCTTCGCTGCAATTAACACTGAAGGCAAACGTTTCGGATCAAAAGACCCTGTTCGCGCTATGGTAAACATGCATGACCGAGGCAATGGGTTAGGCGGCGGTTTCGCAGTCTATGGCATATACCCAGAATTCAAAGATTACTATGCCTTCCACATCCTGTACCTGAGCAAAGACGCCAAAGAAAAAACTGACCATATACTTGCTTCAAAATTTGATATAGTCTACGATGAGGAGATGCAAACAAAACCAGCAAACGTCAGAGATCCCCCCTAGTCTGGCGGTACTTCATCCAACCAAAAAAACTACGCCCCGAAAACCAAACCGAAGAAGACTACGTCATTGAAGCTATCATGCGCGTCAACACTGAAACAGGGAAGTCATTTGTTTTCTCAAGCGGTAAAGACATGGGCGTCTTCAAAGGCGTAGGATTCCCTGAAGATGTTGCAGAATTCTTTTGCTTAGAGGATTACCAAGGATACCTTTGGTCCTGTCACAGCCGATTCCCAACAAACACCCCGGGCTGGTGGGGCGGGGCTCACCCATTCAACATCCTTGACTGGACAGTGGTGCACAATGGCGAACTGTCATCTTACGGCATAAACCGTAGATATCTAGAAATGTATGGTTACAAATGCACCATGCAAACTGACACTGAGGTTCTTGCCTATGCGGTAGACTTGCTTATGCGAAGACAACAACTACCAATTGAACTTGTTGCACAAGTTTTTGCTTCCCCTCTGTGGAGTGAAATAGACCGGATGGAACCCAAACAGGCAAACGTTCTACGATTGCTACGCCAAACCTACGGCAGTCTACTCATGAATGGGCCCTTCAGCATAGTGATTGCTCATCACGGCGAAATGATTGGGTTAACTGACAGAATCAAACTGCGCCCCCTCGTTGCCGGCACAAACGGCGACTTCATGTACTTATCTTCCGAGGAATCTGCCATGCGTTTGGTTTCGCCAACGCTTGACAAGTTCTGGGCTCCAAGAGGCGGCGAACCTGTGATTTGCAGATTGAAGAACTTCCAGAAAAATGCTGGAGGCTTAATGTAATGAAAACCTACGTAATCCCAGAATATCTTGTTGAACGAGACGAAAAACGCTGTATACGCTGCAAAGTTTGTGTTAATCAATGCACTTACGAAACCCATTCCTATGACCAAGAGACTGACTCTATATGTAGCAAGGACGAGAACTGTGTAAACTGCATGCGTTGCGTAACTTTCTGTCCAACACACGCAATCACAATCAAGAGGAATCCTAACGCTAACCGTGAAAATGCCAACTGGACTTTCGAAGCTATCAGTGATGTAAAAAAGCAAGCTGAAAACGGCGCCGTCATCATAACTGGTATGGGTAATGACAAACCCTACTACACCTACTGGGACAGATTGCTTCTGAACGCGAGCCAGGTCACTAACCCTTCCATTGACCCTTTACGTGAACCTATGGAAATTCGCACGTACCTTGGTGCGAAACCTGACAAACTAGATTTGGAATATGAGAACGGTGGAACCGTTCTAAAAACGCAGCTTACCCCTCAGCTCTGCCTTGATACCCCGATAATGTTCTCAGCCATGTCCTATGGTGCAATTAGTCTAAACGTACATGAATCCTTAGCTCGTGCAGCTACAGAATGCGGAACATACTGGAACACGGGTGAAGGCGGCTTAGATAAAAGCCTCTACAAATACGGTGCCAATACTATAGTGCAAGTTGCTTCAGGCAGATTCGGGGTCCACAGCGCCTACCTAGATGCTGGAGCAGCAGTAGAAATAAAGATTGGGCAAGGTGCAAAACCAGGCATCGGAGGCCACCTTCCAGGCGAAAAAGTCACTGAACATGTCGCCAAAACACGTATGATTCCAGAAGGCACAGATGCACTTTCACCTTATCCGCAACACGACATTTATTCAATAGAAGACCTTCGTCAACTAATTTATGCACTAAAAGAAGCAACCAACTACACCAAGCCAATATCAGTAAAGATAGCGGCAGTCCACAACGCAGCCGCCATCGCTAGCGGCATAGTTAGGGCTGGAGCAGATATAGTCGCCATCGATGGTGTCCGCGGAGCAACAGGTGCAGCACCCAAAGTCATCCGAGACAACGTCGGCATACCTATAGAGCTGGCACTTGCCCAAATCGACCAACGGCTACGGGAAGAAGGTATCCGAAGTCATGCAGGCATTGTTGTAGCTGGTGGCATTAGAAGCGCAGCTGATGTTGTGAAAGCTATTGCATTGGGTGCTGACGCAGTGTACATTGGCACAGCCGCTTTGATTGCCATGGGCTGCACAGTTTGCCAACGATGCTACACCGGCAAATGCCCATGGGGTATCGCTACTAGTGATCAATGGATTAGCAAACGCATCAACCCCGACATCGCATCTAAGCGCCTCGTGAATCTGCTTCAGAGCTGGAGCATAGAAATCAAGGACATGATGGGCGGCATGGGTATAAACGCCATCGAAAGCTTACGCGGTAATAGACTAGCCCTTAGAGGCGTCGGTTTATCCGAGACAGAGCTAAAAATACTGGGCGTTAAAATGGCAGGAGCATAAAGAAATGCAAATACAAAACGTTAGACTCCAAGAAATAGATGCAAAATATCTGCCTTGCGTAATACATGAAGGCAAACTCGTCAAAGTAGATGCTGAAGGACTCTACTACAGAGAACTCAACTGCTTACTACGACAACTAATCCGCATCGGCGGAATCGAACGCATAGAACTTCACAATATCTGCGGACAACGGTATATCGGCACCGACCTCGATACTGATATCCAAATCGACATCTACGGCACCCCAGGCAACGATTTAGGTGCTTTCATGAGTGGACCCAAACTGGTAGTTCATGGAAATGCTCAAGACGGTTGTGGCAACACCATGAATGAAGGTCAAATAATAATCAATGGTCACGCCGGCGATGTTACAGGCAACTCGATGCGGGGCGGCAAAATCTTTGTTCGCGATTACGTTGGTTACCGCGTTGGCATCCACATGAAAGAATACAAAAACAAGGTTCCACAAATTGTTGTTGGGCAAACGGCAGGCGACTTCTTCGCGGAATACATGGCTGGGGGAGTGATGCTCATATTGGGTTTGAACCTAAAAGAAGGAGAAAAATGCAATGCACGCTTTGTCGGTACAGGCATGCATGGTGGAGTCATCTATGAACGCGGCGAAATCCTTGAACCCGTTAACGGAACCAAAACCTTGCCAGTGGGCAAGCGTGACATGCGAGTAATCGAGGGCTTAGTTAACGAGTACTGCAGCCAATTCGGCGCCGACCCCAAAACTATCCTTAACAGCAAATTCAAAAAGATACTGCCCCTTTCAAAGCGACCTTACGAGAAACTCTTCTCGCATTAAATCTTTTTTCTTTATTTTTTCATCTTTTTGAATCTTGATAACTTTTGGATCCATTGGCGACTTCTTGTTAGATCCTAAGGGCAAGTCGTATTGGCAATTTTCCAAGCAAAAGAGCAAAGTTTAGTTTTCCGAAAGCTAAAATAAGACCGTGACAAAAGTATAGCCACTTGAGGTTAACTGACCCGTGTCGTCCATCATCGAAGACCTCATTGCTAGGAAAATTTTTAACAACCGCGGAGAAGAAACCATCGAAGTCGATGTAATAACTGCTTCTGGGTTTGGAAGAGCAGCCGCTCCCGCTGGCAAAAGCCGTGGAAAAGCTGAAGTGGTTTATTACCCGCAGGGTGGTGTGGAAGCGGCCATCAAAAAGGTTGACGACTTAATTGCTCCTGAACTTGCAGGATTAAACTCAGATTTCCAGGAGGAAATCGACAGCACTTTACATGAAGTCGATGGAACCACGGATTTTAAGAACATAGGCGGAAACACTGCCTTTGCAATCAGTCTTGCCAACGCAGAAGCTGCAGCAAACAGTCACAGTCTTCTTCTATTCCAATTTCTAGGCGGAAACGCGGCAACCACCATGCCTTATCCTTTGGGCAATTGTATAAGCGGTGGAGCACATGCTCGAGGCGGAAAGACCCCTAGTATCCAGGAATACCTCGCGCTGCCACATGGCGCCGAGAGTTTTCTTGAAGCCCAAACTGCCAATACTCAGATCCACAAAAAGATTGAAAGTTTACTAAAAAAGAAAAGTACCACTTTCACAGGCGGTAAAAGTGACGAAGGTGCGTGGATAGCAAACATTGATACAGAAGATGCATTCGAAGTTATCGCAAAAGCCTGTGAAGAAGTTGGTAACGAAATGGATTTTGAATGTGGGTTCGGTATTGATGTTGCGGCTTCATCATTTTGGAAGCCAAAAGAAGAAAAATATGTTTACGAGATGGAAGGCAAAAAGCGAGACACCTCCGAACAACTTGAGTTCATGCTTGAATTAATCGAGAAGTACCATCTTGCTTACGTTGAGGATCCCTTCAACGAGGACGATTTTGAAAGCTTCGCTGAACTTACCCGAAAAGCCAAAAATTGCATGATTTGCGGAGACGATTTGTTCGCAACTAATACTGAAAGGTTAAATAATGGAATTAAGATTAACGCTGGAAACGCTATCATCATAAAAGTCAACCAGATAGGCACCTTAACCGATGCAGCTGAAACAATCGAACTGGCACAACGTAACGGTTATGATGCTGTGGTGTCTCACCGTTCCGGAGATACCTGCGATTGGCATATCGCACATTTGGCTGTCGCCTACAAATGCCCTGTCATCAAAACGGGTGTGGTTGAAGGCGCACGTATTGCCAAACTTAATGAGCTCATCCGAATAGAGCATTTCCTTGGGAACAGAGCCAAAATGGCTGATCTAAAAATACGCTAAAGAGAAGATGAATAGAATGTCTGAAGACCAAGTAAAAGAAAACCAACCGGTTGAAAACGAACCCGTAGAGGAACCTGAAGAAACCGTTGAAGAGGCTCCTCAAGAAGAAGTTGAGTCAACTGAAACCGTTATCGCTGAGCCTGAAGCTGAAGCGCAAGAAGAAGAGATCCAGGAAGCGCAAGCTCCAGAGGAAACCCTTCTTTTACCCCGAGACACCCTGCTGTCAGCAGGTATCCATATCGGGACTAGGATGAAAACGCTAGATATGGAACCATTCATCTACCGCGTACGCCCCGACGGATTGTTCGTTTTGGACGTTAAGAAAACAGATGATCGCATAAGAGTTACAGGAAAATTCCTCTCACGCTACGAACCCGCAAGAGTTGCAATAGCGGCCACAAGGCTCTATGCTCATGAGCCAGTCAAAATGTTCTGCAAACTAACAGGCGCAACACCACTCATCGGAAGGTTCATCCCAGGACAACTGAGTAATCCCCAGTATTCAAGCCGAATTGACCCCGAAGTCATACTCGTTTGCGACCCAAGAGCTGATGCACAAGCGGTCAAAGAAGCATCCAAAGTTGGCATACCAATCGTCGCACTTTGCAGCACCGACAACGAGTTTGCAGGTGTAGATCTAGTTATCCCGACAAACAACAAAGGTCGTAGAGCCTTAGCAGTCGTCTTCTGGCTCTTAGCAAGACAAGTGCTCCGCGAACGAGGCGAACTTGGTCCAGATAAAGATCCGCCAGTCACAATAGAAGACTTCGAAGCTAAAGTGACACGTGAAGAGGAAGAGGAGCCCTAAGGCTTTTGCCGCCGATTCGGCGTCCAACTGTCGCTTCTCAATTCTATGAGGGCAACGCCGAAGCGCTAAGAGCACAAATCACCTCTTGTTTTCTCCATCCGCTTGGTCCCAAGAAACTTCCCCAAGTTAATTTTCACAGTCACCCACGAAGAATTGTGGGTTTGATTTGTCCCCATGCAGGTTACATGTATTCTGGTCCTGTAGCAGCCTCTGCTTTTTACGAGTTAGCT
>CAVZPM010000002.1:0-75657 GCA_963777155.1 Candidatus Bathyarchaeota archaeon
CTTCTGTTCCAGAGTTTTCTTGGTTGGTAATTCTACCCTTATTCCTTTCAATACTATCTATTGTGGTCCTAATTGGAAAGAGGAAAGTATCTTCATCAAAATGGCCATTGAATTAGTAAGTAGAAATGTTTGTTTCCAACAATAACCTAACTCAATCCAGTTAAGAAACTTTGACTTAGCTTAACATAGGTTTGTAGACAAGAACGCTTTTTAATTTAAAGGGCAAGTTAAAGTTAAACAGTGACTTTGATGAAAAAGCGTTTGATTTCTACAACTGTATCACCTTGGCTATTTTTGATTTTACTGGCATTTGGGAGCTTAAATTTAGGAGAAGCCATCCCGTTTCGATGACATATCTTGAAAATGGGGGAAGTATACCACCCAGCCAAGTAGGTGCTGAACCTCCAACTATAAAAATATCTCCAATGGAGAATAACTCATTTCTAAATGTGAATAACGTTAATGTCACCATTATTGCTACGAGTGGAAACTCGGTTCGTAATACTTCAAAATGGATAGATTCAATTTATTACGAGGTAGATTGGCAACAAAAAAATACCTATATTTACCGATACATGAATGACGAACTAAATCCTTTTAATTATTCTGCAAGCTTAAACCTTGCTGGAATCAACGGTACGCAAATACCAGAAGGAAAGCATACCTTAACTGTTTATGCTGTTGAGGAAGGACAATATCATAATGCACCTATCCCCAGCGAGTTGTCAGGTCTGAAAAAAATCGTTTATAATTCATTCCAAATAACAGGTTCTACATCTGCTACTTTTAACATAGACCGCACCAATCCAAACATAATGTTGCTATCAACCAAGAATACAACTTATTCCTCAAATGATATTCCCTTAAACTTCACTGTTAATGAGCCAACATCAAAACTCGCCTATAACTTGGATAACTGTGGCAATGTAACCATGGCTGGAAACATGACTTTGACTGGTTTGTCTGTTGGTGAACATAATTTGACTATTTATGCATGGGATATCACTGGAAACGTTGAAGCCTCAAAAACATTGTTCTTCACCATTGTAGAGCCCTTTCCATCTTTGACAATTTTAGTTATTGCTTCAATAGCTATAGTCGTTCTCATTGCCTCTCTAATTCTTTATAAAAGGCGTCGAAAAACCTCAAAGTAAAACTACTAACTGTTCCAGTTTGGAACGACCCTTTGATTACTTGTTCCTTGAATAGAACTATAAGCCGTTGACTCCGTTAATTATTTAGAAGAAGATAGAAAATGCAAAAAACAAGCCTTAGCCTTGCTATACTAACTTCTTTCTTAGTGCTAATTTTCTTAATGCAACCCGTAGCTCAAATGCCAGTGGTGGATGCTAACCCTTATTCTTTTCCACCTTGGTCTCCACAGTCTGGTCTTTATTTAACGTCAGATGTTCAAATTTCTATTGAATATAATAGAGAAAATTATTCACCACAAATTCATTCTTTTTCATATACTCTGGATAATAAAGCTAATTCTACTTTGAGTTTCAGAATCAGTGAGGTAAACCTGACTGTGTATAGTAGGGATTCATCCGTGAGATATGTGGAAGGCACAAAATATACAGTTTCTCAAACTATAGAAAACTTGGCTAATGGCAATCACACAATAGTAGTTTATGCCTATTTTTCTGATGGAACAGTTAAGTCTATTCTAAATTCTTTAGTGACTGTAGATACAACCTCGAAACCCATTGTAATTTTAGTTTCTCCTATAGATCAAACAACCTATAATGTTACGCAAGTGCCATTAGTTTACGCAACCAATTCAAAGGTTCTTTGGTCCTACTATTCCATAGATTCCATTGAATCATCTGGTTTGAAGAATTTTAATGGTAACATCACCCTGCCCAGCCTTTCTGAAGGTCAGCATGAGTTAAATGTCTATGTGACAACGAATATTTCGGCAGCAAACCCTACGTATCCAGATATTTACCAAACAATTCCTTACACCATCGTCTTTTACGTAGATACTGTTGCTCCCAAAATTACAGATCTCTCTGTTAATAGCACAGGCTCCTCTGATTTTTTGCTTAATTATGCAGTTGATGAAAACACAAGTTGGATGGGTTATAGTTTAGACAATCAAGCAAACGTCACATTCAATGGCAATGCTGTTCTGAGGGACTTATCTGACGGTGTCCACAATGTTACAGTTTATGCTAAAGACTCAAATGGGAACATTGGTGTCTCAGAGACTACTTCTTTTACTGTAGGCTTGCTTCCCATAATGGTTGTTGCTGCTTTGATAGCAACTGCTGCAATAGTTGTGGTTGCAGTTATAGCCGTCATTTTGTACAAGAGAAGGAAGACGGTAGGTGATTAGTCTTGATTAAGAAATCCAGAGCTATTTTTGCTCTATCTACTCTTCTAGTGATAATTTTCTTAGTGGAACCTATGGCTGAGAGTGTTTATGCCCAGTCAACTAAGCCTTCACCTCCAAAGTTTACCATACAAATTCCAAACAACAGCACAATACACATAGTTGTGGAAAATCAAGCATTCACTAACAGCAGTTCTGTTAACTCAATAGTATATTACTTCAGAGTAAAGGACCATAACTCTAATTTATGGATAGAAAGTGGTAACTATAACCTTCAGTCTAATTCTAAAACTACTATTATTTCAATTCCCCCACTGCCAGGAATGTCACTCTTGGGTTCAATTCTGAGTAGTCCCCTGCTTAACAACAGTACTTTGCTTGATTTTCAAGTTGAAGCAAAAACTGGTTATTATGCTATAACTCAAAAGCCTGGTTACATGCCAGGTATGCCGCCTTTAGGGTCTGGAGATGGTTATTCAGAGATTACTTTTAACCCAGCTGAGACAAGTGAGTGGAGCAACACACAAACGGTCAACTTAAATCAGACATCCACAACAGTTCCAGAGTTTTCTCGGTTGATGATTCTACCACTATTCATCTTCGTGCTTTCAATCGCAGTCATAGTCAGAGCAAGAAAGACTTGTAGAGTAACTTAGAAGCAAACTCTATCTAAAAGACAAACGGGATTCAATTACTTAAGACAGGCTAATAGAAATCTCGCTTATAAGTTCATTTTAAGAATCGTACCAACGTTTTATCTCTTCAGCGACAGAATTTGAATAACTGCATTCAAGAAGTTTTTTAAATTCCAATTTTTTTTGCCTACTCTTTTTATTGCTCACGTTTAACTCCTCCCAAAATTACATGATATAATATATTGTAATCAACGAATTATGTTTTCAGTATGGCAACCTACCTAACTGTTGTGCAAGTGTACCGACATAATTAACTATAAAATACAAAATGAGCCATTTAAGCAAGCGGTTTATAGATATTTATGTCAAACAGGTTGGAGATTTGTAGAACACCTAATATTCTAACTAAAGAAAACAAACACTGATTTGTTCTCTTCGGACTAGAAGGAAATGTTTGGCGTTTCTCCTAATAAGTAGCTAAACCAAGTCAAAACAGTTTTACAGATACTCTTTTATTGAAAGCGTGTTCTAAGCTGATTATGGGTAATTTTGGCAAAACTGAAGCCTTGGTACTTGTCTTTGTTGTTTTGATCTCTTTAATGATATTCGTATCTACAAGCGTTAAGGCACAAACACCGCACGATTTGAAGAATTTTAGCGGCACTATGGATTCTTACTTTTTACATGGAGGAATGTATGCATATACAATCAATGTAAGCATGTCCATAGAGACTGAGTCAAACGGCGAATGGGTGGTCAACAATAGCTATCAAATCACCTGGCAAATTTCAATCGTCAATTTTAATCCCAACGCCATAACAGAACCAACTGACTTATCCCTGACATTTCACGATCCACTCGTCAGAATTTCCGGAAGCCTCGATCCTATCATCAACCAAACGTCTGTTACTGTAGGAAGAGACGGGTTTTTGAAGGTTGAATTTACTCCTGACAAGTCAGTTAATCAAGCTGATGTCCAAACCTTACTTCTGGAAGACGAAAATTATACCAGTCAGGAACAATTCAAGAATGCTCATTGGAATCAAAATTTTGACATTTGGATAAACATTGTTGATTCACTCATTACATCACCGATCCCAACGTTTACTATTCCAGAGTTTTCGTGCCTGACAATTTTGCCCCTGTCCCTTTTTATTCTATCGATTGCTATCATGTCTAAACAAATGAGTTCAAAGAATGACTCAACATAGTAACTATGTGAGTTCGCTGTGACGACAGACTTAGATGGTTTATTCCCGTGAACTTATAAGCTTGATGCGTCTATTTTTGCAGAAAGACCAGCAGGCAGCAATAGATGGTATCGATAATTGAGCTAATTATTATTTTTCTTACGGGATTCGGTTTCAATTTGATCCCTTTTGCTGGGCCATCAAACCTTCTGATTGCCTCAACGGCAGCGATTGGTTTAGGTAATGCGGATGCTGCAACATTAGTGTTGATAGGCGTTTTCATTGCCTTAGGTGCTGCCTTGGCCAAAGGCATTCATTACATGGTTACCTTCTTTGTCAGTGGGCACCTTAGCCAAAAAAGACAGGCACGACTGGACGCTGACGCTGCCAAAATTAAGCATTGGGCTATGCCACTGCTATTTCTGGTAGCTGCTACGCCACTTCCCGATGAACCCATAGTTATTCCACTCGGCTTGATGAAGTACAGTCCAGTAAAGTTTTTCATTTCGTACTTTCTGGGTAAACTCACAATAGCGATTGCTGGTGCATTTATTGGACAAGAGGCAAGTAACTTGTTTTCAGGTTGGCTAAGCCCCGAAGTTATGGTGGCAATTTCAATAATCTTAACCGTCGTCATTACACTTATCCTGTTGAAGGTGGATATAGGCAAGCTCGCGGAGAAGTTCTTGAAGAAAAAGTCAGAAGAAAAAACAGAAAGTAGCCCAGAAAAACTAAATAACCCACCAGGAACCCAATAGTGAAGGTTAAACATGCCTACAAAACAACGCAGGTACCCATTAAAAACTAAAGAAGCCAAACAAATCCTAGAGGAAGCCTCACAAAAACTCCGAATAGATCATAGATGCACTTTTCGGCTCTAAAGCTAACGTTGAAGTTGTAGAGTCAGATGTTGGCGAAATCTATCTTATAGCGGGTAAACCTGTATTATACAAAGTCCTCGATACCATTCTACCAACCTTGCTTTTCGGAGAATTCATTGCTAAAGCGCCAAAAATTGTGGTTGACATGGGTGCTATCCCCTATGTTTGTAAGGGTGCGACGGTTATGGCTCCAGGCATTGTGAGGATTGAGGGCGAATTCGGTAAAGGTGACATCGTAGTTGTTGTGGACATGAAACATGGCAAAGCCTTAGCGCTTGGCGAAAGCCTCCTCGACGCAGACATTGCCAAAACCACCAAAAAGGGACCTGTAGTCAAAACGCTGCATTATGTAAGTGACAAAATTTGGGACTACATCAAAACCTTAAGTGAATAATCATACAATCTAACGACAGATGTTTGGCATTTAATTTTTTCTATTAAGAGTTATGAGATTCGGGTAGTTTATTTGTACTCGTCTGAGATTTCATAATGAATTTGACCAATTGTCACAATGAGCATAAGTTATGAGCAAATGCTTCTTTCTATCTTGCGACAAAAATGGCTCTGACAAAAGCGAATTTTGGCGGGTCCGACGGGAATTGAACCCGCGACCCCCGGATTAAAAGTCCGGTGCTCTAGCCTGACTGAGCTACGGACCCGCAAAGATTCGTTGCGGCTGATAGGAAAACACGAAGGGGTTTTTTAGTATTTCTATTGATTTAGTGTTAAAAAGAGACTACTAGTCGACTATTTGCGCTTTGAGGATTGTTGACATGAATCCTTTGATTTTGTCCTGGGAGTTGAGGATAGTTCGAATAGTTTTGGAGCCTTTTTCTGTGAGTTTGTAGACTCTTTTTCTTTCAATCCAGGCTCCTTCAACTAGACCGTTTCGTTCAAGGGAATAAAGCAGTGAGTAGATTGTGCCTGAGCTGGCAAGAAAGCCGAATTTGTTGTGTATAAATGTGATTGCATCGTATCCGCTTATAGGTCCGTTTTGTAGTTCGGTCATTATTATTGTGTCCATGAAGCTTTTTATGACTCGTTCGTGCATTTTTTTGATTATTCTTGCTTCGGATTTTTCTCCGTTAATTGTGATTGTTAATGCTACCATAGTTCTTGCACCTGAATAATGTTTATTCTTGTTTAGATATATAAGACTTATTCAGAATTAGAATAACAAAACATTATTTGTTACAACTAAGCAAGAAAAATATAAACAAAATAAACACACCAGGTATTCGAAAATCGTTAATAATCAAAAAAACAGCGCGATAGAAATCAAAATCAGTTTCATATATCTCGACATAACACGCGAAGAAACAAGTGACAGTTGACATAGAAATGTCATTTAATCAGAAGCGTTTTTCAGAAATATTACACTATTTGTTTACATAAATCCATGGAGACATGTGTCTTTTTTACTGCAAAATTACCATTTTTCTGATTTGAGTTTCGAATTTATTAGCTACCGATATATGTGCATGTTAACAAACGTTATCTCCCATCTTACTGTAGGACACTACGGTGCCCTAAACGTGATTTCATGGAAATATACATTTAAACGATTAAATGAAGACTACGAAATTGCTAACAAGAAAAAACAAGCCTTAGACAACCTTTACGAGTCAGGCAAAATCTCACAAGCCACAAGAGACTCATTCACCGGCGATATTAATGCAGCAATCGCTGAAATCGAAAAACAACGAAAAGAACTTGCTGAAAAAATGCAAGTAAAAACCCAAGAACTGGAAAGTCAACTTAAAACGCTCGAAATGCTTCTCGCTAACTACGAAATTCAACATGTTGTAGGGGAAATCGACGAAGATAGCTACGTTCGAGAAATTAACCTTCTCTCAAACACTCTCCAGACAACTCGAAACGAGTTAGACGTAATAAAGCAAGCAATAAACCAGTTATTTCCAATAGAACCAGCAATTATAGCCCCGGCAGCTCCAGAGCTAGCTGCTCCAATCGAAGTTCCAGTAGCTGAAGCCGCTCCAGTAGAAGCGGCCCCTTTAGAGGTCCCAGTAGAAGCTACACCTGTTGAACCAGTAATCATTGAAACTTGTCCCGTTGAGTGTGCTCCAATAGAAACTGCTCCAATCGAAGTTCCAGTAGCTGAAGTTGCTCCAGTGGAGACAGCGGTCCCTTTCGAGGCCCCAGCAGAAGCTCCAGTTGAACAAGCCGCTGAAGCTCCAATTGAAACCGCTCCAGCAATCGAAACAGCAACAGTAGAAGCTCCCGCAGATGAACCAGTTCAAATAGTTGAAGCTCCCACGGAAACACCTACAATCGAAACCCCAATTATCGAAGCTCCGGCAGCAGAAACCCCCATTGAAGCAACTCCAATAATCGAAACTCCCATAGAAGAAGCCCCCGCAATAATTGAAGAAACTCCTGCAGTACTTGTCGAGGAAGCCGCTCCAGCAGATATTGCGCCAGTCGAGCCAGCTCCACTTGAGAGCGCTCCAGTTGAGAATGCTCTGATCGTCGAAAGTACACCAACCATCGAGACTCCCGCAATTGAAACCCCAACCACTGAAGTAGCTCCAATCGAGCAGCCAACAATCGCAACTGAAGAAGCCCCAGCAGTTGAAATCGTCGTAGAATCAGCCCCAATTGAGTGTGCTCCAATAGAAACTGCTCCAATCGAAGTTCCAGTAGCTGAAGTTGCTCCAGTGGAGACAGCGGTCCCTTTCGAGGCCCCAGCAGAAGCTCAAGTTGAGCAGGCCACGATCGAAACCCCAGTTGAAACCGCTCCAGTAGCTGAAAGCACACCAGTTGTTGAAGAAGCCCCAGTTATTGAAGCTCCAGCAGTTGAAATAGAAACTCCAGTTGTTGAAGCAGTCCCAATAATCGAAACACCAGTCGAAGTTCCAGTAGCAGTTGTTGAAGAAGCTCCAGCAATAATCATAGAAGAAGCCGCTCCAATTGAAGTCGTGCCAATCGAAACTGCCCCAACTGAAGTAGCTCCAATCGAGCAGCCAACAATCGCAACTGAAGAAGCTCCAGCAGTTGAAATCGTCGTAGAATCAGCCCCAATTGTTGAGGAAGCTACACCAGTTGAAGCGTCAGTTGTCGAAGAAACCGCCTCAATAGAGACAGCCCCAATTGAGGAAGCCCCAATCGTTGAGGCTCCAGCAGTTGAGACCATATTGGAAGCTCCAGCAATTGAAGCTCCAATAGTTGAAGAAACTCCAATTGTAGAAGTTGCCCCGGTGGAAGAGGCTCAAGTAGTTGCAGTTGAGCCAGAAGAAGCAGTTGAAATAGTAACCGAAGCAGTAATCGCAGAGCCAACAGTCGAAGAACAAGTAATCCAAGCTGCTCCAATAATCGAAGCACCAGTTGAAGTGCCAGCCGCAATCGTTGAGGAAGCTCAAGTAGCCGTCGTTGAAGAATCATCTCCAATCGAGCAGCCAACAGTCACAGTTGAAGCAGCCCCCGTAATCGAAACGCAGATCGAAGTTCCAGCAGAAACAATGATCGCAACCGAGCCAATTGCAGAAGTAGCCCACGAAGAACAAACCGTAATTGAAGCTCCACTCCAAGCCTTTGAAGTAACAGAGCAAGCTCCAATCGAAACTACCCTTGAAAAAGTCCTTGAAGAACCAGCAATAGAAACTATTTCCTTGGTGGAGGAGGCACACATTCCGGCCCACCCTTCAGAAGCGCCTCAGCAGGCGCATTCGGAACTGATAACGGAAGCGGACAACAGCGACCAAACCCCCCAAGCCGAAGAAAGCGAAGAAAACACAACTGAATAAAATAAACAATCTTTCCTTTTCTTTTTTCATTTTAGCTTAGTTTTTGTATTTTTGCCTATCAAGACAATGAAAACGTTCTCTCTTAGAGAAGATAAAGTCTTTAGGGGAAAAGATAGTTTTTCATTGTTAGCGGAATAGTGTATGGCTCAAAAAGAAAAGCCTAAAACAGTCTACTGGTTAGATAACACACTTTATCTAAACATAACCAACCTATGTACGAATAGTTGTTATTTTTGCTTCAAACGCTACAAGTACGGAATTAATGACTTTAACCTTAAACTCGTAGAGGAACCGACCTATGACCAAATTGTTACTGAGTTGTCGGAGGTTTTACATACGCGAAGTTGGAAGGGATTAGTTTTCTGTGGTTTTGGTGAACCAACAGAGCGGCTTGAGATTTTGCTTGAACTTGCCAGGTGGACAAGAAAAAATCTTGGGCAACAAATTCAGATTCGATTGGATACGAATGGGCATGGTTACATATTGAATCCTGCCAAGGATGTAGCTGGGCTGTTGAAGGAAGCTGGAGTCGATAAAGTAAGCGTTAGCTTAAACGCAGGAGATAGGGAGACCTATAATGAAATCTGCATGCCCACATTCCCTGAAGCATATGAAGCAGTTCTCGATTTCATATACAAAGCAAAATCGATACTTGATGTTGAAGTTACGGTTGTACGGGTGCCGGAAGTCGATGTGGCTAAGGCGCAGGCGGTTGCGGTCAGCTTAGGAGTAAAGTTTAAGGTAAGAGAGTATATTCCTTGCTTCTATTGATTGATCAACTGAATCAATTGGTTTCTTACTTTTTGACAATATAAAACTCCAAAGCTTAGGCGAAAGTGTTTTAAAGCAAACGTACCAATGCCATCGCTTGGAGCCAAAAGAATGAGGAAAACATCTCTCTTTGAGTTCGACGTGCCCTGCTACCGAAAACGAGCATCAGGACTCACAGCTGCCAATAAACAAACACGATAACAAAATTAGGTAAGGCGAACCAAACCTAAATATTGCTTGATTAGAAGTTTTCCTCGAAAATGAACGACTTGCTTTGCAGAAACTCTTGTTTCGATGTTTATTCTTATTAAGTAAGCTGTCTTATTTTTGGTAGTCACAGTTCTGGGTTATTTTTATGGGGACTTGTGAAGAAAAACCAGAGAAAGAAACTGTAGTAGGCGAAGAGACAGAAAACAGGCGGATCATAGTAGGGTTCGCTGTTTGGTTAGGTGTAACTGTACTAGTCAGCGGTTCATTGGACTTATTTGCTAAGGGGGTGCCGCTTGGTATTACTATTCCACTGTTGAATGTTCCTGCAACTTTATCTTTAATTTTCTACTACACTGCCATCTTGACAGCGGCTATCTACATCGGAGTTATAGGCCTAAAGGAACTGTTAGTTGAGAGACAGTTCAGCGTCGAATTTTTAATGGCTGTCGCAGGTTTAGGAGCCCTCTACCTTGATTACCGCTTTGAAGCCGCCACGGTGCTTTTCTTGTACAGTCTAGCCGAGTACTTTGAAGGCTACATTCAAGACAGGGCAAAAAGAACCGTGGAAAAAATATCCAAAGTCATTCCTGAAAAAGCCCGAGTATTAAGCTCTGGGATAGAAAAAAGTCTAGATGTAGCTGAGGTTGAAACAGGTGCCACTATCCTAGTCAAACCTGGTGAACGTATTCCATTAGATGGAAACGTGGTTGATGGTTTTTCCCATGTGGACCAAGCTTTAGTCACGGGCGAGTCAGTGCCAGTTCCGAAGAGAGTTAACGACTGCGTGTTTGCAGGTACCCTAAACAGCTCTGGACCGCTTAAGATTGAAGTAACGAAGAAATCTACGGAGACCTTGGTTTCTAGGATTGTTCAGCTTGTAATCGAGTCTCAGAAAAGAAAAGCAAGTATTGAACGCTTAGTGGACAGGTTCGCCAGAATCTATGTACCAATAGTGATTGCATTAGCAGTTTTTACTGCCGTAGCCTTGCCATATCTTTTGGGAGGAACATTCCACACGTGGTTTTACCGTTCACTTATTTTGTTGGTGGTATCTTGCCCAAGTGCCTTCATAATCTCGGTTCCTGCAACCGTTTTTATTGCAATAACAATCGCTGCAAAGAGAGGTGTAATCATTAAGGGCGGAGTTTTCATCGAGAAACTCGCCAGAGTTAAACAGGTTGTCTTCGACAAAACTGGTACGTTGACGCTTGGACGACAAGCGGTACATGAAGTAAGGCGGGTTGACCTTTCAAAAGCTGAAGATGAAGCCATAACTTATGCAGCGGCACTCGACCAGTTCTCCAACCACCCCATCGCACAAGCCATTGTTCGCAGAGCCATGGAGCGAAACATTGACTTAAGCAAAGTAAAAGTAACCGACGTTGTAGAGGTCCCAGGTAAAGGCATAGTTGGCTTAGTCAACGAAAAGCATGTAGCCATCGGTAACCTGGAGTTTATGCGTGAACTTGGTTGCAACTGCACGGAAGCCTTTGAGATTGCCGAAGGAGATGTTCATACTGCTGTTTGTGTTTCTGTCGGTAAAGTCGGTTTAGCGGCGGTTTGTGTGGTTGATCAGGTCAGGGAAGACGCGTTAAAGGCGATTCGCTCTTTAAAGAAGAGCGGGGTCAAAACTGCAATGTTGACTGGGGACCGGGCTGAAATCGCCAACGATACTGCCCTTTCGTTGGGTATTGAAGAGGTTCATTCTGAACTTTTCCCAGAGGATAAACTGCAATGTATCGAGGATATGAAGGGCAAAGAAGGTTTGGTAGCGATGGTCGGCGACGGAGTAAATGATGCTCCAGCGCTTGCTGCTTCAGACGTTGGAATCGCAATGGGTGCACACGGAGTGGATGTTGCCCTGGAATCAGCAGACGTCGTTTTGGTGAAAGATGAACTTGCCCAAATTCCCTACCTTCTAAAACTAAGTGAAAAAACAATGACCATAGCCAAACAAAATATTGCTGCTTCGCTGGTGGTAAAGTTGATTTTGGGCGCTTTAGGCTTGATGGGTTTAACGCCGTTGTGGTTCACAGTTGCTTCAGGAGACGATGGAGTAACTATGCTGCTTCTGCTAAATACACTTCGCCTTGAAAGAATAAAATAAGTTGTTTTAAGACGTCGGCCAAGGACTCATAGGTTTTTATATGAAAAATTAATAAGAGTTAAAAAATAGTCAAATGAGCATGCCCAAAACTTATCCGAAGGCTCAGCCTAAAAAGAACAAACAGAAGAAACGTCTTAAGGACCAACCAAAACCATTTAACCTGCTGAAGAGCAAGTATTACTGGGTAACCCTGACTGCGGCTATTCTTGTTTTTGCTGTTGCCGTTGGATTATTAATGCAGATCTCGTTGGGAGAAGAGCTATTGATTTTAGGCAGTATTTTGTCGATTTTGGGTTTGACCTTCTACGTTGGTTTCAAGTCTTCTGAGGGTTACAATAAACGTGCAACGTTCTTTTTTGTTGGAGCATCCATAGTTGGTTTCAGCATTTGGGCTGTGATGGTGCTTTCCTTCATGACAACAGGGGTTATGTCGCTAATTTCGAGTACGGTTGGTATCGACTTGTTTGCTGTCACGAGCTTTATAATTTGCTTGGTTTTAGGTGCATTAGTCGGTGATTTGATAGGAAAAAATAGAGAAACTATAGGTCTACATGCTGAAAAAATTAGAAATAGACTGCTTTAGCTTGCCAGAAAAAGGCGAATGAAGCAATTTTTTGTACTTTCCCCAGAAACTTTAAGAGCACAATCCCTCAGCATGTTCTAAGACCAACGTAAGGACCGACTAAAATTGAAATTTGGAATAATGACGCGGAACATGGAAGCCTGGAGCTCTACTCAAGTTCGAGAAGCCCTAACTAAACGAGGGATTCCATACGAATGCTTCACTTTCCCACGTCTTGTGGCAAGACTTGCTTACAGACCTTACTTTAAAGTCAATGGTACAAGTATTTTAGATGAATTAGATGCACTAATCATTCGCCCAATTGGACGCGGTTCATTAGAGGAATTGGTTTTCCGCATGGATATGCTCTACAAGCTTGAGCGCCAGGGATTCTACATGGTTAACCCGCCGACCGCCATCGAACACTGCGTCGACAAATATGACATTTTAGCGCTTCTAGAAGACGTTGGTGTCCCTGTACCTCGCACTTTAGCCACCGAAAGCGTAAACGAAGCCATAAAAGCATTTCATGAACTCGGAGGCGACATAGTTGTTAAACCCATCTTCGGCTCACGCGGACAAGGAGCCACACGCGTAAATGATATAGACATCGCCGACACGGTCTTCAAAGCCATAACCTTCCACCATGGCGTTATCTACATGCAAGAATTCGTACCTCACGGAACCTCAGACATACGAGCCTTCGTTATCGGAGACCAAGTCGTTGCATGCATGCGCAGGGTAGCTACAGGATGGAAAACAAACTATAGTCAAGGAGCCAAACCGGCACCAGCAACGATCAGTAAAGAATTTGAGGAAATAGCTGTTAAGTCAGCTAAAGCAGTAGGCTGCAAGATTGCTGGCGTAGATATCCTTGAGGGACCAGACGGTCCTCGCATCGTAGACGTAAACAGCCAACCCGGCTGGAAAGGCTTGCAGGTAGTTGCAAAAGTTAACATTGCCGAAGAAATAGTCAACTTTGTGTTGACAGAACTGAAAAAATAATTACTTGCCTGACAAGAATCAGAGTGTAGGGGTCATCGGCGACCTGCGGAAACTGTGTTTCTTTTCCTTTCTTTATTAGAACCCGTTCCTTGTTTTCTTTAAATTCACCTAGAAAGTAAGCAGATAAGCCATACTTGGCTAATGAGGCAGTGACTTTTTCTTGCGCTTTAGGAGAAACAGCCGCCAAAATCGTACCCGTCGAAGACATTGACAACATTTGCTCATCTGTGAGGTTAAAGTGTTGTTTTAGGGCATAGACTTCCTTTGGGAAACGAGATTTTTTCCCAATCAACCCTTAACCCAACTTTCGATGCCTCAGCCAATTCGTTGAGAGCTGCCACAAACCCGCCTTCAGTCGCATCATGCATTGCATGCACGTCTTCAATTTCCGCAAGCTGAAGAGCCTCTCTTACACAGCTTTGCATGTGAACCAGTTTGGCGAGTTTCTCTTGTGTGTTAACTCCGAAGAGTTCTTGCGCTTCTTCCTTGTGAGTGAGTGAAAAGTTGGTTATTGTTTCTAAACCCAAGCGGTTTTGTGCACAAAATCAAATCACCTGCCTTGGCGTTTCCCGGCGTAATCAATTTTCGTGGTTCTACAGTTCCGTAAACCGTGCAGACACCGAGCATATCTTTGAGGCTGTCGTACATTCCTGTGTGTCCACGAACAATTGCAACGCCTAATTCGTCGACAGCTTGGCATGTTTGCTTCATGATTTTCTGGAAAACTTCTGGTTTTGTCCCTTTTGGTCCAAGGAGGTTTATTGTGCAGAATTCTGGTTTAGCCCCAAACAGCGCTACATCCGAAGCTGCATAATGTAATCAGAAGCCATCCAAACCACTCTTCAGGCACTCCCAGTGCATGGGTCCGTTGCAACCGCCACGTACTTGCCATGTAAAAGATGGACTCCTGCATCATACCCAATCATGGGCGGAACGATTACTCGAAAATCCTTCTTTATACAACTAAGCAATTTTTGGAGATCTTCGATTCGAAAGTTTCCCCATATTTCTCATTCTCCTTAAATATAAATTTTTAGTACCTTGCTTTTCTGTAGTAGGCCTATTAATAGCACTTATTATCATGTTCGGGTACGAGGTAACTTCCGTTGTAGACTGCTGAGTAAAGCATGGGCTCATACCTTCAGGCGCATATGAGGCAAAGATAGACGACGCCTGAAACAAAATGCAGATGAAGCGTCCTGTAATTCCAACGACGACGCCAGCGACTGGCACTTTTTGGAAGAACCCTGCAAATCCAAGCACACCGAACGGCAGTGTATAATCCAGAGCACTGAGGTAGAAAATGGGTTTGACGACAAATGACTGCGAGCTGCAACAAACCCGAATACAGCGCCTGCGAATATACCAATTTTGGCTCCCGTCTTAAAGCGCAAGCCAAATTATAGGTACCATCCAAGGTGTAATTGAGCCTCCTTCGTGGCTAAAAACGAGTGACTGACATAAGCTAAGGCCCTGCCAACGCCACAAATATTGTTATTTCTGCGAGGATTTTGTTGGATTGTATGTTGTCTTTAAATATTTCTTAGGGTTAGGTTCAGTATTGGTTGTGTTCAAGTTTGTTTTTCCCTCCGCCAGTATTACCTGGTTCAGGTTCCTAAGGGTCGACAGCAAACAGCCGTCCTCTCAGCCAGGTCACTTTCCCAGCTCCCCAAGAACTAATGGGATAATGTTTTTAGGTGATATTTTAGTTTTCCTACCCAAACACTAACGAGTTGATTAGCATGCAACCTATGCCTAAGGAATACAATTTTGCTGAAATCGAGCGGAAATGGCAGAGCAAATGGGAAGAGATGGGTATCTACCACTACGATTGGAATGATAAGCAACGAGTGCCCTACAGTATTGACACGCCACCTCCTTACCCTTCGGGCGAACTCCACATGGGCAACGTCCTCAACTGGACATACTTTGACATGGTTGCACGCTACAAACGAATGCAAGGCTACAACGTGTTGTTTCCACAGGGTTGGGATTGCCATGGTTTAGGTATAGAAATCCAAGTGGAAAAGTCAAGAAACATCCGCAAACGTGACATCCCCCCAGACCAGTTCCGGTCATGGTGCATCGAGCTTGTTGAGAAATACATCGCCATGATGAAGGAAGGCATCCTTAAAATGGGCGCCAGCATTGATTGGACTACTGAATACAAAACGATGGATCCCGACTATTGGCGCCGCACACAACTTAGTTTCGTGTTGCTACACAAGAAAGGTTTCATGTACCAGGGCACACACCCCGTTAACTGGTGTCCCCGAGATGAAACCGCGATCGCCGACGCAGAAGTTGACCACATAAAAAAGGAAGGCACCCTGCATTATATTCGGTTCCATCTTGAAGGCAGCAGTGAATACCTACTAATTGCCACGTCACGCCCCGAATTTATTCCAGCATGCGTTGCTGTTGAAGTAAATCCAAAAGACGAACGCTACAGCAAGTACATTGGCAGAAAAATTTCTGTACCCCTTATGAACCGCGAAGTAACCATCATTAGTGAGGAATCAGTGGACCCGAGTTTTGGCACAGGCGTTGTCCAAATCTGTACTTACGGCGATAAAGAGGATGTAAAGACAGTAATAAAACACAAACTTCCCGTTATTCGACTCCTTACTGAAAGTGGAAGAATTAGCGAAGCTGGCTGTAAATACTCGGGTTTGTATGTTAACCAAGCGCGTGCAGCAATCGTTGCCGACTTAACAACTGCTGGACTGCTGGAAAAGACAGAAAAGATACAGCAGGAAGTGGGCGTTTGCGATCGTTGCAAAGCCCAAGTCGAAATTCTAGAGGTTAAACAATGGTTCATGAAAACCATGCCCCTCTCTGAAGCTGTGGAAAAAAATGCTAATGAGATTCCGTGGTATCCCGATTATATGAAAAACCGTTTGATCGACTGGACACGGGCTTTGGATTGGGATTGGGTTGTTAGTCGCCAAAGACTGTTTGCTACGCCCATTCCTGTTTGGTACTGCAAGAGCTGCGGAGAAGTTGTAGTTGCTGAGGAAAGCTGGGTGCCAATTGACCCTCGAATGGAGAAACCTCGAATTGACAAGTGCCCCCGATGTGGCGGCGCCGATTTCACTGGGGAAACCGACGTGTTGGATACATGGATGGATTCCTCAATCACATGCGCGGTCCATGCGGGCTGGCCAGACCGAGCTGACTGGAAGCACCTATTCCCAGCGAGTGTTCACCCATCAGGTACAGACATCATCCGAACTTGGGCATACTACCTCATGGTACGCCACCTAGCCTTGTTCGACCAGCGCCCTTTCAACAGCGTCCTCATAAACGGCATGGTATTAGGTGCAGATGGCAGAAAAATGAGCAAATCACTGAAGAATTACGTTGCAGCTCCAGAAGTTTTGAATAAAAGTGGTGCTGATGCAACTAGGCAGTGGGCTGCTGGTGGAGGAGCAACAGGTTCAGATATTCCTTTCCGCGCCCAAGATGTCGAATATGGCAGACGCTTTTTGGTAAAACTGTGGAACGTTACTGGGTTTGCAAGTAACCTCTTAGCAGACTATAACCCCAAAGCCAATGCGGAAGTTGATCTGCAGCTACTTGATAAATGGATTCTCAGCAAAACGGAGAACTTGATTAAAAAAGTTACAGAAGCCTTCGAAAAATGCCAATTCAACATCGCAGTCGAAGAGATCCGTAACTTCACCTGGCACGTCTTCTGCGACTACTACATTGAATCAGTGAAGGATAGACTATATCATCAAGAGGAGGAGAACGCACCGAAAAGGCGAGCTGCTCAACGGACCCTTTATGAGGTACTGTACAAAATTCTGCAGTTGCTAGCACCAATAACTCCTCACTTAACTGAAGAAATCTATCAAAATATGTACGCTGATGATAAAGGTTTCAAAAGTTTACAGATAACCCTTTGGCCAAAGGTAGACAACGCCCTCGTCGACGAGACAATAGAAGAGGAAGGAGATAAAGTGATGGCTTTAATTGAGGATGTGCGAAGAAAGAAAGCGGCGCAAAAGTTGCCATTAAATATTCCCGTTTTGTCCCTTGACGTCTACGCGGGAAATGAAACAAGCGCCAACCTAATCATTTCAAGCAAAGAAGATATTGCAGGGACTCTCAAAGTTGTAGGTAATTTTAACGTTATCCCCAAAGCTGGTCAAGGCCAAGAAGTGCCACAATTTCCAGGGGTAATTGCTGTTGCTATCTTCGGGGCGGTAACCAAGAAATGAAAAGGGTTGGGTTAATTGGCTGCGGCGCTATCGGAACAGTGCTAGCTGAAGCCATCGAGCGTAAGATAGTGGTCTGTGATGAACTGGTCATTTTTGATGTGGATGCGGCAAAAGCAGAGAAACTCAAAGACTCATTAAAATTCCCCGTAAAAATCATGCCGAACGTGGATGAGTTGCTTGCGTCCAAGCCGTCAATAGTTGTTGAAGCAGCATCCCAGCAGGCCGTGCGAGAATACTACAAGAAAATTTTAGCGGCAAACATCGATTTCATCATCATGAGCACAGGCGCACTTTTAGATCTAAACACAAATACCCCTAAACTGCACTTTCCCTCAGGCGCCATCGGAGGGCTAGACGCGATCTCTCCTGCTGCTTTAGCTGGAATCAACGAAGTCACGCTGACTACCCGCAAACCCCCCAAAGCCCTTGGAAAAACCAATAGCCAAGAGGAAACCGTGTATGAGGGTTACGCAGAGGAAGCAGCAAGACAGTTCCCACGGGAAATGAACGTTGCAGCAACATTAGCCTTAACCGTTAAACCAGCCAAAGTGAAAGTGCAAGTGGTATCCGACCCAACCGTCGTACGCAACACCCACCAAATCCATGTTAAATGGCGCTACGGCGAAATGACTATGCAGTTTGCCAACGACCCCCACCCAGACAACCCCCACACCAGCGCACTTGCAGCATGGTCAGCCATAAACCTTCTAAAATCACAACTAGAAAAATAGCAACACCAAAAACTTAGACATCTGTGGAAGTAGTTGAATAAAGCAAATACCTCATTAAAATCACCTAACATTTCCAAGGGAGCAAGCCAAAAATAAGAATAATAACTGTAAGGAGACTTGCATCAATATTCAAAAGGGAAATTCAGCATATCATTGGAGATGTTAGAAAATTTTGCAGAAGCTGCTTCTAGTTTTTTCTAGCAAAGTGAGCCAATCACATTGCAAATTTCAGGAAGTACGGCATTAAAATTGTGATTGTGACACATTTCTCGGGCTAGATATGATTGTTGCTGCGAATGCTTTTTGTCTGGCATCATGGATTAATAGGGATAGTGAATGTTTGGTGCCGTTGATTTCAAGCTTTGATCCATGGCGTTCAAGCCTATGCACATGCCCGCCTAAGCTGACGTTTAACCCATACACGGGTTGCGACCATCAATGCATCTATTGCTACGCATCAAGCTACATCCAAAACTTCAAAGAATGCCACCCCAAAAAAGACACCCTAGCAATACTGAAAAGAGAAGCCACCAAACTTAAAGGAGAAACCGTCTCATTAGCAAACTCGTCGGACCCCTATCCACGAATTGAAGCAACTGAAGGTTTAACCCGACGGTGCCTCGAAGTTCTTGTGGAAAGTAACTGTAAAATTCAAATCATTACAAAAAGCAACATCGTAACAAGAGACGACGACCTCCTTAGAAAAGTTCCCGCAACAGTTGCCTTAACCATTACCTCCGATGACGATTGTGTCGCCAGAACCCTTGAACCATTGGCTCCGTCGTCTTCCCAACGGCTTAGAGCAGCGCAGGACCTAACTAAAGCAGGTATTCCTGTCTCAGTGAGAATAGATCCCATCATACCCTTCGTTAATGACCAACCGCAAAAACTAATCGCGGAACTGTCAAGCATCGGCATCAAACACGTAACTTGTTCCACATATAAGGCTAAAGCGGACAATTGGATGAGGTTAAGCCAAGCTCTACCCAAGGTGGCAGAACAACTTAAACCCCTATATTTTAAGCAGGGTGAACGAATCGGCGGAAGCACGCTGTTGCCTAAAGAGTTCAGGTTCAGACTCCTCAAAGGTATTCACGATTTAGCTAAGGTAAATGGGATGAAGTTTGGGGTTTGCCGGGAAGGCTTAGCCCAGCTAAATACAGCAAGTTGCGATGGTTCGTGGCTTATGCCTAAAGCAAAAGGAGGTTTAAGCTAATACAGAATCGAGTGGTGATGCTGGCGGACTTTGACTATTTCTTTGCTCAATGCGAAGAACTCCGCAATCCATCAATCAAAGACAAACCTGTGGTTGTCGGTGTATACTCTGGGCGCACTGAGGAAAGCGGAGCCGTAAGCACCAGCAACTATGTTGCCCGCAAATACGGCGTCAAATCAGGTATGCCTCTGTTCTTGGCAAAACGCAAACTAGAAGGTACCGACCCAGTTTTCTTCAAGGTGGACCACGAATATTATGACCAAATAAGCGATCGCATCATGCAGATTTTCCGGGGCTACGCAACCAGTCTGGAGCAGGTCAGCGTGGATGAAGCTTACTTGGACGTAAGTGAACAGGTTGAAGGAAGCTTTGAGAAAGCCCAAGATTATGGCCAAAAAATTAAGGCAGATGTTAAAACCAAAGTAGGAATTTCCTTCTCCATCGGTGTTGGTGCCAACAAGCTGATCGCAAAAATCGCTTGCGACAGCCAAAAACCCGACGGTTTAACAATCATTAAACCCGAGAAAGCTAAGGCTTTTCTTGCACCACTAGCAGTTGACCGCCTCTTGGGTGTAGGGAAAAAAACTACCATACACATGGAGCAAATGGGAATTAAAACAATCGGTGACTTAGCCAAATACGATTGTCAAAGACTCATCGAAGTCTTCGGCAAAGTCATGGGCATATACTTTCATAATGCAGCCAATGCGATAGACAATGAACCCATCGTGGAACAGGGCGAAGCTGAATCAATTAGCCGCATTGGAACCCTGAAGCAGGATACGAGGGATTTGGATTTTATTCTGCAGAAAACAGACGAACTAACAGAATACGTTTTCAAAGACCTAACAGAAAGGAACCTGAGTTTTAAGTCAGTCTCTATCTACGTTGTTTTAGTTGATTTAAGCAGTAAAAACCGTTCAGTTACTCTTGAGCAACCAGCCAAAGACAAGGAAACCATCACAAAAAACGTCAAGACACTTTTTGAGAAGTTTCTGGGTGAATCAACACTTGAAATAAGAAGGGTCGGAGTAAAAGTTTCAGGGTTCCATAAAGAAGAACTACATCAGAAACAGTTGACGTTATTTTTCCAATAATAAAATGGCTCAATTTTTATATGGTCTTTTCTGGAATAAGCTTAAATCAAGCATAGAGAATAAATGGAAACCATACCCCTTGAGATGAAGATATGAAGCGAGAAGAAGCGCTAACCTTGTTAAAAGAATTGATGATTGCCTGCGAATCTACGCAGCTAGCACCTGTTGTTTCCTTGACACCGAATTCCAAACCCGGGCACTGGAAACTGAGCATCAAATGGGTTGATGACGAAGAAAAAGACTGCTTTAAGAAAATAATCCAGGAAAGAGGATTAAGAGCCATAAGAACAGATGATGGCTACACAACCTTTGTCAAAGCATAAACTTGTTTTATTGTCTCAATTTTGAGTCAGTAACCTTTATTTTTACAGTAACACTTTTCTACTTTAGTGGTCTTTTGTCGCCTGAAAAAAAACCAAGACTTCCACCCGACCAAACAGTCACCGAACACATCTTGCGCTGGGGATATGACCATCCAGGCATAACCTCCACAAACCCGCAGCTAAAACTGGAAAACTACACCTTGACCATCGATGGCGAAGTAGAAAAACCAGTGACGATGAACTGGAAGGATTTTTTGGCGTTGCCGCAGTCGGTTTCAGTTAGTGATTTTCATTGTGTCGAAGGCTGGAGCGTGTTGGATTGTAAGTGGGAAGGCGTACGCATCCGAGACATAGAAAAACTTGTCAAGCCCAAATCGGTGGCGCGAGCAGTGTCGTTTGAGTGCGCCGACAACTATCTGACTTCGCTTTTCCGTGAGGAACTTTCAGGGGATGATGTGCTGTTAGCTTACAAACTGAACGGTGAACTGCTTGAGGAAGGTTTGGGAGCTCCTGTGAGGCTTATTGTTCCTAGTAAATATGCGTATAAGAGTGCACTCTGGGTGGTGCGTTTACGGTTTACAAGGAACAAAGAGTTGGGATTTTGGGAGCGGCGCGGATACAGTGACAACGCAGATGTATGGAAAAACGACCGTTTCAACCGCTAATCTGCAAGGTTAACTGTTTAGAATTAAACAGTTTGCAGGCTACAATTGTTTATTGTTTACAATATTAATTTAGGATTCGCAAGCGATTTATAACTCAGGATAAAGTTTATAAGTGAAATCTCATATTTCGTTGGCTCTTCACGAGGTCGAAAAAAATGTCGCAACAAGATCAAGAAAGACCGCAAGAAATAATCGCTGAAATTTCCGCTACTACAGCGGATGCAGGTAACTTAAAGGTCTCTTCAAAAAAACGAAAAGAAGACGCAAAACAAACACTATACCTAAAGAGAATGTAAAACCAACATAATCTATGTTAGGCGCTTTTAACTCTTTTATATTTGATTCTAACCGTCTAATTGAAACAAGAGGAAAAACCCTTGAATTATACCGAAGCAAACCTTGGAAGAATCTTCATCCTCAGACTCCAACACAACGAAACACTCCATGAAGTCATAGAAGAATTCGCGACCCAAAAACAAGTTAAAAGCGCTCTCTGCTTTTTTCTAGGCGGTGCCCAAGACCAAAGCAAAGTAGTCGTGGGACCCAAAGACGGTGACGCAATGCCTCCTCAACCAATGGTGGCTCTCTTGAAGGGTGTCCATGAAGCATGTGGAGTAGGAACAATCTTTACAGATGAAAAAGGTAAGCCTAAGTTGCATATGCATGCGAGTTTTGGACGAAACGACAACTCAGTTACAGGTTGTGTGCGGTTGGGTGTGGATGTTTGGCAAATTGGTGAAGTGGTAATTTTGGAGTTAACGGGTAGCTCAGCTAAGAGGACAAGGAACAAGCAAACAGGTTTCGAGTTCTTGGAAACTAATTAGTTGTCAACCCAGAAAACGAACTAGAAAGAGCCTAAACCCTTTATTGTCTGCGAAGTCACCGAAGAAAGGTTGGTCTTGTGGGTCGCCGAACCTGTGAGTGTCGTAAATCATCGTTTGGACCTGTGCGTAATCTAGGGTTGTGTTGAAGAACGTTGTGTGGGGTCCCCAGTCGAAGAGTATTATGTATTTGACGTTGCGTTCTTGGCATAAACTGACAAATTCAGTGATGTTGAAGTTAGGAGTGAAAGCATCAACCGCGAGTGAAGGGTACTGCCAGATTTGGTCGCTTGGCAAGTTCTTAGGTAGGTAGAAGCGGAACATATCTTGGTTAAGCAGGTTGAAGGCACAGACCAGTACAGCGGATTGGTTTTGGTTTAAATGCTCTGCCATATAGTTTGTTGCTTCTTGAATTGGGATATGAATCTGGTCTCTAATCGTCATCTGGTAAGCGTTATAGGTGGAGTAAGCAACCGCAGAAGCTATTATGACTATGAATAATAATGCTGCAAGCTTCTTCAAGCGATCAGCTTTGATGCCTACCTGTTTGGGCTTCCAGGCGCGGACAATGCTGTAGAGGAACATAATGAAACATGCGGCGGAGATGGCCAAAATGGGGAAAAGTGGTGTTACATACCGCCATTGCCTGTTGGGGATAAGTGTAAAGAAAACATACACCACGATAAACCAGGTTAGGAAGAATATGTCCTGTTTTCTTCTTCGGTAAGCAAACAATCCCAATCCACATAATCCTAAAGCAAAGATGGGTAGAGAGATGGGGTGGACGGCTAAATCGTTGAAGGGCCAGACCATTTCAGTTAGGTAGTACACTGGGATGGGTTGGAAGCGATTGCTGTATGCAGGGCGATCCTGTCCTCCTTCACTCATAACGTACTGCAATGTTTGGAACTTGGTTATTCCATCGTAGTGGTAAATCATCACAAACCATGGCATTACAACCAAGACTGCGATAGCAAAAATCAGCAGGAACTTTGTTAAGTTAAGTTTTAGTCGTTTTCTGCCTAGAAACAGAATGCTCAGCATCATTGCCAACGCGGCTACAACGATCTGATACTTGGCTAATATGCCGATGCCTAAGGCTAAACCGCTATAGATCAATGCGCGGTTGCTGTTATCCTTGCTTAGCCAGATGTAGAAGGCAAACATGACTAATGTAAAGAAGAAAATGAGCATAGTTTCCAGCATAGTGACTCTGGAGAGCCAAAAGAACCCAGGCATTGTGCCTAAAAGGACACTTGCGACTAAGGCGTTTTTTACTCCATAAGTTCGTTTGGTGAACTCGAAAAGCAGCCAAATCGCCAACACAGAGAAAGTAACAGCGACCAGTCGCCCCGCAACCTCGTTGATGCCAAAAACGAGGAAGTACCCCGTTGTCACCAAGTCAAAGAGAGGTGGATAGTAGCCGTAGGTGGTCATATAATCCCATGTTTGCCCTCTAATTAGGAGTAAACCACCGTTGAGGTGGGGCATTTCATCCCACTGAACCGACATGTAACCCAAATTGTACAAGGCAGAAGCCGCAAACACGATCAAGAAAGCAGCAAGCATTAATCTGTACTTGTGCTTTTTTACGAATCCCATTCTACTAAAAGCAGAATGTTCGCTGGTACTTGCGGTTTGGGTAATGGTTAGCGACCCCTTTTTAAACTGAGAATTAGTCGGCTGCATCTAAAAAGAGTTTGCGATACCTCATAGAATGTAGCCTTCAGAACTTTTCAAGAAATACGCAATTCATTTATGGCAAAGAAACATTGTTTCCAGTTCAGGAAGGCCAGATTACCAGTTGAAACGAGGGGCATCTGACAAAGAAATTTCAATCTTACTGCCAGCCTACAACGAGGCAGCGCAGATTGAAGAGTGCGTGCTCCAAGTTGAAGCCGCCGTTCGCTCCTTCTCCAAATCATACGAGATAATCGTATCTGAAGACGGAAGCACCGACGGCACTGACCTAATCGTGGCAAAAATGGCTAAGCGTAACCCGAACTTGTTTCTATTGCATTCATCTGCCAGGCTTGGAAAGGGCAAAGGCATCAAAAACGCACTCAGCTTCTCCAAAGGCAAAATCATCACATTTATGGATGTAGATTTAGCAACGGATCTTGGTTGTTTGCCTACACTTCTGAGAGTAGTTAAAGAAAATGGTGGCATGGCAATTGGATCACGGCACGTAAAAGGATCAGTGGTACAGAGGCGAGCACCCCGAACTCTATTCAGTTTGACATACAACCTCTTCGTTAGGTTGCTGTTTCTTGATGGGATCCACGACCACCAATGTGGTTTCAAAACGATGAGCCGTGAAGTCGCCGAGGTGGTACTGAACAATTCAAAGTCAGACGGCTACTTCTTTGATACAGAAATGATTGTTCGCTGCAAAAAACTCGGCTACCCCGTAGTGGAGGTTCCTGTACGTTGGGCTGAAAGGAACAAGGGCGAATCCAAAGTTAGTCCTGTCAAAGACGCCAAGAAGATAGGACTCGAAATGTTGGCTTTCAGATTCAACCGCAAATAGCAACTTTTACCATCTGCCAGTCGAACCGCCACCACCCGAACGACCCCCCCGAGATTTGCCGCCAAAAACCCCGCCAAAAACTCCCAGCAACGCAAGTACAACAATCAGCCAAAGGGGCATTCCATAGAAATTGTAGTCCCAGAACGGGGTTGGTGTCGGTGCTGGTTCTGAGGTGTCTTCATAGTAATAGTAGCCTCTAGTAGGCAGATTGTTGGGTTGATTGCTAGTTGGGATTTGCTCACCTAATGCGACAACTGTGTCGTATAATCCTTCGCCGTAATTGCCGTCTTGGAAGGCGGGAACCAGATATTTTTGGGCAATCAGGTTTGTTTCAATGTCGGTTATGTCTCCTTCTAAACCGTAGCCGACCTCTATCCGCCATTGACGTTCGTCTAAAGCTACTAAAACCAACAGGCCGTTGTCTTTTCCGCTTTTACCGATGCCTGTTTGTGTCCCACTGTAAACGTCTAGTGGCATATCGTTAAAAACATAAACGCCCAGCTGGACGATATCGTTGATTTCTTGTCCTGTGCTGTCTTTGATGCCGTGTCCATAAAGGGATTGGAACACGCAGACTACGATTTCAGAAGTTGTGTTCGCGTCGATGTCATAAGCGTAACTTTCGATGCTGTCTACCCAACTAGAGTCAACGATGAATGCCTTGGATGGAAAAATAAAAAGCGTTGGTGACAACAAAAGAACAACAAAGATGAAAACGTAACTGCGTTTACCAAGCAAATCTTTCGTCCTCAAACGCTTAAAGGTTCACTGCCGGAACCGCTGTGGCGCCAACTTGGGCTTGGAAATACGCCTTTGCGGTGTACCCCCACCCAGCGAGTCCAGAGGTTAGCGGGAAAAACTTGGATGGCAGTGTTGTAGCTTCTCACTGCGTCGTTGAACCTTATGCGTTCAGTGGATATTCTGTTTTCGGTACCCTCCAAAGTTATCATCAACGATTGCACAACATCAGAGGCTTGAAGATTTGGGTATGCTTCAAAAGTAACAATCAGCGAGGAAATCCCCGACTCCATTGCACTGGTGGCACTGTTGATGGAGTCAAGATTGCCGCTTTGTTCAGCATTCATCCATTGACTTCGAAGCGCAGTTATATTCTGCAGGATTGAGCCTTCATAAGTTATGTACGCCCTTGCGGCATCAACAACGTTGGGAATTAAGTCGTATCTTCTCTGGAGCTGGACATCTACATTTGCCCAAGCGTTCTCTGTAGAAGCGTTTAAGCCTACGATGTTGTTGTAAGTGACAAAATACAGCGCTGCAAAACTAGCAACCAAGATGACTACGATGATCGCAACTACAATAATAAGAAATTTAGCATTCATAACTCTCACTTTATAATGCTAAATCGGGTTTCTTTCATATATTTATTGCGAAGGCCGCAACCGAAAGGAGCTGAATTGGTGGATGGGCAATTGAATCTTTAGTAGCTCTTTATTTTTGCCATTCGCCTTAACCTGAGGAACTGTTGTTTCAGGTTAAGAATTGGCGGCACAGGCCGACCTTGAGGACTACAACGACCATCTACAATAGCTTCAGCAATAGCTTCAACACTGGGTTCAGCTGCCTCAATCTCGGTGTAGCTGAAACCGATTTGAGGACCATAATGGGCGTCTGTTCCAGCAACCCTCGCAAGCTTCAGGCGGTCAGCAGTTTCTTGTGCTCTTCTTACACTGCGATTGAATGGAATAGCCCGTGCATTTATCACTTCGATAGCGTCAAAGGTTGCACAGACCTTCTCTTTTAGGCATCCTTTGAACAGGACATAAGGATGGCATGCTACGGCAACTCCTCCCGCCTGATGGATTCGCTCAACAGTTTCCACGGCGCTGTAGCCTTTGGGGATTAATTCGTGGATGTTTAAGGCGACGATGTGCCCATCTGCGCTGGAAACCTCCATGCCAGGAATTATTAGAAAGTCGGTTTCTTTAGCGATTTTGTAGGCACCATCGAGTTGGTTGTGGTCGGTGACGGCTACAGCGTTCAGCCCACGCTTCTTCGCATAATAAACGAGGTCTTTGGGGGTTATCAGTGAATCTTTCGAGTAGGTGGTGTGAACGTGGAGGTCAGCTCTTATCAGCATTTGTTAGCCTCTATTTTGGAGGTGCCTTAGCTCTTATCTGCGCCAACATTTCATCAAGTTTTGCTTCATCAGCATCGATTTTATGGAACAGCGGTGTTGGCTTCGAGATTTTATGTCCTGCCTCTATTGGCTTTGTTGCGTCATTCCAGCTACTTTTACCTACGCTCTCGGGGAGATTCAGTGTCTGCCAAAGTTGCTGTGCCGTTTGGGGGATGAAGGGCTCCGAAATCACGGCGATTGCCTTTACCACTTGAGCGGCCACGTAGAAGATAGTGCCCGCTTTCTCTTTATCAGTCTTCATCAGGTTCCAGGGCTCCTTTGTGTTGAGATATTGGTTGCCTATGCGGCTAATCGCTATAAGCGTGTTTGCAGCCGATTGTAGCCATCCGTCTTCGATTTCTTTGGCAGCTTGCTCAACCTTCTCTTTCACAGTTTGCAACACGGCTTCATCGTCTTTGTCAAGCTTCATCGGAGCTGGGATTTGCCCATCGAACTTGCTGTATATGAAGCTAAGTGTCCGATGGATGAAGTTGCCGAATGTATCGTTTAAGTCAGCATTGATTTTTTCAGTGAACGCAGTCCATGTGAAATTGGTATCCTTGCTCTCGGGTCTTGTAGCTATAAGGAAGAATCGCCAATAATCTACTGGGAACATTTCTAGGGCTTCATCAATCCATATGCCAACCCTCTGGCTCTTCGATGCTTTCTGACCACGGAACTGGAGGAATTCAGTGGCGGAAACGTTCCATGGCAAATTATAACCCTGTCCCGAAGCCAAAAGGAGCGCTGGCAGAATGATTGTATGAAAGGGGATATTGTCTTTGCCTACAAAATAGAGGGTTTTCGCATCTTTATCAAACCAGAACTCGCGCCACTTCTCAGGCTTCCCCAAACGTTGGCACTGCTCAATAGTTGCAGAAACGTAACCTAAAACGGCATCGACCCAAACGTAGATGGTTTTGCCCTCTGCTCCTTGGAAGGGAGCTGATATACCCCATTCAACGTCTCGGGTGACCGCACGGGGTTTTAAGCCCTCTTTTATCCAGTTTAAGCTAAAATTCTTGACGTTAACTGGCAACTGTTTGTTATCTTTCAAGAATTGGGTTAATTGCTCGGAGAGTTTGGAGAGGTCGATATACCAATGCCGGGTGGTCTTAACGGCGGGCTTGCTTTTACAGATGACGCAGTATGGGTCAACCAAAGCGGTGGGTTCCAAGAGCTTGCCGCAGCTGTCACATTGGTCACCCCTAGCTTTCTCACACCCACAATAGGGACATTTTCCTTCCACGAAACGGTCGGGCAGGAAACGCTGGTCATGCTCACAATAAAGCATCTGGGTGTCTTGAGCAAAGATATAACCATTCTTCTGTATCTCCAACAAAGTCTTCTGAACGAATTCCTTGTGGATTGGGCTCTCGGTGCTAGTGTAGTTGTCAAAGGAAGCATCCCATCGCCGGAAGAGTTCAGTCACTTTGGCGTGGTTGCGGTCGGTCAAAGCCTTGGGTGTAATACCTTGTTTTATAGCCTCCACTTCAATGGGTGTGCCGTGAGTGTCGGAACCGCTTACCATCAACACATCGCTGCCTTTTAGCCTGTAATAACGGGCTGTAACATCAGCGGACAGGACCGAACCAACAAGATTACCAAGATGTGGCGTGACATTGATGTAAGGCCAAGCAGATGTAACTAAAACTTTTTCGGGCAAAGGTATCATCAACAAATCGTTTGGTGCCAACCTTATTAAAATTGCTATAACACTTGAACACACAGTTATCGCAAAGAAAGGAAACTGTTTGGTAATGCTTAAATTGTGAAAAAGTGATAGCCGTAACTTGAGGTTTCACTTTGCCTTATTGTCGTAGATGCGGCACAAAACTTGATGAGGATGCGCATTTCTGCCATAAATGCGGAACCCCCGTCTCCACATACAATTATGTCTCTCCTCCTACGTCAGCTCCGTTGAAACCGATTAGAAAAGACCCGGTAGTCATTGCAGCGATTGTGTTGGTTTCAATTCTGGTCGTAGGTGTTGTTGTCGCAGCCTTGTTTACCACACCGTTCATTAACGTAAGTATTGGACAAACCTACCAAGATAACACCGCAGACATTAACAAGTTAAACTTTAACTTTGAATCTAATCAGGCACAAGTTAATGTTTTCACCATAGATATGAACAACAATAATTTTGTAATTGAGATCCAGGGATCAGCTGCCAAAGGCATGTCCGGCGGCAACAGCGACAGCCCGATACAATTCACCCTCTACAATGATACCACAAACGGAGTCCAAACGGTTACAATTAAGCTTGAGGAGTCAACCACTTTTTCCAGATACAAGGTAGTTTGCAACATATACGTTAACCCTGCTTTGACCATAAACCTAAACATAACGTCGAAAGCAGGCCAAGTCAGCCTCACCAACGATAAGCCCACAACTTTTGAGTCCATAAACCTGGAGGCGTCAGCTGGAGCTGTAGGAGCAAACCTCCAAAACGCGACTGTCACAGGGAATGTTACTCTTAGAACTCAAGCGGGAACGGTTGATTTTCGGACAAGCCAAATAGTTGTTGAAGGAAACAACACCATCGATCTACATTCAAACGCTGGATCTATAAACATGGACTTAACACAGACAAAGACTCTTCAAGGAAACCTTCAGGTAAACGCTACCGCTGAATTGGGCTCAGTAAACGTTGGCCTCTCTATAGATGGTGCTGTCGGAGCAAAAATCATCTCACAAACCACCTTAGGAAGCATTCATACAAATCTTCAGCATTTCTCAGGCAACCAATCCCTCCTACAATCAGACAATTACCCTACAGCAGGAAACATTGAAATAAACAACCGGACAAACTTGGGTAATATTGACATAAACGCTATTTACCAGTCAACATCTAGCCCCTACTTGAGAAACTGAGTTCTTTAAGCCCTAAAAGTTTAAAACTGTGCTCAAACTTTCTAGAAGCTAAAGATAAGGTGAATTTTTTGGCAGAACAAAAAAAGATAACACTCCAAGAGCTTCAACAGAATAATGGTAAAAACGGTAAACCGGCTTACATCGCCTACCAAAATAAAGTCTATGATGTTTCAGAGAGCAGTTTTTGGATGGAAGGCGACCACATGGGCATGCACGATGCTGGCAAAGACTTAACTGAGGAACTGGAGATGGCGCCACATAGAGACGAAACCATTAAACGAATAAAGTTCGTAGGCGATCTAGTCTAAAGACCTTCAAAAGATGCATTGTAGTACGCTGTCAATTTTGTGTAGATCACTCAAAACATCTCTTATTTCTTTAACGCTCAATTTTTGTCTTACCTTATGAAGTTCACTGATTGTCTGATTCAGATTATCAAAAGCGGACTTTACGTCTAAGTCTTCATTAAGACTATCTTCGAAGCCAGCCACAATTTTGCCTAGAACGGATTTTTTCCTCCGAAATGTGGCGCGAAGGTTTTGTCTTTTCTAAGTCTGCCACCATTTTTTTGAAAGCGTCCAGCCTCTGCGTAGTTTGAGCCAGCTTTTTCAATGTGAAATTCAGTTTCTTCCTATAAGGACCGTAAATAAGAAAGAACCTTAGCTGTTGGCTACTGAAACCTTTGGCTAATAAGTCGCTAAGGTAATAGACATTGCCTTTGCTCTTAGACATTTTTTTGCCGTCAACAAACAGGTGCCCACCATGTAACCAATACCTAGAGAACTGTTTGCCTGATACCGCTTCGGCAACCGCAAGCGTGTAGTCATGATGCCTCACCAAGTTATCACTTCCTCCGCAAGCAAAGTCGACACTGAAACCCAAGTGTTTGGTGACGATGGCTGCGTCCTGAATGTTCCATGCAGGTCTCCCGAAACCAATAGTTGTTTGATAACATTCATCGTCTTTTTTGCAGCCGTGCCAAAGAACAAAATCACCCCGATTCCAAGGGGTTCCTGGATAGGTATCTTTATGGAATCTACGTTTCTTTTTTGGCCATTTATTCATGTCTAAATGGGCAAGTTTGCCAAAACCCGCAAATTTTGATGGGTCAAAATAGATGTTTTCCGAGCCTTTGTAAGCGTAATTGTATGCAATGCCTCTTTTGATTAGTTTAGAAATCAAGTCTGTTGTTTGGTCTATTGCTGTTGAAGCTTTAATTGGGTAGTCGGGCTTTTTGATTCTTAAGAGCTCAAAGTCCCTAAAGAATACTTTTTCGTTTCTTCGGGTTAACTCTTCTACAGTAAGGTTTTCTTTTTTTGCCTGAGCCAACGCTTTGTCTTCTACATCAGTTAACGTCATAAGCCGCCGAACATTGAACCCTAAATATTCGAGGTATCGCTGGAGTACGTCTTCGAAAAGGAAGGTACGGTAGTTTCCAATATGGGCGGGTTGATATGTCGATGGGCCACAGGTATACATTTTGACTTCTTTGCCTTCTTGGGGTTCAAAGGGCTCGATTTTTCTGGTTAACGAATTGTAGACGTTAATCAAATGATCTTCTCCGTTTAGGCAGTAACTTTTTCTTCCTTATCAATTTCTACGAGGGTTTTCTTCGCTTCCTCAACATGCCGCTGTGCTTGGGTTTGTGAAACAAAAACATGTCGAACTATGCCCTTCTTGTCAATAATGTAGGTGACTCGACCTGGAATAATGCCCATAGTTGAACGTACACCATACAAATCTCGGACTTTATTGTCTACATCGGCAAGAAGAATAAATGGTAATCCATAGTGCGTAGCGAAGGACTTGTGGGATTCCACGCTTTGTCCGCTGACACCCAGCACTTCAGCCCCTAAATTGGCTAACTCTTCATAGTTGTCTCTAAAAGTGCAGGCTTCTTTTGTGCAACCTAGCGATTCATCCTTGGGGTAAAAATAGAGAACAACACTTTTTTTACCAAAATACTCTGAGAGAGTTACGTTGTCACCCATTTGAGAAGGAAGCGTGAAATCAGGCGCTTTATCACCGACTTTGACTGTCAAAAACTCCACCGCACAATAGTTGCTTTTAAGCTCTATATGGTTTTCGCACCAAATCAAACGATATAAGAGGCAGTGTATATAGCAACCGTGGCGATTGTTTGGAAAAAACCTTGACTGCTGCCAACCATAAATGTAGCGTTCTATACAATGTAGCATCTGGGGTTCCAATAGTTTTCTTCCATGGGTTATCCTACACAGCTAGCATCTGGCAACACATAGGTCTAACCGAATTTCTAATCGAGAAGCACATTTCCTTCTTAGCTTTGGATATGCCGTATGGGCTGAGAAGTCAATGCCAACCCAAAACTCGTAGCCCCCAACAAAACGTGGATTTTGCCAAAGAAGCTATCCAAACTTTTTTTCCAGCTGAAACCCCATTGTTAGTTGGCGCCAGCATCGGCGGAAACATAGCCCTTCATTACGCATCACGATTCCCTGTGAAAGGCTTATTGTTAGTTGCGCCTGCGAGAGCCATTGATCCCACCTTGGCACAATCTTATAGTAGTTTCAGGTTTCCAACAACGATAGTCTGGGGAAAAGAGGACAATATTGTGGCAAGTGAAGACATGCGTAGCCTTGCAGACAGGTTACCCAACGCAAAACTCATCGTTTATGACGGCGCAAACCACTCTGCCTACAAAGATCAACCTGAAAGATTCAAACATGACCTGATTGAACTTTACGCCAAGGTAGAGTAGCTTTATTGCGGTTTAGCTGTTAGGACATAATGGAACGGTCCAGCATCCCGTGTGTCCAGGACTGTGAACCCAGATGCCCTCATCAGATTTGACGCTTGCTCTTGACTGAATCTTATTGCCACAGGTGGTCCAAACAGCATCTCCTGTTTTTTCCAGTCTAAATCAATCAGGTGCCCCATGGGCTTTATCATTTGTTTTGCGTTTTGAAGTACTTTTACGGGGTCATCAAAGTCGTGCAGGTCCATGCAGTAAATGATGAAATCGCTGCATTGATTACAGAAAACTGTGTCTTCGGCTTTTCCCACTTTAGTAGTGATGTTGGTTAAGCCTTCTGTTTTTGCTTTGCTTCTTAATTTCTCAATTCCTATGGGATCTATATCGACGGCGTAGACTTTGCCGTTTTTCCCAACTTTTTTTGATGCCAAAAGGGTGAAGAAGCCTTCGCCACAACCGACATCAACAAAAACCATGCCTTCGTGTAGGTCTTGCAAGACTGTGTCTGGGTTGTACCATGATCGCCTGGTGGCTTCGTCTAGGTTAAATCCGCCGTGGCATCCCAAACTAAAAACCTGCTGGTTCTGGCTTTAAGAGTTCTCGGATTTGTTTTTCATGCGTTTGCCGAGTAGTTAAGGGATAGATTTCACGTTCACTGTCAAAGAACATTGGATCTTGTCCTACAATTTTTGACAGACTCTCGTCGGAGTCAACGTTGACTATTAACATGCTGCCTTGTTGCCCAATAAGATGGTAGGAAACCTCAAGCGTCTTTTCTTTCTCCAAAGTATCAAAATACTTGAATTGCAAAGGAAGCAATTTTGCCCATTTCTCGATGGGAACTTCACGTTTAATTTTCTGTATAATTAAAAACTTCATAATTATTCCTTAGTAGAAAGTGGTTGTTTGGATATAAAATCTTTCTTCGTCAAAAAGCTATGCTATAAACAACATCTAAAAAAATTAATGCTCATAAAGAACAGTTCAAAAAAATAAGGAAAGAAATAGTTTTGGTTTTGGCGTGTTTACTGCTTGTTTTCGCCGCCTCGCCTCATCATCTCAGGAATTTTGGTGGAAGCCTTAGACATCGCGTCTTTAACAACATCCATCAATTCCTCGTTGACTTCCAGTTCAACTGTAACCTTCAGTTTTCCCTTCTTTTCACCCATTTCAGTCATGGAACCACCTCCTAAACCTGCTCAGTTGTTTAGGAAACAAGTTACCCAAAAGATGAACCGCCTGCATGCCAGTCAAATCCAAATTAATCTCGATTCGGTAATGGTATTTGCCTAGCCGTTTAGTATGTGTTTTGTATTCCCCGATTGCCCCTGCTTCTTTGAATCGGTGTAACTGTTGATTCATAAGAACCGTTATTGCTGTGGGTGCTAAGGGTTCAAAGACAAAAGCTACTCTCATTAGAACTCGAATTGCGCTGCCGACCAAAGATTCAGAAATCGTTTCGTTTGCCATTTGTTTTCCTCTAAAACTACCGATGATCCCTTTTTTTGGGTCCAGAACTTAGTAATTATTAGTTAGGAGATATTTTTTAAGGTTGCGTGACAGTTGATGGTCAATTATAGTTAGGTTGTTTGGTCTATGGAGGAATTTAACCTGCAAATCTACGGCTGCAGAAAATGCAGGCTCTGGCAGGGAGCCAAACACGCCGTGCCGGGCGAGGGACCGTTAAACGCTAAAGTCATGTTGGTAGGGCAGAACCCTGGGGCAGACGAGGATGAATTGGGTAGACCCTTTGTTGGGCGAGCTGGAAAATATCTAACAAAAACACTCGCTGAATACGGTATTAGACGTGAAGACGTCTTCATTACTAACATCGTTAAACATGTCTCTCCTAAAAATCGTAAACCCTTCGACGACGAAGTTAGAGCATGCTTACCTTACCTGACTGCTCAAGTCAATTTTATCAAGCCAAAAATAATTGTGCTTTTAGGCGCATCAGCAAAAGAAACCCCGCGAATAGACGGCGTAGAATACATCCAAGTCATTCATCCCTCAGCCGCCATGCGCTTTACAAAAATGAGGGAGAAGTTCAGGCAGCAAATTGGCGAAGTTGCAAAACAAATTACAGCGATAAAAACCTGAACTCATTTCATGGGTTGCCTTAGGATGGTTTTCAGTTTTTCTGGGGCTGTTGTGGCCGGGTTGTTTAAGTAGATTTCGTGGTGTTTGCCACTTAGTGAGTGCCCGCTGTTTTGGATGTAGGCATGTATTTTCGCAATTGTTGGTCCTTCAGCTGAAAATGGCCCAATATACATTATTTGTGCGGAGGGTCCTTCATTGAAGCTTTCAAACTTTACCTTGGGCAGCGCTGCCGGATTCTTTTTCTTCTTTACCTGTTCAACCGCCACTTTGAAGTCGTCAGCGGTTACGTATTTAGGCTGCATTATCATGGCTGTCCACTTCCACTCATCTTTGCGGTCTGCGCTGAACTTGGTCATGTCGTCCACCCACCATAAGCCTTCAAGCGGCATCACAACATAATCTATGCCTTTACCTTTCTTAACAAGAAATTTGAGTGTATAAGCGACACTAAATAAAGCTTCAATAGCTTCACTGTACTGTGATGATGTAGGTGCACCTTCGCCGTTAACCAAGAGAAAGTTCATGGCTGGAACTTCAACAACGGTGACCTCTTTCACTGAAGGATTATATAGGTTTTTTAACTCTTTTTTTAAGTCAATTTTATCCATTGAACCTACCCAACTTTCATTATTATTGGATTTAAAATAAAAAACTAGTGCACAACCCACTAGCAATCGCCTGTTGCTTAACACCCAGAAATGTCAACGTTAAAACTATAAATGAAAGGAGCCACAATTATTTTTAGGTGAATTTTGTGGTTTTAGCCAGAATGTCTTTTTGGTATTTCAAAGCTGGAAAACGCGAGGAAGGCTTTGCAGAACTTGATAAGATTCTAAATACTTTGGCTCAGATTTCAGAGGGCTTTCGCGGATACATGTCGCTTATATCCCATGAAGATCCAAAAGCCGTGACGATCCTCACGCTTTGGCAGGATGAAGATGCGCTTAAGAAGTCAGAGCTTGATGTTTTTGCGAGGGCAACTCAAAAAGTCCAAGATCAACTCGAAAGGCCACCTCGGGTTGAGAACTACAGAGTATACTCAACGGAACTTTTCCAACGACAGCAATAGGTTGACCCTAAAAGGCTGCTTTTTTATCAGCAGACCGCTTTTTTAGATTTGTGAGAGATTGCCTGGGGATTATTTGAAAGGCTGATTCGCCGCTTTTAGGGTTCAAGCTTTCAATTTAGTTTTTCATCAGTGGGTCACGATTTCCGAAAACAACAGCGCCCTGTGACTTCTTTCAGGTTGCTTTTAGGTTGATTGTCCCCTTGGTGTAGGGCACAAACTCTCTGACCTGCTCAATCGATGTTTTTCCAGCTTTTTCACGTTGCTCCTTAGACAACTTAAGCATCAGGGATTTGAGAATCTGCTTGAGCAACTCTTTACCCACAATATCTCCTGGAACAAGGACTACATATGACTTGGTTTTCGCTTTCACAGCATCCACTGGACCACCCACAAAACTTGTTTCTTCCCCAACGATTATGCCGATTGCAACCCTTAGCGGTGTATTGCGTGACCAGTTGCGTTTGCCCACAACAAAGAAGGCGCCATGAGGAACCGACTCGCCCGAAGGACCACTCTTGCTTAGCTGGTCAACTTTCACCCAGTAAACATCCGCTGTGCCCAAGTTTTCTCTCCAACCTCGCGAATAAGACGCTGCAAACTCGCCTGCTTCATGCAGCGCCTGCTCACTGACCGGTCTGCCCTCAGCTTTAATGACAACAAATGGTGAACCAGTGATTTCAGCGTGAAAAACCACATCCTCCTGCAACGTATACTTTTTTATAAGCACCTCGTTGCTGACTGTATCTTTGCCCGCAACAACCAAGAAACCGTCGGAAGAAATGTACCAGCGGAATTTCTCATACCACTCCTTATTTTCCAATTCGACTTTGCGTTTAGAGAGTGCCTCCATCATTTCTGCCGGTTTGAGGCTCTTGAGCGCTTCCGCTTCAGCCAATTCACGCTCAATTTTAGCAAGTTTCCTCCTAGAATCTTGAAGAGCTGAAAGTGCCCCTTGAGATTTCTCTTTAGCCCGTTTGCCCCGTTCATAATACCTGTTGGCGTTGTCGAAGAGGGAATCTCGCAGGTTAAAACTAAAATGGAAATTATCCATGCCCAAGTTTAATGCGAGGTTTTTGCCATCGAATGATTCAAAGTAAGCCGCAGGGGCTTTGCCTGTTTTCTTTGCCGCCATAACCGCTGTGATGATTGTGTCCCATTCATGTCCCTGATTGTTGGCTTTGAGGAGTTGTTCCTGGAAGGTTTGAAGTTCGTTGAAGTGGGCGTAGATGGTGTCGCCGATGAGTTTGTCGCGTTCAGCTTTGGCTTCATCTTCATGGATGGATTTTTCCTGTTCTGCAACCATTCGTCTTAGGCGCTCGGCTTCTTTTTTTAGCTTGTCAACTTCAACACTTGCAAACGCCCTCTCAGCCGTAATAACCCGCAGATAAAACTCGTCAAGCGCCTGGTTGAAAGAGTTGTAAACCTGAACATTGCAGCCTTCATAACGCCTAAGCTTAATGGGAACAACATCCACGAAATCGCCTTCCTCTCCTAAAACTATGCTTGCCTCCAAGTTGCCGCCTGAAACCGCCGCCAGCAAGGTTTGCAGAGCCTCAAAAATCCCCTTGACCTCCTCGCTTGCCAAGGCGTTGCAATGTTTGGTTTTATCTACGTCGGCTCTTAGTAGGATTTCTTCAGAGTAAACTCCCCCTACACCCAAAAACCGCGCTACAACCCGAACAATCTCTGTTTCCCCTGCGTTTTTGAGGGCTTCCTCCAGTTCGCTTTGGGTTACTTTGAAGGGGTTTTTGCCGCTTGAAGGCGGAAGTGCCAATACCACGTTGTGGAGGATGTCTCGGTCACGCATTTTTTTGTAGGCTAAAGCGTGAATGATTACGTTTTGCTCGTTTGTCAGTATGATGTTGCCTTCGCCGAAGAGCTCCACAACCAGTTTAAGCACTCCAGTTTTTGTTCGAAAGCCAACTGTGACGATTCTTTCAAACTCGTACTGGTCAATTCCAGCTACCCATGCGTTACGCAGGTATTTTCTAAGTGCCATGCAGAACGCTGGAGGTTCAGAGGGGTTTTCTTCCGCATAACTGGTGACATGTAACCTTCTGCCTGCCTCAAGAACTAGCCGTATTGGCGGCATGTCGGTTTTGTGGAGTTTGAAGACCACGGTTTTTTCGTCAAGTTGGTAGATGTTGTTCACTCTAGACTCTGCTAAAATGGTTTTTAGTTCTTTAATTGCTGCGGCAATGTCAAAGCTTGAGAACTCTTTTTTACGCAACATCGGCACCGCTATCTTAGGGATATAGTAGTTGACTATAAAATAACCGTTTTCACAGTCAAATCTCCAAATTGCAGAGAAATCAGGGTTTTTGCGAAGGAAACGATTAATACTTAGGCATCTTTTTTAAGTAACAACAAAATATACACAGCAAGGAATCGATTTACATGACACCTGTAGTTCAGCTTTACTGGATAAGAGTCGTATTAGGAATTGTTGCGGGGTTAGTGACAGGGTTTATTGCTGCGTTCTTTGGCGGCGAAGCTGGCTTGGCTGACTCAACAACTCTCATAAATAGCATAACAATAGCCTTGCTAATCTACTTTGTAACATACTACATCCTGAGAGCAACCTACAAGGATAAAATAGAGAAATCATCAAAAATCCTCAGCACAGCAATAGGCATGTACTTCTTTGCCTGGATTACGTTCTTCGTGCTATTCTACACAGCATTCGTTATAGTATTGGGATTCGTTTAAGAATTATTCTTCTTTTCCTTCCGCTTTCTGCAGAAAATTTGCGATAGTAGCCTGACTTTTGTCGCTTCGTAGAGTTTCGATTTTCTCTTCTCCAACTACTTTCACATTGCCGCTTTGAGAACTTGGGATATCCATACGTGTTATGATACGCATGCAGTCTGCCCACGCTGAAAAATATCCCCGATCGAAATCTCCATGTAAACCGTTACCCATATGGGCAAGGAACTCTTTTCTGTAGTTGTTTAGTGCTATTTTGTCGGAGAAATCCATTTTTGAAAAAAATGCATAATCGTCTGTGGCGCTGCTCTTGCGGGAAAGGTACATGCCATAAAGTGCTCGGAAATATCCTCTGTTCCATTCAGTTTTCTGCATTTTCTGTTTTACTCTTTCCAGTTCACGTTCAGCTTCGGTGAATTGCCTGCTGACTATAAGCTGGAAATACCTAGTGACTAAGGCTTGTGAAATCGGCATACTTAGCGTCCACGCGGTTTAGTTGCTTTCTCCTCTTCAGAGACATCCTCTATTCCGTTCTCGGTTACTTTAAGGATTTCCTCCCCCTCAGGCAAATATGGGCTCGAAACTAGTCTTGCAATGCGTATTGGACCATGTGAAGCACGTCTAAGGTAGATTCGAGTCGCACTTGTGTGGCCAACAATGTTTCCGCCGATCGGGTGAATTGCATCACCAAAGAACTGGTCGGGTTTAGCCATTACTTGGTTTGTTACGACCGCTACAGCGTTGAATGCTCTTGCTAATGCGATGAGTTTGTGCATGTGTTTGTTGAGTTTTTGTTGTCTTGACGCGAGCATTTCTCTTCCGATGTATTCGCTTCGGAAATGGGCGGTTAACGAGTCAACAATGATCAGTTTGATGTTGTTTGCTTTGATTATTTCGTCAGCGTTTTCGAGAAGGAACATTTGGTGGTCTGAAGTGTAGGCTTCAGCATAAATAATTTTTTTAACGGCTTCAGCGGGATCCATACCTACCCCTTTTGCCATCTGCACGATTCGTTCCAACCTGAAGGTGTTCTCGGTGTCAATATACAAGGCTGCTCCGTTGAGTCCTCCTTTTTCCGGGGGCAACTGGACGTTGATGCATAGTTGGTGACACATTTGGCTTTTACCGCTGCCATATTCACCGTAAAATTCTGTTATGGTTTGCGTTTCCAATCCACCATCTAAGATTTTGTCCAAGCCTTTGCTGCCTGTCGTTATTCGCAGAACTGTTTGTCGCATTTTGAAGAGTTCATCTGCTCGGATAAATGAGATGCCGATGGATGAACGTGCGGCTTGGATTATTTGGAAGGATTTTTTCTCGCTTACCCCGACTGGTTCAAGTTCACGAGCTGTTGCCATGGCTAAAGATTCTACTGTGTGGTAGCCGAGTTCGCGGAGTTTCTGTGCGGTGGCTGGGCCAACTCCTGGAAGATCCTCTATAAACTCATATTTTTTCCTGTTTGTTTCAAGTATAGATTCTTCTTGTTCTTCCTGCGGTTCTACGTCGGAGTCTTCAGACATTATCTTCACACTTTTAGTGTTGATGTATGATATGGTGTATTTAAAATAAGCTGAAAAAGATGGGTTAGGCATAGTGGAGGGGTAAGTGAAAGTGAACTTTAGCGGGTTAATGTTCTTTTTTCTAAACCCCTAAACTAGCTGCTTTGGTCTGGCTATTTTAAGGTGGGATAACTCCCATCCGCGAACATTCTTCTTTTAGGCTGTCTTTGATGTGCATAAGGCTTTGGCGCTTCTGAACGTATTCATCCCCGCCTATCTTTTCCTGGCGAAAATCGCTATCTAACTGCTGGATCTCCACGTTTATTTCGTTGATTCGGGCTTTAATCTGGTCTACGTATGAGACCGCTTTTTCCTGCACAATTACCTCTGAAGGTGCTAAGGCAGTTTTAATTATACCGTCCTCGATCCGCAGAATTCTTGTTGAAACACGGGCGACGCTGGGGTCATGTGTAACCATGATTATGGTTTTTCCCAGCTCGCGGTTAATTTTGACGAGATATTCTGCAATGATTCTTGCGTTTGCTGTATCCAACTCGCCAGTGGGTTCATCTGCTAGAAGAATTGGTGCGTCATTAGCTAAGGCCGATGCGATAGCGATTCTTTGTTGTTCCCCGCCGCTTAATTCTTCAGGTTTATGGTGGGTACGATTTTGCAGGCCAACTATGTTGAGCAGGTCTTGAACCCGTTGTTTGCGTTTGCTGCGGGGTACACCTGAGGCTACCATTGCGAATTCGATGTTTTCCTGTGCTGTTAAGGTTGGGATTAAGTTTAGGTTTTGAAATATGTGGCCAACAACCTTGCGCCGGTAATCAACAAGTTGGCGGACGGATAGGTCGGTTACTGTTTTTTCGCCTACCTGAACGGTGCCTGCAGTGGCTTTGTCTAAGCCGCCAATGATGTTAAGCAGGGTTGATTTGCCGCTGCCGCTGGGTCCAATGATGGAAACTAACTCGCCTGAGGTTATATCTAGGTTTAAGCCTCTAAGGGCTTGTACTTCGATTTTTCCTGTATGATGCACTTTAACTAGGTCTCGGATTTTTACGTTAATTCCGCTCATCTTGCTCTAACCATCCTCTCAAGTTTAGTGACGTATTGACTTGTCATTACCAGGATTGCTCCGATTGTTGCCGCGTAAATCAGAGCGATGTAGGTACCTATGGTGGCTAAGGAGTCTGCTGGGAAAACTAAACGTTGGGTCACCAGTGCCGAATTGAATAAAGCGTTGTTGGCTGAGGTTACGGTTCCATAGACGATTATGATCCCTACGACTATACCCAAGATTACTGAGAAGGTTATGGTCGCCATGCTCTCGGTAAGGAACATCCATACCAGTTGCTTATAAGATAAGCCTCGAACACTCATCAATGTGGCTTCTCGGCTGCGCTCTTTTAGGTTGACTATGGCTATTAGTGTTGTTCCCACTGACGCAGAGAGGACTGCGAATATTAGTCCTAAACGTTGGACATCAAGGATCTGCAGGCTACTTGATGTCGCAATATTGTTGTTTGAGGTTGACTGTCGCCATTCCTGGTCGAATGAATCAATGGCAATTATGTCTGTTGGATCAACCTTACGCATTTGGGTGGCGACATCGGTTCCGTTAACGTCTGGGTTCAGGGTAATTAGGTATTTTGTTTGGAAGGATTCTACCGTGTAGATACCACTGTATTCACTCATATTGAAGAGGTTTGCTGGCACGTATGAGTAGTATCTGGAATAGGCGTTGATTGAAGTTGAAATGTATTTGGAGTCAGGGCCGCTGATGATTACGTTGTTGCTGCTGGTATCGGTGGGTTCCGGACCGAAGAAACCGATTATTCTCAGTTTACGCGGGCTTGAGTCGAAGTCGATACCTACTTCATCGTAGAGGTTTTTGCCTAATTGTTTGGCGAGGGATCGGTCAATTATGATAGTGTTGTTGTTGCCCTTCAAATCTTTCATCATTTGGTCCACGCTCGCACCTGTGAACCATCCATGTTCATAGTAAGCGGATGATGCCCATGTGTCTGGGTCAATTGTTCTTATTTCCATCTGATTATAACTGTTGCCTCCAGTTAAGGGAGCATACATTGTGCGTTCTATTGTTGCGTTCCTTATGCCGGAAACGTTTCCCACTATATCGTTTAGGATAACTTGAGCTTTTGAGGCATTAACTACACTAACTGTTACGTCAGCCCCAACTTGCTGATGTACCGTTCTAACTATGAAATCTTGCTGGCTTGCGATTTGTCCAGTGACTTGGACACTGAAGCCTATGATAAACGCAATCAGAAAAGCAATAGCTGCTAGCGGCGCTGGGTTTCTTCGAACATTCTTTGCTGCCAATGCGCCCAAATCACCCATCACTGATGAAATTTTGGAGGCTAGTTGTTGGAATTTGTTGAGTCACGGATTAGGATTTTGGTGAGTCCCCAGAAGAATAGGAAAGGACCAATATAGGTCATTATTCAATCGAAGATTATCAGGGGGGCAGCGACGATGGATGCGAAGAAGTTTCCGCCAGAATACATCCATTGGTTAACTATGACTTGTATGTTTAAACCTAACAGGAAACACCGCTATTTTGTAGCTTCCTAAGATGAGAGCTATCCAGGGAACAAGATTTGTAACGTGACTTGTTTTCGATGGGCATGTATTCTCTTAGGGCTTCGACTGCTGGCATCCGGGAAGCTTTCCGTGATGACCAAAACACTGAGCTAAGCGCCAATGTTACACCGAAAACAATTGTGACTATGGCGATTTCGGGACTAAAACTTCGGGAAGCAAAGAGGTTGTTTAGGTCTACTGCACCAACGTAGTATTGGTTTAGGAGTAATCCACCGATTACACCGAGTGCGCCGCCGATTAAGCCGACAACTACAGCTTCGGAGAGGAACATTCGTTGAATTTGCCCGCTTGAGAGTCCCTTTGTGGATAGGAGACCGATTTCTCGTCTGCGAATGTTAAAGGAAACATCCGATACGGTTGAGCCAAGGTACCATGCGACAAAGAAAACGGGAATGGACACAACGATGAAGTTAATGAGCATAACTTGGAAGTTGCTCTGATAACCATTTAGATGCGCTGCTTAGAACGTTGTTAACATAGGTGTTAGCTAAATAGTTAGCGAGGATTTGGTTTTGGATGTTATTGGAGATTTTGTCTATGTTGCTGATTGATGTTTCAATGTTCCAAGGGCTGATGAGGTTTTGGCGGTCCAACGTTAACAGAGAAGGTAACACTGGCGGTGCTGCTATCTAAGGTACTGTTCCATAGTTTTTGTAGTGTGTTTTCCCAGCTGACAATCATCATGTCGCTCCTGTAACCGCTGGAGGCGACCTCCGTAGATTGGTGGAGGGGCAAAATCTAGAGCCACCGTAATAGATTATGCCTCCATTATTGTTTGTTAGAAGGGAGTAGCCGGTGTCAGTTAATTCTGCAAAACCCGCGACGGTGAGATTAACGTAGACTGAGGATGTGTTCCAGTATTTTGGGGTTGGAAAATTAATCATGGTTGTGATGTTGTCTCCGACATGGAGTTTCTGTGCAAGAGCGTTGTTTGCAAGGATGTAAGTGTAGTTTTCGGGGATTCCACCAAACGGTTTATTGGTCCACTCATCGTAAATCTGAGAGGAGCTGGGAAAACTAGTCATCTGGGTGTAGTCAGACGTATTATAGTTATCTGCCGATGTGCTAATTGGCATAGAGAAGCTTGCAACATAATCGACTTTTTTGACTCCTGGAATACTGGTTATATTTTTGTAGGCTAAGAGCCAGGTTTGACTGGTTTAGGTCGGCGCGGAAGCTGATGTCGGTTATTATACTACTGATTTGCTTGTCTAGGGTTTGTTCAGCAGCTAAGTTAGCTTTTACTCCTATGGCTGCGCAGAAAGTCGCCGCTAAAGTTATGCCGATGAGGAGTGCGGTGAATAGTTTCCAGTTGCGGAATACATGTTTTACTGGGTAGAGAAGCGGCATAGCCAATCAGACCTTTATTTGACCCGTACAGCTTTTAAGCCTACTTGTTAGAACACCACTCTTTCACCCGAAACGTATGCTTTCAACCCTTTATGTTGGTTAGAAAGAATTAAATCGTTAACCCCGCCTTTTCTAACCTATGAAAAGTTTTCTGCGTTACCTGACAGAAGAAAACATGAGCCTATTCACTGACTACTACGAGCTAACGATGTGTGCAAGCTACTTTGACAACAAAAACTTTGAGCCCGCCACCTTTGACCTTTTCATTCGTCGCTTACCCGAGAACCGCAGCTACTTCCTCTTTGCTGGCTTGGAGGAGGCGTTGCAGTACCTCCAGAATGTTAGGTTTACTAACGAACATTTGAATTACCTAAAAAAACAGGGGTTCCAAAAAGAATTCCTCGATTACCTGCACGGTTTCAAATTTACAGGAGAAGTGTGGGCCGTTCCCGAGGGCACAGTGGCTTTTCCCAATGAGACTTTAATCCGTGTAACCGCACCAATAATCGAGGCACAACTAGTTGAGACTTTTCTCTTAAACACCATTAACCTGCAAACTATGATAGCAACCAAAGCCTCACGTGTTGTCCACGTAGCAGCGGGAAAGTCGGTGATTGAATTTGGCCTGCGCCGGGAACCTGGCATTGACGCAGGAATGAAAGTGGCGCGTTCAAGCTACATTGCAGGTTGCCAAGGAACAAGTAACGTGCTTGCAGGAATGACCTACGGCATTCCGGTCTTTGGAACCATGGCGCACTCTTTCATAATGTCTTACCCCAAGGAAATCAATGCTTTCCGAGCGTTCGCAAAAACCTTCCCCGATAAATCAACGCTACTAATAGACACATACGACGACATTGCAGGTGCAGAAAAAGCGGTTGTGATAGCCAAAGAACTTGAGATAAGAGGGTACAAGCTTGACGGTGTTCGGCTAGACAGCGGGGATTTATCTGAGACCAGTAAGAAAGTTAGGAGAATCCTAGATGGACAAGGGTTGGAGTATGTTAAGATTTTTGTTAGTGGGGATTTGGACGAATTCAAAATTGCTCAGTTGCTTAAGGAGGGCGCACAGATTGATGCGTTTGGTGTTGGAACCAAAATGGGAACTTCCGCTGATAGACCTTACTTGGATGTAATCTACAAATTATGTGAAACCATGACTGCTCCCGACAACTTCTCGCCCATTATGAAGTTGAGCAGAGACAAAAACACTCTGCCTGGGAGGAAACAGGTTTGCAGATTCAGTCGCGAGGATGGCACTTTTATAAAAGATGTGATAATTTTAGCGGACGAAAAAGTTGAAGGTGTCCCTTTACTTGTTAAGGTTATGGAGAAGGGAAAACTTGTTTATCATCTTCCAAGCATCGATGAAATCCGCGTCAGAGCTGCCGAAAACCTCAGGAAACTTCCTTTGCAATATCAGAAATTAACTGGTGCTTCTGTGTATCCTGTTTACTTAAGCCAGAAGCTTCAGAACCTAATAGAAAAAACCAAGGATCAACTAACAAAAAATGAGATAAACAACGGAACTCCCCAAAACAAGTTGCAGTAAAACTATTTTACAATTCTTCAAATATCCACATTATGAAAAACCAAGTCGGCTCTATCTTGAAGACTACTAGATTCTCCCTTTTTCCAATCAATTAAGCGTCTGTTGACTATTTTTCTTCGTTAGCATTTATTCCAATATTTAGTGCGGACATGGCAAACCCTTAATAGTCTTTCTGGAAAATTCTTAGTGCTATTCAAAACAGGGGAAACATGATGCAAAACCGCCCAGCTATAGTTGCTGTCGGCCGAACCAAGTTTGGAGAGCACTACGGCAAAGAACCAGAAAAACTAATCGAGGAAGCTTGGCTTGCCGCTTCAAACGAATGCAGTATTGAACGTAAAGACCTTGAAGCTTGTTATCTGTCAGATTGTTTTCTTCCTATTACAAACAAACTGGGGCTTGAGGAGGGCTTTCTCTCAGAGTTAACTGAGCTTCATGTTCCTATGGAAGTAACCCGCTCCTTCAGTGCTGCTTTGCTAACGGCTTGTAACGCTATCCAAGCAGGCGTCTACAGTACAGTGCTGGTAGGTGGCATTGAGAAGATGACGGACCGCTGGGACAAAATCCGTGACGACCTCATGTTACTTGACGATCCCTGGAGTTACTATGCTGGTGGTACTCCTGAGTCAAACCATGAACTCATGCTTCGTGCATATATTAAGAAACATAACATTACAGGTGAGAGCCTTAAGCTGCTTAACTTAGCTTTAGCTGAGGTTACTGTTAAGAACCATGCGAACGCCATCAAAAACAAGTACGCCCAATTTCAAAGAAAAATCACTATCGAACAAGTCCTGAACGCCCGAAAAACAGCTCATAAACCCCTTGGACTTTACGATTTTGCACCAATCTCCGATGGTGCATCAGCCTTAATTCTCACCAGTGACTTAGTTGCAAAAAAAATGACTAAGAACCCAGTTAATGTATTGGCAATCGGTTCAGCTACGGACTACCTCAATTATCCAAAACGGGCGGATCTTTCCCATTTTGTGGCAGCTGAACTTGCGATGAAAAAAGCCTCACAAATATCCAAAGTAGCACCTTCGGACTTGCAGATTATCGAAGTTTACGACCAATCCACTATGATGGAGATGGTTTCTCTGGAGGATCTAGGCCTATGTGCGCCTGGAACAGCTTGGAAAAGCATACATGGCTGCCAAAACTGCTACAATATAGGCGGTAAACAAGTTTTCGTTAACACTGACGGCGGATTAAAAGCGGATGGTAACCCACTCGGCGCAACCGGAGGCGCACAGATATACGAGATTTATCGTCAGATCCGAGGTGAAGCTGACGAAAGACAAGTTAAAGTCGGCGACGGTTTTCCACGGAACGGTTGTGTGCTAGAGTTTGAGGGTTTTGGAACCAAAGCCTACGTATCAATCTTAGGAGTGCATAGGGATGAGTAGTGAACCGATTGAGCGGCGGGTTTCTTACCTTGGTGACCGCTTAAAGGCTTGTCGCTGTCAAAGTTGTGGTAAAGAATACTTCGAAGTACGTGATTACTGCAGCAACTGCGGCAGAAAAAGCTTCGGAAAAATGGATAATATCGACCTGTTCTATGACAAAGGTAAACTGGAACTCTGCACTTTTGTCAACGAACCGACTAACAAGTTCATGAAACTGTCAAGTTATGTTTACGGTATCGTTTCTTTCCACGACGGCAAAATTCGCGTTCCCGCAAGACTAACAGACCAGCTAATCTGCGATGGCGACGATGTGGATTTGGAGAGCCTCGAAGGTAGAGAAGTGGTTCCCCGTTTCCGAAGACGATACACTGTGGGGAAAAGCGAAGTAATACCCACAATTTCTCTAGCCTTCACCTTAGCCGACGAATACTACCCCCACCAAGAATACACGGTGGTTCAACCCAGCAAAGACTATGAATTGCCCGGTATCGTAGGCTATGGCGCCTACACTTCCCGCTTCCGAATAAAAGAACCAGGGTTAGAGCGTGCTGTGCCTTTTGTTGATGAGGACTCGGTGACGGCGGCGGTGGAAGCTGGAAAACTCGCCCTCATCCATTCAGGACTTGACAGTACATGGGTCGGGAAAGTCTATGTTGGATCCGAATCTAACCCGTATGCGGTTAAACCCATCGCCTCAAAGGTTGCTCAGGTCCTCCAGCTCGGCGAAGAAGACGGCGATGTACAAGGTGTTGACGCAGTGGACACAGAGTTTGCCTGCAAAGCAGGGACAAGCATGTTCAAAGATGCATCAGCGCTTGTTAGTTATCCAAAATCAGGCATAAAGTACGCTATGGTTATCGGTGCTGACAATTCTCAAGCAGCCCCCAGAGGCTGTGCAGGCGGAGAACTGGATACATACGTTGGATACGGCGGCGCAGCATTCATCTTTGGAAAACAAGATGTGATAGCGGAAGTTGAAGGCTGGTATTCCTGTACCTCAGATACTCCGGATTTCTGGCGCAGAGATGGCGAACAATACCCAATGCATGGTGGCAGATTTACAGGTGACCCCGCATACTTCAAACATGTCCGCAAATCAGCTTGTAGACTCATGGAACGCTTAAACGTTAAAGCAGCTGACCTGAACTACTTTGTTCCCCATCAACCAAACCCCCAGTTTCCCGTAAGAATCGCAAAAGAACTTGGGTTCAAAGAGGAACAATATCTACCAGCGATTCAAATAACAAAATTCGGCAACACCTACTCAGGTGCCTCACTTATAGGGTTAGCAGCGGTGCTCGATATAGCTAAACCCGATGAACGCATTTTGGTGGCAAGTTACGGCTCAGGAGCAGGAAGCGACGCATATCTAATTAGAACCACAAGCCAACTCCTTGATAAACGGAAACGCCAAAAAATCAACGTCAAATTCCAAGCAGAAAATCCATTCGTAGAATACATAGATTACACGACTTACCGCCGCCTAAAAATGGGTATGTAAGAGCAAGCTTTTTTCCAATCATTGGCTGGGTTCGCAATCTAACAAATGCTTAATAAATCCCGAGTAATTCTGACATAGCCGAGGGCAAAAGATTGTCGTTCCTACAGGATATATTGCAAGTTATCATTGCGCCACACAAAGCGTTTAAGCAAATTATTACCAACCCAAAATATTTAGGCGCATTAATCATCCTTCTTCTATTCATAGGCGTCCAAATCGGTTATGAGTACGTCCAGTTTTCTAGAACATACACTGAACAAACGTATCCGATAATTTTCTTTAACGGTCCCGCCTTAATCAATGAATTGCCCACCTACACCAACGCCTCGTCCTGGACCGGTGGCTCTAACGTAAACTTGACCAATTCAAATGACTACTTCAACTATAGCGTTTATCTGGCGGGATTCGGAGCTTCACCAATTAGTTCAGATGGATACTCAAATATTTTTGGCAACACCAGCCTACAGATGGAAGCTTCAAACACAAACAACCTGATAGCTGCTTTGAGCAACACAAGCAACGTCGACTGCAGTTCCATAGGCTTCCAAAACATCTCTATGACAATAAAACAGGTTTCGCCTCAAATAGCCCCACAAAAGGTCACCTTAACATTGTATTCTCTGGCTGACACAAACTCCTACACATATGACCTCACCTCTCAACTCTCCAGTTCAACCACCCTGGATCAATGGAACAACCTAACTATTCCAGTAGGTCCAAACGCTCAAGGCTGGTCCTTAAGCGGCACCCCAACATGGAGTAACATAACCTCATTAGTTCTCAACTTCAACTATCCCTCTGACTCAAACATAACCATACGTGTTGGTGCCCTCTTCTTCCGAGGAGAATACTTGACCCCCGTCCAATACGGCAGCATAGGGCTTGTAATTCAATTCCTGCAAGTGTTCGCACTTCAATTCGTTTTCACCTGGTTTGTCCTCACAGCTCTGATTTACGCGTTCTGTCGAGTCCTCAAAAACGCTGTTCTCTGGAAACCTATCTTTGTAGCGCTGGGTTTAGCCATGGCTGTTATGATTGTCCGCGCATTGGTGAACCTTGCAGCAGCAGCTACATTGCAAACTGCGTATTATCCATTCGACATATCATTAGGTGTACGCTTTGACCAATTCGCTACCTTATACTTCCCGCCCGAAGCAGTGAACTCATTGTCCGCTGTCTCTCAAAACGCCTTCCCGCTTATCGATGCAGCAACCTCAACCTTCAGGGGCATAGTGACAGTAATGGCTTTCATATCCTACATCTGGCTGGGCGCATTAGCTGTTTATGCTTTAGAAGCTTTGAAACCAGAATTCTCACTGGGCAAACGCATCACCTTTGCCGTTGCAGGGATAGGCATAACAATATTTGCCGTGCTCTTGCTTGTAGGTGTAATTTAAGCAACGCCAAAACAGGCGTATGCTTACCAATTTTTCCAACTCTTTTTAAGTTAGCAATATTTATATGATTGAAAGTGGAAAACCGTTAGCAAGCAGTTAGAAGGGAATTAATTTGGTGGCAATTAAAGAGTTACAAGATGGAATGAAACGGGTTAGCGTTGAAGCCAAAGTTGTAGAAAAAGGCGACCCCCGAGAAGTCAAATCTCGATTTAAAGATGAAACTTACCGAATAGTTGATGCTGTTGTTGCTGACGAATCCGGCAGCGTAAAACTTACGCTTTGGAATGAGCAGATCGACCAAGTAAACGTAGGCGACAACATAAAAATCGAAAACGGCTACGTTACAAGTTTCAAGAGTGAAATCCAGCTTAACGTTGGCAAATTTGGGAAATTAACCGTCGAATAAACTAAATGGTATACGCCTTTTTTTAGGCGTTTCAATTTGAATAGTTTTCTCCTATTTTTTGAAATCTTTCCATTTCTCGATTATTAGAGGACATTACTATTAGGTAAACTATCTATAGCTTAACAGCGCATCCATGTTGGCGAAGAAAAAAATACCTCCATCGCCCAAAACAAAGCCTGATTATTAAAATCACCGCAGATGAAATTAGACGAATACAAAGGATTTTTTAGAAAATCCTTATTAATTTAATTCTTGTTTGAGAACATTTCTTATCGTTTGTGGGAAAGCACTATGCAGTTTGAACTTGTCGCTCCATTTAAAATGTCTCCTGGACAGGAAACAGCTGTTGATCAGCTAGTGCAAAACTTCTCCACAAAACCAAAACAAACGCTTCTTGGAATAACTGGCAGCGGCAAAACATTCGTCATGGCAAACGTCATCAACGAACTCCAAAAACCCGCTCTTATTCTGGCGCACAACAAAACGTTGGCGGCCCAACTCTATGCTGAGTTAAAAGAGCTTTTCCCAAACAACCGTGTCGAATACTTCATCAGCTTTTATGATTTTTATCAGCCAGAATCGTATTTGCCTGCACAGGACATGTACATTGAGAAAGATTCGGATGTAAATGAGCAGATAGAAAAAATGCGTATGCATGCGGTCTCAAGCATAGTTAGTAGAAACGACACCATAATCGTCGCTAGTATTAGTTGCATCTACAGCTTAGGAAACCCTGACGACTTTCGGACAATGGCGGCGGATTTGGAAGTGGGCAGGCAAATGTCACGTAGCCAACTCGTACACGACTTGGTGGATATGCAGTATGAGCGAAACGACATGGTGTTGGAGCCCGGCAGGTTCCGTGTACGAGGCGAAACTATTGATGTAGTGCCCTCTTATGAGAACGACATCTTACGCATCGAACTTGAGGGTAACATGATTAAGAAAATTAAGGAAGTTAATCTGCTAAATGGCGATGTGAAAATCTCCGTTGACAAGCTAACGCTCTACCCTGCTCGTCAATATGTTGTACCTGAAGAAAAACATGCGTTAGCGATTGAGCATATCAGGCAGGAGTTGGACAAACGTCTTCTTGAACTACCGCCGCTTGAATCCCACCGATTGAAGCAACGCACGAACTACGACTTGGAGATGATAAAGGAACTCGGCTACTGTGGCGGCATGGAAAACTATAGTCGCCACTTCGATGGACGCAAACCCGGTGTGCCACCCTTCACACTGATAGATTACTTCCCCAAAGACTATCTGCTTATCATCGACGAGAGTCACCAAACCATTCCCCAAGCCCGCGCCATGTACAACGGTGACTACTCCCGCAAAAAGAACCTTGTAGACTTCGGTTTTCGTCTTCCAAGCGCACTCGACAACCGGCCGTTAAAGTTTGAGGAGTTTGAGCAGAAGATGGGTAAAGTGCTCTTTGTCTCCGCTACCCCCGCCGAGTATGAGCTAGAAAAGAGCGGACAACCTGTCGAGTTAATTACTCGCCCCACAGGGCTTCTGGATCCAGAAGTCGAGATCCGTCCGATCGAAGGTCAGATGCAGAATTTGATGGTTGAAGCAAAGAAAACCATTGACCGCGGCGATCGCATACTAATCACAACTTTAACAAAGCGTATGGCTGAAGACTTAGCAGATTACCTTGCTAAGGAGGGCTTCCGTGTCCGGTACATGCATTCAGACATCCAAAGCCTAGACCGCATAGAGCTCGTAAGACAATTGCGGGTTGGCGACTTCGACATCCTCGTCGGTATAAACCTGCTCCGCGAAGGCTTAGACATTCCTGAAGTTGCAACAATATTCATCTTGGATGCTGACAAAGAGGGCTTTCTGCGTGACGAACGCAGTCTCATCCAAACCATAGGGCGAGCAGCAAGAAACGTCAACGGCAAAGTCATCCTCTATGCCGACATTGAAACAAAGTCGATTAAGCGAGCCATTGAAACCACATATTACCGCCGCAGTTTTCAGAAACGCTACAACCAAGAGCACGGTATAACCCCCTCGACTATTATTAAGGGTGTTTCAAAGAAGGAAAGGGTAATTAAAGGCGCCAAGCACCTGCCAAAATCGGATATGAGACGCCAGATCATCGAGTTAGATGCTCAGATGCGTGAGGCAGCCGAAAAGCTAGACTTTGAACGCGCCATTGAATTGCGGGATGCGATTGCCGAGCTCAATAAAGCGCTAGCTCGAAAGGTCGAGAATGAAGCGTTGAACCCAGAAATTTAGGGTTTTGATGCAAAAAGGTTCTAATCTTGCAAGTTAAAACTGGTTAAAGTCTCAGAAATGGGAGAAGGAAACAGGGACTAAAAGTAATGCGCGACAATATTTCCATTAAGGGAGCTAGGGAGCACAACCTGAAAAACATTGATTTAGAGTTGCCCCGAAACAAGTTCATAGTAATAACTGGGCTTTCAGGCTCAGGCAAATCAACGCTTGCGTTTGACACGATTTATGCGGAGGGTCAGCGACGATACGTTGAAAGCCTCAGTGCTTATGCAAGGCAGTTTCTTGGTTTAATGGATAAGCCAGACGTGGATTCGATCGAAGGTTTATCTCCTGCAATCTCCATTGAGCAGAAGAGTACAAGCAAAAACCCCCGCTCAACTGTTGGAACAGTCACAGAAATCTACGATTACCTAAGGCTCCTTTTTGCACGTATTGGAACACATCATTGCCCTAAATGCGGCAGCAGCATCCATCCTCAGAGTCCAGAAAACATCGCTAGCCTAATCATGGCTGACAAAGGAAAAACGCTCACTTTCCTCGCACCAATCATCCGAGGAATGAAGGGGACGCATGAACAGGTTTTTGACGACCTCAAGAAAGAAGGCTACACAAAAATTCGGGTAGACCAGAAAATCTACGAATCCGACCACATCAAAGAAGAAGTGAAGCTTGTTCGATATGAGAAACACTGGATTGAAGCGATAATAGATACAGCCGTGGTTTCTGATGAAGAACGTTCCCGCGTTGCTGAAGCCGTTGAGGGGGCACTCAAAACAGGCAAAGGCACCATGATTGTAATCGACGCGGCAAACCAAGATGCGAGCAAGAAAAAAGAGCTAGAACGCTTCGAAGACGAAACAATGTATAGCACCTTTGGTGCCTGTCCAAACCATCCAGAAATCGTATTCGAAAGCCTTGAACCCCGCATGTTCAGCTTTAACTCACCCTTTGGCGCATGCCCAACCTGCCATGGACTGGGCGAAATCACTGAAGTTACCGCTGACAAAGTGATTCCAGATAAGAACCTAACAATCATGGATGGAGCATTGGCGGTTTACAAGGGCACCATGGAGCTCAGCTGGCGGGCACAGCAAATAGCAACCGTTGGCAGAAAATACGGCTTTGATGTTTTTACTCCAATTAAGGATTTTACTGAACAGCAGCTCCAAGTACTCCTGTACGGCGATAAGGAACCAATCAACGGAAGTTGGTCAAATGGTGCTAGCATGTGGATGCGTGATGGTTGGGAAGGCATAATCCCACAAACCATGCGGCTTATATCGTCAGACAGAGAGTGATTGGCGCAAAGAAGACATAGAAAAATATATGACCTCCAGACCATGCGGTACATGCAAAGGCAAAAAGCTTCAGCCAGTAGTGTTAGCTGTTAAAGTTCTGGATAAAAGTATAATCGACGTTACGGACCTCTCGATTGAAGAAGCGGTGGACTTTTTCCGTGACTTGCCGGCAAAATTGAATGGGAACGAATTATTCATTGCCAAGCAAGTGCTTAAAGAAATCAATGAACGACTAGGTTTTCTTAAGAATGTCGGTTTAGGTTATCTTTCGTTGTCCCGTGCCGCTAAGACTCTTTCTGGCGGTGAAGCTCAACGTATCCGTTTGGCGACTCAGATTGGTAGCAACCTAATGGGTGTCCTCTATATACTTGATGAACCCAGCATCGGATTGCACCAGCGTGACAACGCAAAACTCATCAGTACCCTTCAGCGACTGCGTGATTTAGGCAACACGTTAATCGTTGTTGAACATGACGAGGAGACCATGCGACATGCCGATTACATCGTTGACATGGGACCTGGCGCAGGAATCCACGGAGGGCACATCGTCGCAGAAGGCTCTCCACAAGAAATTATGAAAAACCCCCGCAGCCTCACAGGTAAGTATCTTTCAGGCGAGCTTAAAATCGAAATTCCTGAGGAAAGGCGCAAACCAGTCAGCTACATAACGGTGAAGGGCGCGGAGGAAAACAACCTAAAATGCCTCAGTTTACAATTACCCCTCGGTGTTTTATGTGGTGTCACTGGAGTTTCAGGCTCGGGCAAGAGCACATTGATGAACTTGACCGTTATTCCAGCAATGAGAAAAATGTTCGGGGAGCAAGTTGACAAAGTTGGAAAACACCAAAAGCTGGATGTACCAGCAGTCGTTCGCAACGTCATAGTTATCGACCAAGACCCAATCGGGCGAACCCCACGAAGCAACCCCGCCACCTACACTAAACTCTTCGATGAAATCCGTCACATTTTCGCTTCCACCAAAGAAGCAAAAGCCCGTGGCTACAAAGAAGGACGATTCAGCTTCAACGTCAAAGGTGGACGATGTGAAACCTGCCAAGGCGACGGCGTTCTACGAATCGAAATGAACTTCCTGCCAGACGTCTACGTTCAATGTAGCGAATGCAAAGGTAAGCGTTACAACAAAGAAACTTTATCCGTGTTGTATAAGGGCAAAAACATCGCCGAAGTCTTGGATATGACAGTGGAGGAAGCAGCGAAATTCTTTGAGAACACTCCACGGGTTTCACGCAAACTAGAAACGTTGCTCGATGTGGGCTTAGGCTACATCAAACTCGGGCAAAGCTCAACCACCCTTTCCGGTGGAGAGAGCCAACGCATCAAAATTACTCGTGAACTCAGTAAACACAAAACTGGACATACCATCTACATGCTCGATGAACCCACCACAGGGCTGCACTTTGACGACACAAAACGTCTCATAAAAGTGTTGAATCGGCTGGTAGACAACGGCAACACTGTTTACATTATCGAACACAACCTTGACGTAATCAAAAGCTGCGACTACCTCATCGATTTGGGACCTGAAGGAGGCGCTGCAGGTGGTGAAGTGTTGGCTCATGGAACACCTGAAGAAATCGCGGAAATACAGCGGTCTTACACGGGATTATTTTTGGAAAAAATACTTAACCATAACTCCCGAGTAGTTACGGTGATAGTGAAGCAGCCTGCATGATTAAAATAACATTGCCCTCTGACTTCAGAAGCTCAGATATGCCCACAAACCCAGGTGTCTATCTGTATCGGGATGAAGCAGGCGAAATCCTTTACGTCGGTAAAGCAAAAAGCCTTCGTTCAAGGGTCAAGAGCTATTTTTCAACTACTGAACAACCCATCAAGACAAGGCAGCTAGTTTCTCGAATTCGCAATATCGATTGGATTGTCGTCAACAGCGAAGTTGAGGCGTTGCTGCTAGAGAACAAACTGGTTAAGCAACACACACCCAAATACAACATCAACCTTAAAGATGCCAAAACCTTCGCTTACATCTCACTTACAAGAGAACCTTTTCCGAGAATTCTGACGAGTCGCAAGGTTTCCCGCAAACTCGAATCTTTTGGACCATACACTGACGGTTTTACAAGACAGGACTTGCAGCGCTTGGTGGTGAGGGTGTTTAAGCTGCGCACTTGCAAGACCATGCCCAAACGGGCTTGCCTAAACTATCATATTCATCTATGCACGGCACCATGCATCTGGCAAAACAACTGCCGAACAATACTCCGAACAAGTCAAGCAGGCACGTAGCTTCCTAAACGGAAACTACATCAAACCATTGATGCAACTAAAAATCCAAATGCAAACCGCCTCACAAAGCCAGCAGTACGAAACCGCTCTTGAGACTCCGCAACCAAATCCAATCCATTAGGCTCCTCACCGAGCATCAAATTGTGGATAACGAGCGACGCTTTGACCAGGATGTTTTGGCGTTTAGGCAGGTGGGCGATAAGATGCTGGCTGTTCAGATGGGTGTTCGCCATGGGGTATTACTTGGCAAAAAAGACTTTAGCGTCGATGTTCAGCCACAAATTGAGCAGGAGTTCTTGAAGGCTTTCTACACTACCAACCAGCTTCCAAGAGAAATCCTGTTGAATAAGCCCTGTTGGCAGGGTGCTGAAGAGAAAAAGGTGTTGGAGGAATTCTTTTCTGCTAAACGGGCTGCGCCTGTTTCATTGACGATTCCCAGGCGCGCAGATAAGTTGGGTCTTGTGCGGTTGGCGGAGAAAAATCTGGAATCCAGCCTTGATGTGGACAGTGCTCTGGTAGATTTACAAAACAACCTCAACTTGCCAGTCCTGCCGCACATAATTGAGTGTTTTGACATCTCCAACTTGGGAACGGAACATGTAGTTTCAGGCATGGTCAGCTTCAAGGATGCCAAACCCGACAAGAAAAACTATCGTAAATTCAAAATCAAAACCTTCCTTGGGCAAGATGACTTTGCAGCTGTCAACGAAGTTGTCGCTAGAAGGTACAAGCGACAAATTGAAGAGAAAAGCCAACTTCCAGATCTTGTGGTCATCGATGGTGGACCTGGACAGGTAAGCGCCGCCAAAGCTGCCTTGCAAACACTCGGATTGCAGCTTCCCCTGATTGGTTTAGCTAAAGAACATGAAGAAATCTACCTGCCAGACGAAGCAGCGCCCAGAAACTTTGACAAGAACAACCGAATGATGCTGCTGCTAAGGAAAATCCGTGATGCAGCCCACGACTTCTCGCTGGGTTACAACCGCAAACGAAGACAGATGAAAATTCGAGAAGAATTCAAACAAGCAACACCTAAAGAAACTTCTTAAGTGCCTCTTCAAGCCCGCTGAAGCCCTTTATTATAACGTCCGAGTGAAACACAATCCATGGACTCAAACATTTAATCTCAGAAACCACAATAACTTTTTTGCCTTTACGTTTAGCGTAGAACATTTCCATGCAGGCGCCGGCTGAGAGGATAGGAAAATAAACAACCATTACGTCGCATCGGTCGGCATCGTCGAGGTCCCGTTGGACAAAGTCAAAAACTGGTACCTTATCCCACCAGCACTCCTCGGTTCCATTATAAAGAACGCGCTCCCTTTTCCATGGATCAATGATTTCAAAGCCTAACCTGGAAGCTATTTCAGTGATGGTTCTTCTGTAGTCTTGGTTTTTCTCCATTCCCAAAATTGGACCTGAAATGAACAGTTGCTTCTTCATGTTGCCGACCACAGGTTCATCTACCGCCAAGTCTAATATTTTTTGTTTGTGGCAAAGAGAACCTTAATTTCAGTGAAACTGTTTGTTGAGGAAAAATTTAAGACTTCTTAGGCAGAGTTTCTAGTTGGTTACTCAATATTCCGGTTGCAGATTTCTTAAGGGCAACAAGGTATTCCTTCGCAAAATGGCCTTTTCAGTGGATTCTTTGAGTTTTTGTTTTGGTTGTTGTTGTAGGCGGTTTGTGTGCAAAAACATTTTTTCTGGTTGTTTTTTAAGGTTAGTTTCTGGTTTGGGCTCTGGATTGGGGTTTGTTTGGTAGAAGTAGTGGATGTGGAAGAGCTTTTTCAATGTTGCTTGTAGCAGTTTTTAGGCTGCTTGTGGGCATTCTCAACATAGTTGTGCACGCACCAGATTAATCGTGGTAAGCCAAAAACAGCAAAATACATCCAAACAGCTAATATTTTAGTTTCCACATGCAGAAAAGTGCAAAACAATCTAAAAAGACTATGAAATTCTAGAAAAGACAGCTGTTCCAAGTTCGTTTGTTCGAAAGGATAAACGGAATGCAATTCTTATTAGCTAAGTCCCACTTTATGGATGCGTTGAAAATGTTAAAAAGCGATTTAATGTTTGAGAAAACACGCGACTACGATAAAGATGGGTCAATCAAGCGTGAAGTCGATAAAGCACTTGCTGCGCTAAAGGTTTTTAGGGAGAAATTTCCTTTCGCTGAAAACCTTCGAACGATAGAATGGTTAGACCCCGATAAACTCTTCAAATTAAACCCTGACGAAGTCGGCGAGTTCTTCCAATTACTGGAAGACATTTTCAAACTGCTCGGTTATTCAAGTCTTAACAGCTCCAATGTTTATCGCAACGCCCGACTACAAATCAACGATCTCAAAAACTTGCTCCGCATCGCAGTAGATAGCAGAAAGTCCCTGGCACAGAAAGTGGATGCTCTGTGGGAAAAAATAGGTGGATTAGGACAAGACAAACACCTTGCTAAAAAAATCATATTCTGCTTTAACTACGAAAGTGGTACGGTCCTACCAATTTTTCATAATCAGCATCTGAGGCATTTCGCTAACCGAACGGTTGATTCACCCAGTGGACAAACGAAGTATTTTTCGATGGGACAAGAATATGAACATTTCACTTCTGAGCTTCTAAAAGCCAAAAATAGCTTGCCTCTAACGCGAGGTTGGACTGTCCTGTACTTCACACGCTTTTTATACAAGAATTATCCGCCGCCAGACAGCGAACCCATCGCTTCAGCAGAGAGAAAAATTGGAAACGTAGTAACAGAAGAGCAATTAGACATGCAAGGGTTCATGAGGTTGCTCGGCGACTTGCAAAAGCAAGGTAAACTAACAGGTGAGCAATTCAGGGAAAACCGGTCCTTATGGATGCAGCAGCCTAGCGAAAGGGAAGGTTTGAGTCTGCGCCTTAAAAAACTTCTTAATCCATAAATTAGAGTAGTGGCAGGGTACACATTGCTACTTGATTATTAACGACCGTAAAAGTCTGGTGAATCTTTCTTTAACATAGTTACGTTCATTGAGTTCTTTATCACTCATTGTGAGCAAACCCGAATACTCTTGGATTTCTTGCTTCGTAAAATAATCAACATCGTCAAGTTTTGATATAGCTTCCTCGGTGTCTTTGCAGGTGCAGCAATCATCCAGTTCGATGGATAGCTCAGCCAACTCGTTTATCGTTGATTGATCATATTTTAGGTTGTATCCTATTCTCTTTAGCCCTTCAAGGGTAGCCTTGACTTTCTCAGCAACAGTTTCTTTGCTGTTGGTTTCTTTCCCAACCGTAAAATGGAAAACTTCAGCAGTCGCCCGATAGTAGCTTTCGATTAGGTGATCGACTCGAACCTCTTTCGCGACCTCCACCATGCCTACGTTGCAAAGTTTTTTGATATGGTGATAAACCGTTTGAGGAGTTAGATTTAGTTCGTCTGATATTTTACTGACAGTCATTTCCTTTGCTCGTAACAAATAGAGGATTTTCCGTCGTGTTTCATCAACTGCGACTTTAACTGCTTCAGGGTCGGTTATAGTCATTATGGGCTTCATGATGACACATTATAATTAGGAACTTAATGTATATATAAACGCTTACTCATTAACACCGCAATCTTTTAATACAAATACATTTTTAATATTAAAACGTCCATATTAATATGGAGACACTCTTTAAAAAGAGGGAACAATCATGAAAATAAGCCTCAAGAAAAACACAAAAAACACCCCTATTCTTGCTCAGTTTGGACACCTCGCATTTCCACTAAAAAAAACCAGCAATATACCAAAACTCACAAAAACTCTCAAACTCACACAAACAACAACAGTTTTCACGAACTTCCCAACAAAAGAACACAAAATATTCCAAATTGAAGCAGAAGCAAAACGCAATCAAGCCCAAATATATGCAAGCACCACCTCCATAAGATAATAAAAGGAGAACAAAGCGTGTTTTGTTTATCTACGCAATATTATCAACAAATTCTTGTTTCAATCATTAGAGATGTTATAGTTCTGGCAAAGGTTTAAGTTGAAAATTAATTGATTCTTCAAGTAGAGTGGTCTTCAAAGCTTGGACTTGAATGTTAAAAATGTTCAGTATTTACCGGGGAATATCTAAAGACGCCAAGTTGCTAGTTTACCAATCGATACTTCCATCGGTTGCTTATGGTTTGTTTTTTACTGACATTTCGTACTTTCTGACAACAGTTCAGGGGTTATCTTACGGTTTTATGGGCATCGTTATTACGACGATGGGTATTGCAACCTTCGCGGCTAGCATACCATTAGGATTAGTCGCTGACAGGTACGGTCGAAAAAAAATGCTCATCATGGGCAATGTAGTCTCAGGAGGAACTCTGGTTGTTTTCGCATTCACCACCGATCCAGTATTTGTTAATGCGCAGCGGTTCTTGAAGGCATTTCTGAAGCTGCTTTTTCTGCTTCCAGCGGTGCATGGCTTGCAGAAAAATGCGATAACACAAAAAGAAACAGCGTCTTCAGCTTCTCGGGATTTGCCCAAAGCCTATCTTTCGGAATCGGCAGCTTGGCAATTCCCGGAATAGCCATTTTCGAATTCATAGGATTCTCCAACAAAATAAGTCACGGCCTCTTATACGCAATCTTCGCCATCCTCTGTCTTCTTTCCACTCTAATTCTAATTAGAATCCCGGAATCCTACAAAGCGAAAAAAAGGGTTGATCACTTATCAAATCCTGATAACGCCCACCGAAACAAACAATCAATGCGGATTATTGCGAAGTACGTGATTAGCAGCGCGATTATAGCAGTTGGAGCAGGCATGGTTGTTCCTCTGATGACGGCTTGGCTGCATCTACGATACGGAATACCAGATACTATAAGTGGGCCAATTCTTGGGATCGTAAGTATCGTCATAGCTGTAGCTACCCTTGCTGGCCCCCCATTAGCGAAAAGATTTGGCTTAGTAAAGGCGATCGTTCTCACTCAAGCTGCGTCCACAATATTCATGTTCGCTACCCCTCTCTCATCAAGTTACATAATTGCCTAGCTCTACCTACACTGTTCGAGCCTTTCTTATGAACATGGCAAGCCCGCTGTCGCAATCCATGATTATGGGTTTAGTCGATGAGAAAGACCGCGGGATGGCTTCAGGCATAAACACCGCTTTGTGGAGACTCCCCAACGCGTTAAGCACCTTTGTTGGGGCTTACCTAATGTCTGTTGGTTTGCTTAGCCGCTCCATTTTTTATCGCGAGCATACTTTACACAGTATCCATTGCATTGTTCTGGTTCTACTTCAGAAAAACCAAACTACCAGAAGAGCAAAGCTCTAAAGAATAATTTTTGACAAGATTTCTCCAATTACGGACGCGGTTCTTTCCACGTCAGCTCGCTCTATTCCATTATGCGTTACAAACCTTACCTTGTTTCTAGCCGTAGAGACCGCTAAGACTCCTTGTTCTCTTAACTTTCCTAGAAAATCATTGCAATCTACTCGGTCTGTGAGTTGAAAGATAACCATGTTGGTCTGAACAGTTTCCAAATTAATTTCTATACCGGGAATTTTTGAGATTTTTTCAGCGAGAATTTTCGCGTTTTCATGGTCAATCTTCAATCGGTCAACCATTTTTTCGAGTGCGATTATTCCTGATGCGGCGATTATGCCTGCCTGTCGCATCTGACCTCCCAAGAGTTTTCTTATCTTTCTTGCTTTATCTACAAACATTTGATCACCCACAATGAGTGATCCAACAGGACAGCAAAGACCCTTAGAGAGACAAAACATCAAGGTTATCAACGTGTTTTGTAAACTCTCGAGGATCTATATTGAGCGCAGTTGAAGCATTGAATATTCGTGCGCCATCCATGTACAGCTTTAACCTTGTTTTGCATCGAAATTTCGTTAATTTCTTTTAGTTGGTCGTGGGGTTATTATTGTTCCGCCATGTCTATTGTGCGTGTTCTCAACGCAAATTAAGCTAGCATCTGGAAAAGAGATGCTTTTTGGTCTGAAGGCTCCTTTAAGTTCTTCAGAACTATACACTCCTGCTGAAGTTTGAATTGGCCAAGGAAGAAGCCCTGCTATAGAGGATATTCCACCCGCTTCATACCAGTAAATATGTGATTCGGCTTCGAGGATTACTAATTCTCCACGGTTGCAGTTAGCCATAAGCGATGTGAGGTTTGCTTGAGTCCCGCTTGGAACTAGAAGAGCAGCCTCTTTACCCATTTTTTCCGCAGCTATTTCCTGAAGTTGATTAACTGTTGGGTCTTCTCCGTAGTAATCATCGCCTAGTTTTGCATGTCTTGTTGCCTCGAGCATTTCTTCAGTTGGCAGTGTAACTGTGTCGCTTCTTAGATCGATTATTTCTTTGATTTGCAAATAATCCCCTTGTTGGTTTTGTTATGTCGATCTAATTAATATTTCACAATTTCACACCTTGGATGGTCAAGTATTTTCTTGTAAAGGCTTTTAATCTATGAAAATTAGTAGAAAATATGGAAGGAACAAGAAAAAGATCGCTCGCTAAGACCGTACTTTGGCGAGTGATTTGTATTGTTGTAAGTATTGTTACAACTTTTGCCTTTACTGGTAAATGGGACCTTGCTGTTGCCGTGGGCACCGTTTACAATGTAATAACGATGGTTCTATACTATTTTCATGAAAGGCTTTGGAATAGAATAAAATGGGGATGTAAACCCACCAAATAGAGCGATAGGATGAAGCTCTGGTCATTCTGTATGGAAACAGGCGACGAGGTGATTCTTTGTTACTTCTATTAAAGGTGGCTTCTGTTCTGTGCATTCTTTAGTTGCTTTGGAACATCGGGGGTTAAAACGACAACCCTTTGGTGGATTAATTGGGCTTGGAACCTCTCCCTTCAGTTTTGCTCTTATGTTCTTTGCTTTGGGATCTGGAATAGGTACAGCTTCAATTAATGCTTGGGTGTAGGGATGCAATGGGTTATCGAATAATTCATCAGTTTCTGCTTGCTCGACTATTTGGCCAAGGTACATAACGGCTACGCGTTGGCTTATTTGTCGTACAGAGCTCAAGTCATGGGAGATGTAGAGGATCGATAACCCCATGGTTTTTTGAAGATCAGCCATCAAATTCAGTATCTGAGCGCGAATCGAAACGTCTAAAGACGAGACGGGTTCATCAGCAATGATGAATTCTGGCTCGACTGCAAGAGCTCTTGCAATACAGATTCTTTGTCGTTGCCCACCACTAAATTCATGCGGATACCTTTCTGCATGGTATTCCTCCAACCCCACAAGTTCCAAGAGATCGTAAACACGCTCACAACGTTTCTCTTTGGGAAGGTGACCATGAATAACGAAGGGTTCCGAGACAATATCACAAACCGTCATTCTCGGGTCAAGAGAGCCATAGGGGTTTTGGAAAATCATTTGGAGCTTTCGCCTGATTTTCAGTTTTTCCTGCTTGTCCGCAGAGCGGAATTTCTGGAAAATATTTTCGCCGTCAACATAAACTTCACCCGACGTAGGTTCTATAAGGTTGAGTATTACACGTGCAGTAGTTGTCTTGCCGCAGCCACTTTCGCCAACCAGGGCAAATGTTTCTTGTTTTCTTATATCAAATGATACATCATCTACCGCATGTACCTGACCAACTTGCTTTTTTGTCAATACGCCCGTTGAGTAAACGGGGAAGTATTTAACGAGGTGTTTGACTTCAAGGTAGCTTTCATTTGTCATGGGTAGCGATTTCTCCTTTGAGGGATAGTTCCTTCCAGTGGTAGCAAGCGACGAAGTGGTCGTGTCCAACTTCTTCAAGGGCTGGTTGCTCTTTTTCACATGTGACGTCAGCGTATTCGCATCTTGGATGGAAACGGCAGCCTGAGGGAGGTTCTATAAGGTTTGGTATGTTTCCTGGAATAATTCGTAATGTTTTCTTCTTGTCCAGACGGGGAATAGCCGCCAACAGAACCGCAGTATAGGGATGTCTGGGATTCTCGTAGAGGTCTTCTGTTTTTGCGATCTCGCAGACCCTTCCCGCATACATGACAACTACGCGAGTTGTCATCTTTGCGATGATTCCCATGTCATGAGTAATCATCACGAGCGACATGCCCATTTTCTGCTTAAGATCTTCAAGGAGGTCTAATACTTGTGCTTGAATGGTTACGTCGAGTGCCGTTGTGGGTTCATCTGCAAAGAGAAGTTTTGGCTGAAGCGCCAATGCTCTCGCGATTGCTACTCTCTGTTTCATGCCTCCGCTAAATTGATGGGGGTATTCACGCATCCTTATTTCTGGGTCTGGAATACCCACGAGTGTTAAGAGTTCAACTATTCTCTTGTGGCACTCTTCTTTTGTCATTTTTTCGTGAGCAAGCAGGACATCTTTGAGTTGTGTTTCAACCTTGTACAGAGGATTTAAAGACGAAGAAGGGTCTTGGAATATTATCGACATCTCGGTTCCCCGAAGGGGTAACATTTGTTTTTCAGTTTTTCCGACGAGGTTTTCTCCTCTGAATTCAATCTTGCCCCCAACTATTTTTCCTGGCTTCGGAACTATCCCTAGAACTGAGAAAGCAGTGACTGTTTTTCCCGACCCCGATTCACCTACAAGCCCCAGAGACTCGCCCAACCTAATTTCAAAAGAGACGTCATCGATGGCTTTGACGATTCCCGCTTCAGTGAAAAAGTAAGTCTTTAACCCGTCGATTTTCAGCAGCGTTTCAGTCATTGTATGTTCTCCTTAATCTCTTAGCCTTGGGTTTAAGGCGTCTGACAGCCCATCGCCCAGTAGGTTGAAGGCAAAAACAGTTATTAGAATTGCGAGACCTGGGAACAGTTCAGCCCACCAAACAACTCTCATGTCGGAGAAATTGCTTTGAAGTATTTGGCCCCAAGTCATAGTATTTACGTCGCCAAATCCTAGGAAACTTACCCCAGCTTCCAGAAGTATCGCATAGGCAATTGTCAAACTTGCCACTACGATTATTGATGAAAGAATGTTTGGCAAGATATGTCTAAAAATAATTCGTTTGTTGCTAGCGCCCAACGCTTTTTCGGCTTCAACAAAATCAAGTTCACGGACTCGCATGAATTCACCGCGAATCATCCTGGCATCGCCAGGCCAGTTGAAAATAGCTAAGACCAAGATGACAATACTAAGACCTATTGGTATGCTAATTCCTGCAAAATCAATTGAAGTACCTATACCAGCGCCTAAAGTTAATACGCGTACAAAAATCAAGATAAACAGTAGAGAGGGAAAGACTAGGAAAACTTCAGTCACCCGCATTAACACATTGTCTACCCATCCTCCAAAATACCCTGCAACTGCCCCCACTGCGATCGCGATAGCCATTGTAATTAGAGTTACTACGACACCAACGTAGAGAGCGTATTTTGATCCGTGAAGAATGTCACTTAAAACATCGGTTCCGACGACATCAGTGCCGAAGAGGTATTGTGCATTGGGAGGAGTACGAACATCACCGTTGTAGAACGGTTTGAGAGCTCCAGGATCTGGAAAAGCTGGATAAGGTGCTAAGAAATCGCCGAAGATGCCTATGAAAACGACGCCTAACACGATTATTAAGCCGAAAACGCCGGCTTTGTTTCTTCTGAACCTACGCCAAGCTACAGCCCATTGGCTAGCTGATCTTCGTTTAGTCGTTTCTCTGGAAGGTTTTTCGCCGGACATCTTTTTTCCTACCTTATCCTGACCCTTGGGTCAATGTAGACGTACAGAATATCCATAACCAAGTTGGCGACTAACGTCATTGCGGTGATTAGAATAGTTATGGCCATAATCGTTGGAAAGTCTAACCCAAGCGTCGATGCCACATATTGTCGCCCTAATCCTGGCCAACTGAAAACGTATTCAGTCATAGGGGCACCTGCAAGCATGCTTCCTAAGGCAATTGCAAGAAAAGTTACGGCAGGGGTAATTGCGTTTCTGAGTGCATAACTGTATACCACTTTTCTTTCGCTAAGACCGCTTGCTCTGGCAGCAAGGACATAGTCAGATCGCAAAACCTCCATCATGTTTGCCCTGATCAAACGTATGTTTTGGGCTAGTGAAACATACACAAGTACAGCGACTGGCATAATGAAATGTGCGATTACATCAAGCGCAGGGTTTCCCCACCATAAAAATCCAGCCGCACCTTGAGAGCCTGCAGAAGGAAGCCAGCCAAGACTGAAAGAAAATATTATTATCAGGATGAGCCCTAGCCAGAAAGTTGGCATCGAAACACCAAACAATGAGAAGGATGTTACAGTTAGGTCTTGCTTGGAGTAAGGTTTTTTTGCTGACCGGACTGCAATAGGTATCGAAATGGCGAATGCGACTAAGAGTGAAATGATTTGCAACTCTATTGTCGGCAAGATCTCTGGTCCGATTAGATTGTTTACTGGTCCCCCACCATAGAGAGATTTTCCAAAATTTAGTTGCAGGACGTTTGCCAGCCAATTAAGATATTGAATCGGGATTGGCTGGTCTAAACCGTAGTACGCTTTCATTGCGTTGAGAGTTGTTGCATCGATGTTTGGTTTTCCAAGCCTAATTAAAGAAATAGGATCTCCAGCTGCATACATTGTGATAAATGCAATTATTGAGATTCCGAAGACCACGGGAATCATGTAAAGTAGGCGTCTGATTATGTACCGAAACATTGGGCTGGAAGCTATGGATCTCAGAACTCTTAGTAGCGTTGAACCTTGATTGCTCTTCAGCATTCCTAGTCCTCGCTTATGCACAACTAATGGGATGCTATTGGTTTTAAGGCTTTTCGAGTGATGCTTCGTAAGATAGATAAATTGGAATTTACGAGTTTTAAGGCTATAGCAAGTTTAATATACATAAAACTCTGAGAAGGAATTCACAGACTTAGAGGAAATCCTTATGTGGTTAAACAAAAAATTCTTAACATTGGTTCTTATAGCAGCTTTAGCAGCATCTATGTTAGCACCTTTGGCAGAAATTGTTTCAGCACAGCATGATTCGTTGTTTAGCGTTACTCTTATTGCACCTGGCAACGCAAACCTCCTAAGGCGTCAATGGACACAGATTTTCGCAAGCAACCTACAGCAACTGGGCATCGACGCTAAAGTCGTTTACTTGGGCTGGACACCAGTATACGACCGCGTTTTAACTCCCCCTCTTGATATGGTTGGCAAAACCTATGATCAAGGCGGATACGACGTATTGGCGCTTGGATGGACACCTGGAACAGTGCCTGAACCTCGCCAAGTCTACTACGGTGGAGACGCATCGTTTTTCGCCCCCTCAGGACAGAACTATTATCTCTGGTATAACGGCACGTCAAACACTCTATTAGATAATTTCATTACTTCTACGAGCGACTCGGAAAAAGCAAGTCTACTAAATCAATGGCAAAAAGTCTACTACGATGATGTACCAGCGTCACAGATAATGTATCAGGCAGCACCAGCCATCGTTAATCCGGTGATTGGCAACTTATACACTCCTGCAACAGGAGGAGGAGAAGGATGGCTATACTTCAACGCCCAACCTTATCCACAACTCCTCACTAGAAGCGACAGCAAAACGTCTATAACCTATTGCGCGACTGGGGAAATTCAATCCTTGAACCCGCCAGAATCGAATAGTTGGTATGACACAATCATCTATACACCAATATTCGATGGCTTAGCCGAAGTTTGGCCGACAATGAATGGTTTAAGCGACCTTGAGACCCCTGCCCTATTGACATCTTGGAGCCACAGCGATGACGGCTTTACATGGACGTTCAATTGCAGACAAGGCGTCACCTGGCATGATGGTCAACCATTCAGCGCCGACGACGTAGTCTTCTCATTATGGTCTTTGATGAACGCTGATACTGGCTCTCAATTCGTTGGCTACTATCAAAGTGTTTATGGAAACAACGTCAAATTCACATATTCCGATGGCTCTTCCGTTACCTTAGGAGATGGCACCAGACAAGGCACAATAACTGCAACTGACGAGAACACGGTTGTCGCAACGCTTCCAGTGGTAGCAAATGGAAAACCATACGGCGACTTTGAACCATTCTTGCTGTCGCTAGCAAACAACATGATCCCAAGACACATCTTCAGCAACATAGCTCCAGCAGACTGGTCAACATCACCATTCAATACAGGTACTGGATCAATGACAATCAACGGAGTTACCTATACTGGACCAGTAGGCACTGGACCATACAAGTGGGTAGACTATGACGCAACCGCACAAGTTGTTCACTTACAAAGAAATGACAACTACTGGAACGCTACTGGCCTTCAAAATGCTGGTTTATTCCAAATGAAAGACTATTACATCCGGTTCATCGCAGACAAAACATCAGCTTTGGCAGCATTGAAAAACGGAGAAGTAGACATGCTTGACTACAACTACCAAATGCAAACCGACATTCCCTCGGTTGACGCATCATGGGGCAAAGTCCTCAACCTGAACGGAGTTGGCAGACAAGAATTTGGCTACAACATGCAACACCCCGTCTTCGGCACAGGCATTGACACACCAGTGGGCAAAGCTGATGCTTCAAAAGCAACTGAAGCAGCAAGAGATGTCCGAATAGCCTTTGACTATGCAATTCCACGCGAGAAAATAATCAACAGCCTACTTTCAGGTTACGGAGACCGCAGCAGCCACGCCAATGCTACCCTCACAGCCTTACTATGACAGTTCGATAACAGCAAGACCATACGATCTCGACCAAGCAAGACACTATTTGGAATTAGCAGGTTACTCACCACCTGCAGCTACGGGAGTTGGAGTCGTAAACGTCGCAGGGATCTATAACGACACAAGCGGCAATCCGCTAGCAAATGCAACCATCACTCTGTTCCAAGGAACTGCGAAAGACACAAGCGCCTTAACTGCAGTTTCACATACCGTCACTGACGAAAATGGATTCTTCAGCTTCGCGGTTAACCCAACATCGGCTGGAACATACTATTATTACGTTGCAGAATCTACGAGCGGTCCATATACATACCTTGAGAGCGACACTGTTGGAGGAACATCGTTATTCAGCAACATGACGCTGATAATGCGCAATAGTGGTCATTGTGATCATTATCGTGGTTGTAGCTGCACTGTTGTTGTTTAGAAGACGTAAGCATTAGAGAGTCCACTTACCCTCTTTTCTTTTTTTATTTTTTTGCTTTCAGCATATGAAACGTAAGATCGCGAAATTATCATTTAGTCAGCAGTACAGGAAGCGTTGCATAATGCACTACATGGTTACCTACGCTTCCTAAAAGGTGAGCCCAACCTGCCATGACCTCCCTTTCCCAAGACAATGAGATCCGCATCAGCGCGTTCGGCTCTATCAAGAATAACAAATGCAGGGTCTCCATCTATCAAGAGTTGTTCAACTTCAAGTCCCTCAAAGACACTTCTAACTTGGTTAAGGATATGATTCCCAACCTCTTTAATTTCTGGACCAAATTTCAGAAGGGATTTTTCTTGAACGTGAAGTAGAAGGACTTTTGAACCAGCCGCCTTTGCCAACATATATGCTGCTTCGATTGCTCCTTCATCTTTGATTAGATCTTCAACACAGAGAAGTATAGTCTTCAATTCTGTTTTTCTTCGTACAATAAGAATTGAGGTCAAGTTGCTCGACGAAACTTTTGCTGCGACACTGCCGAGATGGAGGTCAAGAGGATTCTCCACATTGCCAGTGTTCCCCATAATAACTAGATCGTATTGGCCAGCTGCAATCTCCTCGATTATTGCATCAGCGACATTTGGGCTGAAGGTCTTTTTTTGTATGGCAGTTACGCCTTCTCGATTGAATGAAGAAAGGGCTTCAGATAGCAGATTCTCAGCTTTTTCGTTGTAGCCTTCAGTTATCTCTTTTACAACTGCATCAGGAATCATGTATTCTTCCGTCTTGGGAACGATTATCGTTCTCGGAAACTGTCCAGTTGCTGTGCTTATCGGTGCAAAATTCTCTCTCGGAACGTAAATTCGTCTGGGTAGACTCAGTAGTTCATTTGAGATCACATGAAAAAGCGTTATTCTAGAATTGAACAGCTTCGATATTGCCAATGCCATACTTTGAGCAACAACTGATTGAGATGACTCATCGATTGGAAGGAGAATATTGGAGAAATGCTGCTTCATAATTGACCCTGATTTCAAGTGAGTTTTGGTTACTAATTAACAATTCGACCGCACTGTGTTGTCGGCAAATTCGAAGGATTGTGGAGTCTTCTTAGAAACCAACCAGAGAAACAATGATTGATTCGATGAAAAGTGCAACTGCTAACAGCAAGAATTTGTTCGCTCGCTTTTCACCGTGTCTGAGCGTCTCAATGGACCAGTGTTCTTCTGATTTGGAAATGTATTCCCTAGCTTTAGTTGGTAGAGCAGAGCTTGAGAACGCCAAAATGCCGCCTATTAAGAAAGCAAGGCCTGTCTCCAGAAACAGTGCCTTTGAGAAGTATGCGATCAATAGGCCAGAGTTCCAATTAGATACGACCAATACTGCGAATACTGAGCAGTTTACGATCCAGATTAGAATGTTCAGTTTTATTATCCATTTCAAGAGCGATGGCCAAGGTGACTGCGCCATGCAACTTACATACTGATTCTTTGCCTTTATAGTTTATCGGAATGCAAACTCATTCGTACTTCAGTAGGGCGAGGGAGAAAAACGCATAGATTGCAAAGAAAATACCTGTTACCAAGAAGACGAATGTATAACCTAGATATTGGGCTACAAAGCCTAAGGAAAGTAATGAGGCAAACTCAGCGATTCTCATAGGAACATGCAACAACCCGATATCTACGCAGAGATTTGTGCTCTCTTTTGACACTTTTAGAACTGTGTGTTCAAAGAAGCCTATGCCGTATCCGCGAACAAAAGCTAAGATCATTAGACATGTTACAAAGAAAACCGTTGACCCCGCCAAGAATAAAGACGCAACGATGCTCAGTACACTCAAGATTATTGCGCGACGATAGTTTAGCGCTTGTTTAAATGTAGCGTAAGTTGCCAAGGCTGATATTACGTTGTACATCATGAACAGTACACCTATTGTGAGGTAACTGAAGCGTAGTTGTTGATCCATAAAAGCGGGAAGTAACAAGGTAGTGAGTGGATAGATTGCTAGGCTGTTAAACATGATTGCTATTGAAACTAGCCAAAACATTCTGGGGCGCCCTCGGGGATCCAGTGGAGCAAAAACATGAGCGTCTTTTGTGATTGGGATTTTGCTGCTGCTTTTCCACAACATCAGCGCTGGAATTCCGATGAATAGCGATATGACTGTCAAAGTAGCTATGGTTGAGTTGAAGCCTATTGCGGCGATGCTTAGTCCAGCGACGGCGCTTCCTACCGCGGTTCCTAACCAAATGGTCGCGTTGTTCCTTGTTGCTTCGTTTCCTGCTTTCTTGGGCGATAGTTTGTAAATGGCAGTTCTGCTTACAGCCCAGTATGAGGATTCGCGTAGGCTTTCCAAGATTTTACCAGCTGCAAAAAAAGGCAGTGAAACGGCAAAATAGTAGATGACGCATGAGAGAACCGTTGAGGGCCAATTTATTAGTGTAAAAACATGTGACCAACCGATGTAATCGGCTATAGCGGCAAAGATCAGCCTAGAAACTAGAAAGACTATGGGTAGGATAGACAGCACCATACCTATCTCTGCAATGTTGAAGCCCCGTTGAAGAAGCAAGAGAGGAATAAGCAGAGTTAGCGATCCTGAAACTAGGTAGTTTAGCAATGTTATTGCGTTAACCCGAATCAACGATTCTGCATCCAAGTCGTCTGCTATTAGAAATGCGTTAATTGCTACAGTAATTTACCTTTTGCTATCAGCTGAACCTTTCCACCTACTTGAACTATTATTTTCTCTTCAAATTTGTCAGCTTTCAGGTAGAGAATGGAGGGTCTTCTGATTTCAAATCCTTGCTCAACTCTAATGTCTACCTTTGGCGAGTCGAAATACTGGTAATATGAGAGGTATGCAGCTAGGCACCCGTTGCCAGAGCCAGTTGCAGGGTCCTCTGGAATGCCGAACGCGTCGACGAAAACTCGAACATTTAGGTTGTTTTCTTTTCGGTAGGTTTGAGGGCAAAAGACCAAAATTCCCGCTTGGACTTGCCTGGTCAGAGTTGGAAGTAGCGTTTGATTTACCCTGGCTTTTTTCACTGCATCAAGAGTTCTTAGAGGTACAATGACGAAGGGCAAGCCAGTTGAAACCACTTGAATAGGAAGATTAGGTTCAAACTCTGACGCGCTTAATCCGAGCAAATTTTGGAATAGCTCTCGAGGAAAAGTCTGGCCAAAGATCGGAGGTATTTGCTTCATCCAACAGATTTCCTCATTTTTCTGCAAGGCTTGCTGGAATGTTACTTCGATTTTGCCTGATTCTAGGTTAAGAATTATCGTTTGACTTGGATTTTTTGCTAAAAAATGCCTGATAATGAACGCTGATCCTAAAGTTGGATGCCCGGCAAAGGGTACCTCTATTGAAGGGGTGAAAATGCGGACATCATAACCATTGTTTGTTTTCTTATTGGAAGATTTGATAAAAGCTGTCTCTGAAAAATGCATTTCGTTTGCTATCTTCTGCATCTCTAAATCAGTTATTTCACTGGCTTTAGTTACAACTGCGAGTTGGTTCCCAGAATACTTGCGCTCTGCAAACACATCAACGATGTAGAAAGTATTGCTAACCGTTGTCGTCGGAATGTAAACTCATTATTCTTCAGTAGGGCGAGGGAGAAAAACGCGTAGATTGCAAAGAAAATACCTGTTACCAAGAAGACGAATGTATAACCTGGATATTGGGCTACAAAGCCTAAGGAAAGTAACTGAGGCAAACTGAGCGATTCTCATAGGAACATGCAACAACCCGATATCTACGCAGAGATTTGTGCTCTCTTTTGACACTTTTAGAACTGTGTGTTCAAAGAAGCCTATGCCGTATCCGCGAACAAAAGCTAAGATCATTAGACATGTTACAAAGAAAACCATTGACCCCGCCAAGAATAAAGACGCAACGATGCTCAGTACACTCAAGATTATTGCGCGACGATAGTTTAGCGCTTGTTTAAATGTAGCGTAAGTTGCCAAGGCTGATATTACGTTGTACATCATGAACAGTACACCTATTGTGAGGTAACTGAAGCGTAGTTGTTGATCCATAAAAGCGGGAAGTAACAAGGTAGTGAGTGGATAGATTGCTAGGCTGTTAAACATGATTGCTATTGAAACTAGCCAAAACATTCTGGGGCGCCCTCGGGGATCCAGTGGAGCAAAAACATGAGCGTCTTTTGTGATTGGGATTTTGTTGCTGCTTTTCCACAACATCAGCGCTGGAATTCCGATGAATAGCGATATGACTGTCAAAGTAGCTATGGTTGAGTTGAAGCCTATTGCGGCGATGCTTAGTCCAGCGACGGCGCTTCCTGCCGCGGTTCCTAACCAAATGGTCGCGTTGTTCCTTGTTGCTTCGTTTCCTGCTTTCTTGGGCGATAGTTTGTAGATGGCAGTTCTGCTTACAGCCCAGTATGAGGATTCGCGTAGGCTTTCCAAGATTTTACCAGCTGCAAAAAAAGGCAGTGAAACGGCAAAATAGTAGATGACGCATGAGAGAACCGTTGAGGGCCAATTTATTAGTGTAAAAACATGTGACCAACCGATGTAATCGGCTACAGCGGCAAAGATCAGCCTAGAAACTAGAAAGACTATTGGTAGGATAGACAGCACCATACCTATCTCTGCAATGTTGAAGCCCCGTTGAAGAAGCAAGAGAGGAATAAGCAGAGTTAGCGATCCTGAAACTAGATAGTTTAGCAATGTTATTGTGTTAACCCGAATCAACGATTCTGCATCCAAGTCGTCTGCTATTAGAAATGCGTTTATTGCTACAGTAATTTACCTTTTGCTATCAGCTGAACCTTTCCACCTACTTGAACTATTATTTTCTCTTCAAATTTGTCAGCTTTCAGGTAGAGAATGGAGGGTCTTCTGATTTCAAATCCTTGCTCAACTCTAATGTCTACCTTTGGCGAGCCGAAATACTGGTAATATGAGAGGTATGCAGCTAGGCACCCGTTGCCAGAGCCAGTTGCCGGGTCCTCTGGAATGCCGAACGCGTCGACGAAAACTCGAACATTTAGGTTGTTTTCTTTTCGGTAAGTTTGAGGGCAGAAGACCAAAACTCCTGCTTGGACTTGCTTGGTCAGAGTTGGAAGGAGCGTTTGATTTACTATGGCTTTTTTCACTGCATCAAGATTTCTTAGAGGTACAATGACGAAGGGCAAGCCAGTTGAAACCACTTGAATAGGAAGATTAGGTTCAAACTCTGACGCGCTTAATCCGAGCAAATTTTGGAATAGCTCTCGAGGAAAAGTCTGGCCAAAGATCGGAGGTATTTGCTTCATCCAACAGATTTCCTCATTTTTCTGCAAGACTTGCTGGAATGTTACTTCGATTTTGCCCAATTCTAGGTTAAGAATTATCGTTTGACTTGGATTTTTTGCTAAAAAATGCCTGATAATGAACGTTGATCCTAAAGTTGGATGCCCGGCAAAGGGTACTTCTATTGAAGGGGTGAAAAGGCGGACATCATAACCATTGTTTGTTTTCTTATTGGAAGATTTGATAAAAGCGGTCTCTGAAAAATGCATTTCGTTTGCTATCTTTTGCATCTCTGATTCAGTCATTTTGCCAGCGTTAGCTATGACAGCGAGTTGATTCCCCGAGTACTTTTGTTCTGCAAACACATCGACGATGTAGAAGGTAGTGCTCACCTTTTTCTCCTCTTACAAACGATACTTTTCCTTTCATATAATAGGTTTTCAGTAGTGAAAGAAAAAGAGATTGGGAGGAAAAATTAGTATAAATGCGCGTGAACATTGGCGGGTCCGACGGGAATTGAACCCGCGACCCTCGGATTAAGAGTCCGATGCTCTAGCCTGACTGAGCTACGGACCCGCACGATTCGCTTTTAAAAAAAGGTTCCATTGAGCAATATAGAGCTTGTGGTTTTGCCTTTGTAACAATATGCAGTAAAGACTGATACACAGAGACGCTCGAGATTCAATTGTTTTTTATTATCGCGATTAAGTAACTAATTGCTATTTACTTCTGGATATAAAAAACTACGTATAATCGAATGCTTAAATATTTTCTTAATCCACTCAAACTAAGAGGAAACCACGATGCCGCATGAGCGAAAAAATCGTCTTAAACCCAATCGGCTACGTTAAGACAATCGCTGTCGGAGATGAAGTTAAAGACAAAACCCTAATTTCCCAGATCGTCGTGCGCGAGGAACTGGTTGACGGTTTAAGCGGTATTTCCGGCTATTCGCATTTATTTGTTCTCTTCTATCTAAACCAAATCACAGATGACCAGTGCAGAACTTTACGGGTTCATCCAAGAGGCAGAATGGATCTGCCGCTAACGGGTGTTTTTGCTGTTAGAACAATGCTGCG
>CAVZPM010000003.1:0-43116 GCA_963777155.1 Candidatus Bathyarchaeota archaeon
CGGGAAAGCCAGGTTCCACAACTGACCTATTATCATGAGGCAGATTGCTGCTATTGCCATGTAAAGAACTTTACGCAAAGGCTTATTATTCAGGTAATGAGACATAAGAAATTCGCCGGTAAACATACCAAGCAATGCTGTTGAGATAGCCGGCATTGTACTCAGAATACCTTCCGGATCGTGATTACCGAGATATAATTTCCCCGGCATAAGTATTCTGTCGATATAGCTGGTGAGGTTACCTTCTCTTGAGAAAATGTCTGTGGAGCCAAGATCATGTGCCGGGAATAGTACCAGTAAAAGCCAGTAACCGATAAGGAGTGCACAGCACCAGACTATTCTGAAACTTAATTTTGTATTCATAAAGATAAGAGCGGCAAACATCCAGGCTAATCCGATTCGTCCGAGTACACTTCCGTAGCGCAGATTTGCAAAATCGAATCTGATGGAATTATTATATATTATTCCGAGCAGAACAAGTATTAATCCTCTCATTATCACATGTCTGTACAGCAATTTCCGGTTTTCATTTGCAGCCAGACGTTTTGCTACAGAGAAAGGGAACGATATTCCGGCAATAAAGAGGAATAATGGGAATATCATGTCATAAAAATGAAATCCATGCCAGGGGACATGTTCAAGCTGACCTGCCCACCACTCGAATATTGGCCAGCCTGTCAGAGAAGCAAGTCCTATGAAAATGCTTTCTCCTCCCATGATCCAGAACATGTCAAATCCGCGCAGGGCGTCGAGGGAGTAAAGCCGTTTAGTTTCAGGTTTGGTCTGATTTTCCATTTCAATATATTTTGGTTATTAATGAATGTCTACCCGGCACCCGGCACCCGTCACCCTGGATTTCCCCATAAAATTAGTTAATATTTGAAATTCAGAGATGCTTTCACCCTATTTATAAAACATAAAATTAATAATAGTTGAAGCTTAGATATTAGTTAAAAAAGAAGAGTTTCAGGCTTTTTAAAAGTAAATTGCAATAACTTTGGAATCATTGTTAAAAGCTTTAGAAATAGTAACTTTAAAATACCGATACCTATGAAAATAATTCATTCAATTCGCAATTTGCTTATTATAAGCTGTTTTGCAGTCCCGGCAAATGCTCAGACCGGAAAAGTAAAACAGGTGAAGCTAAGCCAATTTGAGCTACAATCTTCAGCTTTGATATCTGAATCCGGAGATGTCCTGTCAACAACGCAGTATAAGTCAAAGGTTTACTGGTTTCCTGTTACAGTTCCTTCTACAGTGCTGACAGGACTGGTAGCTAACAAGATATATCCTGATCCCTACTCAGGTCTTAATAATATGTTAATACCTGACGCATCTGATGAATTCAATAAAACATATAATCTTGAACAATACAGCCATCTGCCCGGGGAACCAAACCCATGGAAAAAACCATATTGGTACAGGACCACTTTTGAGGTTCCTGCAGCTGATCAGGGTCGCCATTTTGATCTTATCTTCAAAGGGATAAACTACCGGGCCGGAGTGTGGATCAACGGAAAGCAGATTGCCGATTCGACAGAAATGGCAGGTATGTTCGCGGAGTACAGACTCGATGTAACCAGCCAGATCAAAACTGGCACCAGGAATGTATTGGCAGTAAAGATATATCCGCTTGATTATCCTGGCTTGCCTTCCAAGGAGCAATTAAAAGCTATGGGTGATTTTTTTGCGAATGGAGGTCCAACGGGAGATATCGGGAAAAACGTTACTATGCTTTGTTCTGTAGGCTGGGACTGGGTGCCTCCTGTGCGAGACCGCAATATTGGCATATGGCAGCCTGTCTATCTGAGAACCTCAGGTAATGTGACAATAGAGCAGCCAAAGCTTGTAACCGGGCTGCCCTCATTACCCGATACCAGCGCTGCGAAGCTGTCATTACAGCTGAAGTTAAAGAATCATAACGCAGCGGCTGAGACTGGCAAACTTACAATAATTATTACCCCGGAGACTTTCAAAGGCACTCCGGTTCAGTTTACAAAGGAAATAAGTGTTGCAGGGAATTCTGTCTCATTGGTCGATTTAAACTCGTCAACAGTAAAAGAACTCACATTAAATAAACCCCGGTTGTGGTGGCCAAACGGATACGGAAAGCCTGAACTATATCGTATTAAAATACAGTATTCCAACAATTTGGTAACCCTTGATGAAACAACATTTCTCTTTGGTATCAGGACAGTCGATTCAAAGGCTGTTGATGTGAACGGTACATTGAGACGTGATTTTTATGTTAATGGCAAGACGCATCCATATTACCGGCGGTGCCTGGGTTCCGGATTTGATGCTAAACCGCGATTCTCTGAGATATGACTATGAGTTCCGCCTATGCCGCAACGCAAATATAAACCTCGTAAGGATATGGGGCGGTGGTGTAACACCTTCAGATTTCTTTTTTGATGCAGCTGACAAATATGGATTGCTTATCTGGTCCGATTTCTGGATCACCGGTGATACCCAGGGTGAATTCAAAGGATCACCCGACTGGCCTCTTGAAGGGAATATTTTTAAGAAAAATGTAGCAAGTACAATTTACAGGATAAGAAACCACCCAAGTCTTCTGGTGTGGACCGGCGGAAATGAAGGTCATGCCCGTAAAGAACTGTATGATGCAATGAGGGACAGCATTATTAGTCTTTGACTGCCCGATTTGATGGGTGTTGGTTCAGTTATTCCTCTTGCTTCAACAAACCTTGCCGAAGTCAAAATTGTTCTGCAACTTCACCGAACAGCAAACGAAATGTCAAACCTATTGTGCGGCAGAACGACTCACCCTCAGAGACTAATCCCTGGTGGATTCTCCAAAATACCTTCAATAAGGGAATTGACTGTTATGCGAAAGAAGCTGCAGGATTCGATTCCTAACCTTATAGTTGTAGCTGAATTGTTTAAGAGTTTGACAGGCAACTTCCCCATTTTCGAACGCGAAACAGAATTTATTGGCCTTTCAGATCCCAACGAATACGCTCTCTACGATGGTCAATTAGCATCTACAGACACGGGTATAACACCTGTAAACGAATATCTAACCTACACAAACGAATACATAGTTCCACAATCGACCGCTAAATGGGCAAAACATGCTCGCGAATCATATATGGTTGGAGCACTGGCTCGTCTTAACCTTAACTACAAAAAACTGTCACCTTTAGCTCAGAAAACCGCAGAAATGTTCGATCTAAAACCAACATGCCACAACCCATTCATGAATAGCATTGCTCAACTCGTCGAGGTAGTACATAGCGTGGAAGATTCAGTCCGTTTAATCAACGAGCTTGAGGCTGCGGGACTAAAAAGTCAACCAGACTACAACAATCCGAGCATCAAAGTGAAAGCAGGAAAAGGCGTTGGCGCAGTTGAAGTTCCAAGGGGAATTTTGTTCCACGATTACACCTACAACAACGCTGGAGTCTGCACCAAGGCAAACTGTATTATTCCCACAAACCAAAATCACGGCAACATTTCGCTAGATATGAAAGCGCTGCTCCCAAAGGTTTTGAATAAGCAACAAAAAGAAATAGAGTTGGCTCTGGAAATGCTTGTGCGCGCTTATGACCCATGCATCTCATGTTCAACCCACATTGTAAAAGTTGATTTGACTTAACTATTTCCATAAAAAGAAGATACTGATGATAATGATGATGCAACCGTATTCTGCGGAGCAGTCTCATCTTTCAAAGTAGAATTTACAGCTACCAATGGGACAAATTGGTTATGGGAAATCTTAAAGGATTTTTCAGCCCTCAAGCCATCGCTGTAATAGGGGCAAGTGAACGAGTTGATTCTATAGGAAACAGAATTCTGTGTAACTTAATAGGAGCTTATAAAGGAAAAATTTTCGCTGTTAACGCTTTCAGACAAACCGTTCAGGGATTAACTGCGTATCCAAGCATAGATCGTGTCCCATCAAAAGTAGATCTTGCCATCATAGCGACCCCGGCACACACGGTTCCTCAAATTGTTGAAGAATGCGGAATGGCGGGTGTATTAGATGCGGTAATTGTTTCAGCAGGTTTTAGTGAATGCGATACAACAGGTCAGGAGCTTTCCCGGAGAATACTTGAATGCAAGAAAAAATATGGGATGCGGATAATAGGACCCCATAGTTTTGGTATCATAAGACCGAACTCAAACCTATACGCAACCTTTGCAGAAAAGAAGGCGGTGCCAGGAAAAATCGCCTTCATATCCCAAAGTGGGGCGTTCTGCGGGTCAGCGTTGGATTGGTCTTTGGAAACTCAGGTTGGGCTTAGTGCTGTTGTTTCGATGGGTCAAACTATCGATATTGACCTAGGAGACTTGATTGAATACTTCGGCAACGACCCTCAAACCCGCATCATAATGGTCTACGCTGAATCCATAAAAAATGCCCGAGCTTTCATAAGTGCTGCAAGAGGTTATGCAAAAACCAAGCCAATCATTATAGTTAAACCGAGTCGAACCGATGAAAACCGCACTTCTTCAGCCTCGGATACGGGTCTACTCAAAGAAGCCATCTATGATGCTGCATTTAGAAGAAGCGGGGTTGTTCGGGTCGAGACCGTTAATGGGCTTTTTGATTGCGCTAAAACGTTGTCGATGCAACAGAGTCCAACTGTTCCTCACTTGACCATAATAACAAACGCTGGTGGTCCAGCTCTGATGGCTTTGGACCAGATAAACAGGCGAGGCGGCAAACTCGCAGAAATAAGCGATGCAACCATTCAGGCTTTGAAAAACATTTTACCCTATTATTGCAACTTAACCAATCCTATTGACCTTCTAGAAGAGGCAACCCCTGAAAGATACCAAAAGGTCATTCAAACCTGCATAGACAATAGTGCTAGTAGCAGTCTTCTTGTGATTTATGCACCCACAGGATTAACCAGCCCCAATAGATTAGCCGATTTAATCGTTGATTTAGCTAAGCAAACAAGAAAAAACATACTCGTTTGCTTAATGGGGGAGGACCATCAATGTCAAGAAGCAAGAAGAACGCTGCATAGTAACAACGTTCCAACCTTTAAAAGCCCTCAGGAAGCTGTAAGAACATTCATGAATATCTACACTCGAACCCAAAATTTGGAGTTGCTCTACCAAACACCTGAAGAAATTCCCATAGATCAAGCTTCACCTACACATCTCAAGGGTGTTTTGCGCCAAGCGTTCAATGAGGGAAGAGAGATCCTGAATTTAGAGGAATCTTTCCAATTCTTAGACGCATACAAAATCCCCACTGCAAAAACACTTGTTGCCAAGACCGTCGAGGAATCCTCGGCTTATGCCTCTAAACTCGGCTACCCAGTAATGATGAAAAAACTTAATTCGCGGTACAGCCATAAAATCGAAATCCAAAGCACTGCCTTTGACGTTTTTTCCCCTGACCAATTACGCTTTCACTTCAATCAACTACTTGAGGAAAAAAACACCTCCGGCAAAACAACCGACTTCCAAGGGGTAGCAATTCAACAAAAAGTGCTCCATGCTCCCTGCCGACTATTTTTAGGGTCACGAAGAGACACAAAGTTTGGCTCAATAATATGTTTGGGAACGGGAGGCGCTTTAGTTGAAAAAGACAGAGAGCTAAGTGTTGGCTTCCCCCCTCTAAATCAGGTTCTTGCCCGACAAATCATGGAAAACACCAAAGTGTTACGATATTGCAAAGACGCATGTGTAGGCAAGTTTGAAACTGGACCGCTCGAAGAAATCATTATCAGGTTCTCTCAGCTTGTTGTTGATTTCCCCGAGATAAGAAAAATTGACATAAACCCAATCGTTGTTAAAGACGGAAAGGCCTACGCGGTTGACGCCGAAATGGTCCTAGACACAACGCGGTTTTTACGTCAAGGCGCTGAACACCCCGAAAATCTGGTTATCGCTCCTTACCCCAAAAAATACATTTCACAATGCACCCTTAAAAACGGGGTGCGGGTGACTCTTCGACCCATAAAGCCAGAGGACGAAAACCGCTTCAACGAACTCTTCAAATCCCTTTCTGTCCAGAGTGTACGTTTTAGGTTCTTTGAAACCATAAAAGAAATGTCACACGACACTCTGTCTAGGTATTGCAATCTTGATTATGATCGAGAAATTGCCATAGTCGCCCAACTTGAAGATCGCAGTCTTATCGGTGTTGTCAGGTTGATTCTTGATGCAGAAGCCAAGAAAGGGGAATTCGCAATCATGGTTAGTGATTCTTGGCACGGACTAGGATTGGGCTCAAAGCTAATGAACTATATCATCCACATAGGCAAAGATCTAAAACTTGAAACGATCTATAGCGACGTGAGCCCTGAAAATACCAAGATGCTTAACCTATGCGGCAGTAAAGGGTTCACGGCTAGATCAGCAGATGAATACTCAGTGTTTATGTCTCTAGCGCTACCGCTTTAGATGTTGAGGTCGTTTAAGAATTTCCAGAACTCCTCAATGCACCTGATAATTCTTAACTCCAAAAAGTTTTTTTCAAAATTACCGTCCTCATCGACTGGGCCTTTAAAAAAACCAACAGTGTGAGGGCACCCATTTTCAAACATTGGATTATCCACGATGTCTGCTACGAGCGCATTCATATTCCGTTTGTTTTTTCGATCGATGAAATGTGCCGAATAGAAAAGGTATTTTCTTCCCTCGTTTCCAGAGTTTGGAAAGGTTATGATCCAGTCCATTTCTTGGAAATAGAATTTTTTTGAACTATTTTCCATAGAAGAGCCCTGACTAAATTATTGATTGCAGGAATAATAACTTTGGCGATAGTTGAAAAAAAACCTGATTGCAGTAAACGATTTGGTTTAGAGAATAGGCGTCGGATTTTTGCTTGCTTCTATTATGCGCAGTGTGCATAGTTCGCCAAGTACTGCTAGATCTTCAGTGGGTAGATAGCTACATGCTGAAGCATCGTAGAGTATGTTTGCGGAAGCTGGAAAATCTTCTTTGCCCCAAAGGATGTAAGTTAGAAGAATGCCTTTTAGTGCTGGGATCTCAACGGAGGCGTCTCCAAGAGCCAACTTGGTTCCGTCAAGCAGATTTGCAGCCTTAAGAAGTTTCTTTGGGTTTTCTCCGAAAGCTTCGGCGATGGGTTCAATTGCTCTTTTGATAAAAGCGCTTTCGTATGCGTAGCCGCCGGGGATATCCTTAAACTTGACCAGTGTGCCCGTTGGTGCTATCGGATTAGCCAATGAATAATGGCAGAGTAGAGTGGTTAAAATCTGGATTGCCCAATCACTTAGGTTTTCCCCAATGTGGGGAAGGTTATCTGTTATTGTGCTTTTATCTAAATCAAGTGTGAAACCTAAAAAATTAAATGTGTTTGTTCCAGCTAACTGCTTTAGCTTTTCGAGTGTTTCTGATTTGAAGTTAAGCTTTGTCAACATTCGCCGGTCTAGAGAAGGGGAATAGTGGAATTAAGCCTTGTCGAGGTTGAATTCGTCATGGATTGCTCGGACAACGGCGACGCCATCTTTCTCTTTAACAACAAAGGAAATGTTGAGTTCTGAGCTGCCCTGTGCGATCATCCGGATGTTTATGCCTTTTTTGGCAACCGTACTGAAGATTTTTGATGCAACACCCAATGTGCCTTTCATGTTTGCGCCCATAACTGCTATGACAGCGACGTCATCTTCTGCTGTGACTTCGCTTAATACTCCCCCCCGCTCAACCAATGCGATTTCAAGATTACTGATAGCTCTGCCTAGAAGTGACCGTTTGATTATCATTGAAATGTTGGCTTCTGAGACGGCGGTAGATATCATCATGACGTTGATGCCGTTTTTGCCTAGTACGTCGAAGACTTTAGCGTAGCTGCCTGGTGCTCCGACCATTGCTGCTCCGTTGATGTTTAGCATTGCGACGTCTTTAATCATGGCGACTGCCTTAACGGGTTTGGTTTCATTGGCTGCTGGTTCTTTTGTAATGAGTGTGCCCATATTTTCTGGGTGAGCTGTGTTGCGGATTCGGACTGGTATGTTTTCTTTAATGACTGGTCCTAGTGCTCGTGGATGCATGGCTTTGGCGCCGAAAATCGCCATTTCAGCTGCTTCCTGATAACTCAGCTGTGGCAACATCCTTGCTGCTGAAACGATTTTGGGGTCAGTAGTCATTATTCCATCGACGTCGGTCCATATCCATACTTCATCAACCTGTAAGGCGACACCAAGAATGGTTGCGGTATAGTCCGAGCCACCGCGACCAACCGTGGTAACTATTCCGTCTTGGTTTGCGGCAATAAAACCTGTAACAACTGGAATCGTGCCCTTTTCAAACAATGGTCCTAGTCTTTCTCGGATTAGGTGTGTAGTGAAGTTCATCAGCGGGTCGGCTTCTCCGAAGTTTGAGTCAGTGACTATGCCTGCTTCTTTGCCGGTGAAGCATTGGGTTTCAAGTTTGTGGTCTTTTATTGCACCCCAAACGATGGGTGCTGAGAGGCGTTCTCCAAAAGAGGCAACGTAATCTTTGGATTTTGGTGTGAGTTCTCCGACGTAACATATGCCTGTTAGGACTTTTTCTAGTTCAGAGATGGTTTTTTCTGTGATTTGGGTTACTTCTTTTTGGATTTGTTTGCTTCTGATTGCGGTTGTGATGGCTTCTTGGTGTTTTTGGAGCAGTTGTTTGGTGAAGGTTTCGATGTGTTTTTCTTCACTTTTCTTTGCTTGGCATGCGGTTTCAATCAAACTGTTTGTGACGCCTGCTAACGCAGATACCACAACGGCAACTCTACAATCGTCTTTAGCATACTGATTGACTGACTTAGCTACCTGACGAATGTTTTTGCCCGTGCCTACGCTTGTTCCTCCGAACTTCATCACTATTTTTTTCATTTTTTCAGCCTTTTTCTTTAGTTTAGTAGCTTGGTTGCTAATTTACGTCTTATATCTAATAGGTCCCTTAAAACTGCACTGGCAGTCTCCACTCCGCCTGCGCCTCTGCCGACAAGGGTTTGTTCGCCTGCGAATTCTGTGGAGAAAGTTATAGCGTTTAAGACTCCGCTGACGCATAAGGGGTTGTTTTTGGGTATCTCCGTTGGCTTAACTGTTGCTTTATCACCCTCTATGGCGCCGATGAGCTTGATCGTGTTACCCCTTTTTGATGCTTCATCTAACGCTTGCAAAGATACCTCCCGAATTCCTGTTCTATCTACATCTTTTAGTGTAATTTTCTTGTTCAGAATCCAATTGGCAAGGATGACGACTTTACAGGCGGTGTCAAATCCATCGATATCCATCGAGGGTTCTCTCTCAGCATAGCCTAGCTTTTGGGCATTTGCAAGTGCATCTTGGAAGGTCATCCTATTCTGAGCCATTTCAGTTAGTATGTAGTTGGTTGTTCCGTTTAGTATACCGCGGATTGTGAGTATTGAGTCTCCTGCGAGGCATCTCTTGGCAAATTCCAACATTGGGGTTCCTCCGCCGACTGTGCCGCTGAACCGTAGGTAAACGTTGTTGTATTCTGCTAGTTCGGTTAGGGCTGGCATGGCTAAAGCTAAGGGTCCTTTGTTGGTTGTGACAACGTGTTTGCCAGTTTTGAAAGCTGTAGTGATATGTGAGAGGGCTGGTTCACCGTTATTTATGTTGACGGGTGTAACTTCAACGACGACTTCTGCTTCAACTGATTGAATGACATCTAGCGCTTTTATTCCTGGGTTCCCAAAATCTGGGTCTGCAGAAATGGGGTAACCGTGTTGCTTGATCGCTTCCAGCTTTTCAGGACTTAGTCCCCGCGGATTAATGACTGCGCCGTCTATGTCGGCGATGGCAACGATTTTTGGGTTAAACCCGTAATCTTTAACTTTTTCACTGTATCGGCGGGCAAGAATCGTAGTTACGCCCTTGCCGACTACGCCATAGCCAACTAGAATAATCCTCATGTAAACTCACCGTGCTAGAATTGGCACTTGACGTTTTAAACCTAATGCATCTTCGATGGCTGAGATGTCAGCTTCTACTTCGATCGGCTTCTCGCTTTGCTTGATTGCCGTGTCAGGATCTTTCAATCCGTGCCCAGTGGTAACGCATACAACTCGTTCATCTTTGCATATTATGCCGTTCTTGATTAGCTTGTTCAGCCCTGCTATGGATGATGCGCTTGCGGGTTCCACAAAGATTCCTTCAATGCGGGCGAGGATTTTTTGTGCATGCAGAATTTCTTCATCAGTGACAGTTTCAGCTGTGCCGTGGGATTCTCGGATGGCGTTGACTGCTTTTTTCCAGCTGACGGGTGCGCCGATTCGGATGGCTGTAGCGAGGGTTTCGGGGTTTTCTACAGGTACGATTTTGTCGCTTCCAGCTTTTATGGCCTGTGCGATTGGAGCGGAACCAACAGCCTGTATACCTGTCATTTTTGGCAGTTTTTTGATGTAGCCAAGTTTGTGGAATTCAGCTAGGCCTTTCCAGATAGCGGAAATGTTTCCGGCGTTTCCGACTGGGACGATTATGCGGTCGGGTGCTTCGTTGTTTAGTTGCTCACAGATTTCGTAGCCAAGAGATTTCTGGCCTTCGATACGGAACGGGTTAATCGAGTTCAAGAGGTAGATGCTCTTGTGTTTCTCGGCAAGTTTGAGCACGAACTCTAAAGCTTCATCAAAGTTACCTTTGACCTGAAGGACTTTGGCGCCGTGAATCATGGCTTGGGAGAGTTTTCCATAAGCGATTTTTCCTGAGGGAATCAGGACGGTGCATTTTATTCCTGCCCTGGCCGCGTAAGCCGCTAAGCTTGCTGAGGTGTTGCCCGTTGATGCACAAATAACGTGCCTTGCACCCAACTCAACGGCTTTGGTGACGCCAACGGTCATGCCGCGATCTTTGAAGCTGCCTGTGGGGTTTTCGCCTTCGTTTTTGACGTAGAGGTTTTTGATTCCCAACTCAGCCCCTAAACGTTCGGAGCGGTGAAGCCCAGTGCCGCCTTCACCTAAGGTAACGACTTTGGTTGCTTCGTGAATGGGCATAAAGTCGCGGTACCGCCAAACCGAGAGCGGCTTACTCATCCAACCGCTTTCTTTTAGGGTTTGGGTTAATTCTTTGAAGTCAAACTTTATCTCTAGAATGTCTCCGCATTTTTTGCAGAAGTAGATAATCTCGTCTATTCCATAGGTTGTTTTGCAGTTTATGCATTCTTGATGTGTCATCTATCTGGTCTCCATTGGCAATTCTTCTTTTCTAATTATTCCTCGAAAGTATCGATTGTAACATTATTAATTTTACTATCACAATGCAAAATGTCAACCTACAAGATTCGACAAAACCTCGTAGGTTTTGAGGCTGTCTTTTTTCTCTACGACCATAATTGTCTCTGTCCAGCAAGAGATGAACTCGACAATGTTCACGTTTTGCTCAGCCAACAAGGTTGCTAAGAAAAGCAACCACTCCCGGAGTGGCTTCCAGTTCCTCAGGCGAGTGGACTACAATCATCGTGCAATTGTCATGTTTAACAAGGGTTGATACACGCTCAGGCAAATCGCTTCGGTCAAGCAAGTACACAAACTTGCCAAGCAAATCCACCTTCATGCCAGTTTGCGACGGCAACTCTTTACTAGTTATCATGACTGATTTTCGGTCGTAGACTGCTATATTGCTGCGTTTGAGGAGCTGAAGCACTTTTTCCTCTCTCTTCTGTTTGTGCTTTTGCAGTTCCTCTGAGTAGCGGCGCAGGGCAGCTTTTATTGCGCTTGTGTCATCGGTTTTTAGCTCTTTTTGGATTTGCCGTGACAGCTCGCTTAGGTTGACTATACCTTTTTCTAGGGCTTCGAGTAGATAGGGTTTGTTTCGCAGGTGGCTTCTAACGTCTTGGGCGATTGTCATGTTGTTTTTGAATGTATCAAATGGGACATTTAAAGCTTGTTAAGTGACAAAAAAGTCACAAGGTTTAAAAATACAGCCCTCAAGGTTAGGAGAATAATTTAAAATAAAAAATGGGGGAGCAAACACATAACTGAAAAATTTGTACTAGCATACTCGGGCGGATTAGACACATCCGTGTTAATTAAGTACCTCCAAGAAAAATGTAACGCACAAGTAATCACAGTAACTGTAGACGTTGGTCAAGGCGAGGACCTCAAAGCAGCAGAGGAGAAAGCAAAAAAACTTGGCGTGATCAAACATTTCTCCATCGACGCCAAAGACGAGTTTGCCAAAGAATATATTTTCCCAGCCATCAAAGCCAACGCACTCTACGAAGGCAAATACCCCATAAGCACCAGCCTCTCTCGGCCCTTAATTGCCAAAAAAATGGTTGAAATCGCCGAGAAAGAAGGTGCCTCAGCCCTAGTTCACGGTTGCACAGGCAGAGGAAACGACCAAGTTCGATTTGATATAACTCTGGGTTCTCTTGCTCCAGAAAAACAAATAATAGCTCCCGTACGTGAATGGGGTTTGACTCGTGAAGAAGAAATTGCCTACGCCAAAACCAAAGGCATTCCTGTTTCTGACTCAGCTAAAAAATACAGCATAGACTCAAGCGTTTGGGGACGTGCAATAGAATGTGGTTTGCTCGAAGACGCCAGTCAAGCGCCTCCAGATGATGCTTACGAATGGACTGTCGCACCAGAAAAAGCTCCAGACAAGCCAGAAATCGTCACTATTGACGTTTGAGGCTGGGGTTCCAGTTGCGGTTAACGGCAAAAAAATGGCTCCACTCGAACTTGTAGAAGCTGTCAACAGAATTGCTGGTAGAAACGGTGTTGGCCGCATCGATCACATCGAAGACCGCATCGTAGGTCTTAAATCACGAGAAGTTTACGAGTGTCCAGCAGCCACGGTCATTTTGGAAGCTCACAAAGACCTTGAAAAGATGGTCATGACACGGCACGAAGTGCTCTTCAAACAGCAAGTCGATGCCCAATGGGTATTCCTAGCTTATGCCGGGTTGTGGGTTGACCCGCTCAAAGAAGACCTCGACGCATTCATCAACAAATCCCAAGAAAACGTCACAGGCGAAGTCAAACTTAAACTCTACAAAGGTGGCCTCATAGTAATCGGACGCAGCTCACCCAATTCGCTCTACGACAAAAACTTAGCTAACTACAACATCAAAACAAGCTTCAACCAATCCTACAGCAAAGGCTTCATAGAACTCTGGGGTCTCCAAACCAGAATGTACAACTCGCTTAAGAAGGCTGGCAAGAAGCCCAAGGCGAAGAAACCTTAACTTATGAAATGAGGTAAGCTTGTATAGGAGGCAAGAAAAACGTCAAAGATGTTGCATGGGGGACGGTTGGGCAATGTCCGTGAAGACGTTGCTAAATTCTGTTCCTCGCGGAAAGATGATGCTCGGTTAGCTGAAGCTGTTTTGGCGATTAACAAAGCACATGTCGCAATGTTGATTGAGCAAAAAATCATTCAGAAGCAGGATGGCGCAAGAATTCTCTTAGCCCTCCAAAAGATAGACAGCAAAAAACTTGACCCTAATTCCGAAGACGTTCACATGGCAGTTGAGGAAGAGGTTTTGGCTGCGACTGATCCTGAGGTCGGAGGTAATCTGCACATTGCTAAGAGCAGAAACGACCAAGTCACAACCGCCATCCGTATGGCACTTCGCATTGAACTAATCAACATATTACAGCGTGTCATCGATATGCAGCAAAGCCTTCTAGAAACCGCCGCTAAACATACCCAAACTATAATCTTAGAATACACTCATCTGCAACCAGCCCAACCCGTAACATTTGCTCACTACCTGCTCTCACACGTGGATGCTTTGGGCAGAGACATAGAACGCCTGCAAGCCGCTTATGGACACGTTAACTTGTGCCCTCTGGGCGCTGGAGCACTGGCAACCACAAGCTTCCCAATAAACCGCAAAACAACCGCGGAACTCTTAGGTTTCGATGCGGTGCTGGAGAATTCAATTGATGCCGTCGGTAGCCGAGACTACGTCCTGGAAACCCAATCAGCTCTGACACTGCTCGCAGTGAACTTAAGCCGCTTAGCTGAGGATCTGATAATTTGGAGTTCACCTGAATTCGGAACAATCGAATTGCCCGATGAGTTCACTTCAACAAGCAGCATCATGCCGCAGAAGAAGAACCCTGAGGTCCTCGAAGTTATCCGAGCAAGAGCCAGCTATGCACTTGGCGACTTTGTAGCTTCAGCTGCCGCAATTAAAAGTCTTCCAACAACTTACAACCTTGATTTCCAAGAGGTAACCCCGAAGCTTTGGGCATCCACAGATAACCTGTCAGCTACACTGAGAATATTTGCTAAAATAATACCTGACCTTAAAGTTACGGACAACATTGAAAACAAGGCAACCGCAGGTTTCGTTGGGGCAACCGAGCTAGCTAACATACTGGTGCGAAAGTATAGCGTTGCTTTCAGAACTTCCCACAAGATAGTTGGAGCTCTGGTAAAAGCCTTGATTGATTCAAAACAAACCCTGCTGGATGCGACACCTGAATTGCTTAGTAAGGTAGCTAAAGTATCAGCCAACATAGAATTAACGGTTAAGAAACAGGATTTAATTGAATGCACAAATCCCCGCAAACTAATCGAAACCTATAAAGTACAAGGCGGTCCATCACCCGCAGAGGTTGAAAGAGCAATCACAGCCCAAAACAAAACCCTGACACAGACAAAAACAACTATAACTAAACTCCAAGCAAACCTTACCAAGGCAGAAAACTCCCTTAATTTGACCGTGGAATCTTACGCTTCAAAATCTTCCAAAAACGGAAGACTTAAAAATTCAGAGTTATAGGTTGAATAGGGCTTTGGTCCCACAATATAGCACGTCCAACAAAAATAAAAAAGCAATACTGCTTCTTGAAGACGGAACGTCTTTTGTCGGTAACGGTTTTGGAGCAACAGGAAAAATTTCTGGCGAAGTTGTTTTTTCAACCCAAATGGTTGGTTACCCAGAAGCCTTAACTGATCCATCGTACAAAGGGCAGGTTTTAACTTTCACTTATCCAATGGTAGGAAACTACGGCGTTCCATCCAACGAGCAAAACCTTGGATTACCTCTTTACTTTGAGTCTGACCACATCCAAGTTCAAGGCTTAATCATCCACGAATTATGTCATGAACCATTCCATTGGGCATCCACCCGTACACTAGATAAGTGGCTAGCAGACGAAGGTGTTCCAGGTATCTACGGCGTAGACACAAGACGCTTAACTAAGAAACTTCGAACCCACGGAGTAATGCTGGGTATTTTGCAGGTTTTTGAAGCAGGCGAAAAACCTGATTTCGATGTTCTCTTGAAGAACGGCAAAAACATAGTTGATCCCAACCTGACAGATTTAGTCAAGGAAGTATCGGTCAAAAAACCCGTCACCTACAGTGTTGACGGCAAAAAGAATGTAGTACTAATCGACTGCGGAGTAAAATACAGCATCATCCGTAACCTGCTTAAACGGGGAATAAACGTTGTCCGCGTGCCCTATGACACGTCTGCCAGCGAAATCATGGCATACAACCCAGATGGCGTATTTCTAAGCAATGGTCCAGGCGACCCCAAAAAATGCACAAAAACTATCGCGGCTATCCAAGAATTAAGTGAAAAAGTTCCGGTTATGGGTATCTGTCTTGGCGCACAAATCCTAGCGTTGGCGCTGGGCGGAGACACATACAAACTGAAGTTTGGCCACCGCGCTCAAAACCAGCCGGCTCTTGATCTAAACAACAACCGCTGCTACATCACCACCCAAAATCATGGTTACGCAATAAACATGGATTCCCTGAAGGCAACTTCTCTAGAACCTTGGTTTATTAATCCCAACGACAAAACAACTGAAGGCATAAAACACAAACACAAACCTGTCTTCGCTGTGCAGTGGCATCCAGAAGCTTCACCGGGACCGTACGACACCGAATTACTGTTCGATAAATTCGCCAAAACCTTGGAGGTCAAGTAAGATGCCCAAGTTTGATTGGATAAAGAAAGTTCTGGTTCTCGGTAGCGGGGCCATCAAAATCGGAGAAGCAGCCGAATTCGACTACAGCGGGAGTCAATGCCTAAAGGCACTTCGTGAAGAAGGCATAGAAACCGTTCTCATTAACCCAAACATCGCCACAATCCAAACTGACCCCCGCCTATCAGGCAAAGTGTACCTTCTTCCAGTCACACCCGAATTCGTCGAGAAAGTTATAGCTAAAGAACGCCCAGACGGTATCCTTCTGGGGTTCGGTGGACAAACCGCACTTAACTGCGGCTTAGAACTCGAAAAAACAGGTATCCTTCAAAAGTATAACGTTAAAGTTTTAGGTACCCCTGTCCAAGCCATAGAAGACACAGGTGACCGTGAAAGATTCCGCCAAGCCATGCAAAAAGCAGGTGTCCCCTTCCTGAAAAGCAGAGCTGCCACCAGTGTAAAACAGGCAATGGAGATTGCTGATGAAATCGGTTACCCCGTGATGGTTCGTGTGGCTTATACTTTGGGCGGCAAAGGTGCCGGTGTCGCTCACAACATCAAAGAACTCAAAGAAATTGTAACAATAGGCATTGCACAGAGCCGCATTAACCAAGTGCTCGTGGAAGAGTATGTGGGGCACTGGAAAGAAGTTGAATACGAAGTTATGCGTGACTACGCAGACAACTGCTTAACAGTTTGTAACATGGAAAACTTTGACCCCATGGGTATTCACACAGGTGACAGTATCGTGGTTGCGCCTTCGCAAACTATGACTAACCGCGAATACCACCAGATCCGCTCAATATCAATAAACGCAATACGCAGCCTCGGTATAGTGGGCGAATGCAACATCCAATGGGCACTTCACACCAAATCCGAGGAGTGTAGAGTCATAGAAGTTAACTCACGTATGTCACGTAGTTCTGCGCTTGCCAGCAAAGTCACAGGTTACCCACTTGCTTACATAGCAACAAAACTTACCTTAGGCTACACTCTGCCCAGAGCTAATCAACAAAGTTACTGAAGTCACTACCGCTTGCTTCGAACCAGCACTTGACTACATTACCGTTAAAATCCCCCGTTGGGACCTGCAGAAATTCAAGAATGCAGACCGACATGTGGGTCCACAGATGCGTTCTGTAGGCGAAGTCATGGCTATTGGCAGATGCTTCGAGGAAGCGTTGCAGAAAGCTGTTCGCATGCTAGATATCGGCAAGATTGGGCTCGTCTGCAACCTAGAAGATTCAGAACCCGAATCTGAAGAACGCCTAAGAGATGAAATGGCGCATCCCACAGACGAACGCCTCTACAAGATTGCTAAAGCCCTTAAAATGGGCATTCCAATAATGGAGATTTACCGTTTAAGCGGCGTTGACCCCTTCTTTCTATACAAAATCCAAAACATTGTAGACATGGAAACGCAACTTCGCTGCTTAAACCTTGCCGAAGAATCAGCTGCAGAAACCATGCGCGAAGCCAAACGCATAGGCTTCTCTGATGAACAAATCGCTCAGTGCCAATACACAGATGAATTCACGATTAGAACCTTCAGAAAGAGCGCCAACATAATTCCAGCAGTTAAACAAATTGATACCCTAGCCGCGGAGTGGCCTGCAAAAACCAACTACCTCTACCTCACATACGGCGGCGACGAAGACGACATCGAACTCAGCAACACCCCGAGCAAAGTCATTGTTTTAGGTGCAGGGGTTTTCCGTATTGGCTCCAGCGTCGAGTTCGACTGGTGTGGTGTCAACACGATTTGGGCGCTCAAAAAGAACGGCATAAAAGAAGCCATAATGGTCAACTACAACCCCGAAACCGTCTCCACAGACTACGATATATCTGACAAACTTTACTTCGAAGAATTAACCATCGAACGCATTCTCGACATCTATGAGAAAGAGAATCCTTTAGGCATCATAACCAGCGTGGGCGGACAAATCCCAAACAACCTGTCCATGACGCTTGCAAAATCAGGCGTAAAAATACTAGGGACCTCAGCAGAAAACGTTGATTTGGCTGAAGACCGCTCCAAATTCAGCGCACTCCTCGACCAACTTGACATTGGCCAGCCCAGTTGGAGCAAACTCCAATCCATCGATGCTGCTAAACGATTCGCCGAAAAGATCGGTTACCCAGTCATTGTGCGCCCAAGTTATGTGCTCTCAGGTTCAGCCATGCGCGTCGCCTACAACGAGTCTTCGCTTGAGAACTTTCTTAACTTAGCGGCTAAAGTTGGACGCGACCATCCAGTTGTCATCAGCAAATTCATTAACCGCGCCAAAGAAGTCGAAGTCGACGGCGTCTCCGATGGAGAAAACGTGTTCATAGGCGCTATCATGGAACACGTGGAGAATGCGGGTGTCCATAGCGGCGATGCAACCATGACCATTCCGCCTCAAGCGCTCAAAATTGAGGTGCAGAAGAAAATTGAAGAATGCACAATCAGTATCGTTAAAGCCCTCAACATCCATGGACCCTACAACATCCAGTATCTAGTCAAAGACGATGTGGTCAACGTTATCGAATGCAACCTTAGAGCCTCCCGCTCGATGCCCTTTGTCAGCAAAACCCGCGGCATAAACATGATTGAACTCGCAACTTTGGCCATGCTGGGCAAAAAAATTGACGCTGTCAAGCTCTCCCCCATGACTGTTGCACCCCACGTCGGCGTAAAAGTTCCCCAGTTCAGCTTTATGCGTCTTAGCGGTGCCGACCCAGTGCTTGGAGTAGAAATGCTCAGCACTGGCGAAGTAGCATGTTTGGGCCAAAACTTCTCCGATGCATTCAGCAAAGCTTTGCAGGCTGCAGAGTTCACAATTCCACCCAAAGACGGCAAAGTCTTCATCAGCGTGGGCGGTGACGAGGAACGCAAGAAACGGGTTGTCCCGATTGCCCAGGCGCTTGCTGAGATGGGATTCAAGATCTACGCGACTCAACACACAGCCGACGTGCTCAACGCAAATGGCGTAGCTGCTACCGTCCTCTACAAAGTTAAAGACGCCCAAGTCAGTCCCAACATCATGGATTTCCTGCAGGAACGCAAAATCGACCTCGTCATCAACGTGCCCATTGCAAACCGACGCTCAAGCATTAGCGACATCATAACCGACGGCTACATCATTAGGCGTCAAGCTGTAGAATTCAACGTCCCAGTAATCACTAACCTGCAATTGGCAGCGGCACTCGTGGATGTCTTAAAGCAGAAAGGACAGAATGGCAACTCAATCCGCTCGCTCAATGAGTACATGGATGACTTGCCCTGGAAACAATGGTGACCTTCCCTTCCCCATTTTTAACATGGATCAAAAGGTTGACTCTTTAGAGTACTAAAAAAGCATCTAAAACATTCGGAAAAACATTATGAGTAGTCATCTGCGGAATTTTCTGGACGACTACTTTCAAGTTAAGACGATTAATCTCTTTCTTGACACGCTCAGGGATTAACCAAAAAATGCAATGGTCTCATTCAACATGGCCTTGATTACTGAAATTGCCAACAGGGTCTCCCTGCTGAAATGTCCTCCCTCTGTCGATTCTGTAACTTTCGATCATTAGGTTGCAAAAAGTGTTCCAGGTCTGGAACAATGTGTTCTTTGAGTAGAATTAAATGTCACCTTTTAGCTATTGATTGCCAGGTGTGAAGGTGAGGAAAGCAATCATCCTAACAGCAATCTTTGTACTAGTGTTCTTAGCGTTAAGTGTGGCTTGGCTTGCCTTTGCAGACAGTTCTCCCTTCACTTTGCCCGTAGAGTTGCAGACGAATTTGCAGGGCGAATTTGGTTACTCAGTATATCAGCTAGCTGATGGAAGCCTAGTTTTAAACACATCCAACCAAACATGCACTTTCCTCGTAAAGATCAGCTCATCAAACCAAGTACTATGGTCGAAACCAATCTTAATTGACCCAGCAAACACCACTCTTCCCCGTCTTCGACCAACCGCTGACGGCGGCTTCATTTTGGGAGGAATAGTGGATAACCTCTATACCGTGGTTAAAACCGATTCAGATGGCAACGTCACATGGACCAAAACCTTCAGTTCAGGAGCACCCATTAACTACTTTCAATCCATAATCCAAACCAACGACAAGGGCTTTGCTTTCGCAGGATTTGGTCAATTGGTCGATGAAGGCTTAGGTTGGATTTGGTTTGTCAAAACCGATTCCTCAGGAAACATGGAGTGGAACAGGACGATTTCGGGGCCGCTGGCAGATTGTCCGTCAAGTGTTTTCCAAACATCAGATGGCGATTATGTCCTTTCTGATGTCAGTTATACTTTCAATCCGAACCACGCATTTTTTAGGCTCATAAAGTTGGATGCTTTGGGAAATGTGTTGGGATCTACGGTTTACGGCGGCGACGGCTACTTCTATCAACCCGAATGCAACTTCGCCATAGCTACCCAAGATGGCGGGTACCTAATGGCGGGTTACCTCTGGCAGAAGAATGCATGGGTAGTCAAGACAGATTCAGATGGAAACATGCAATGGAACCAAACCTATGGAGTCATACACAGCTCCATAACAAGCGCCCTCGAAACTCCAAAAGGCGAATACCTGCTCCTGTCGATTTCAAACCTAACAGATGTGCAACTAATCCTGACTGACTCAAAAGGCAACCAGATTTGGAAAACGATTCTACCCGAAGTTAGGTTGCCTGTGGGGTTGGAGGCAAGCTTCAACTCTCTCATCAGTGCCAAAGAAGGTGGTTACATCATTGTGGGATCGAAGAATGGACAGGTGTGGCTTGCCAAGTCTGATACGCAAGATGGCACACCATTTTCAACTCTCTTATTGCCCTATATAGAGGCGGCGTTAGCTATTGCTCTGGTGGCAACAGTTCTTGTTGTGGCAAAGAAAGACATAGGTAGGAAAAACCAAAAAGCTCGTGGAAAGGAATCAACCTAATGAAGCAACTGAGCAAAATCGCTGCTGCCACATTTTTACTCATAATAACTCTTTTGCTCTCAATTGCGAGTTATTCGGTTCAAGCATTGGAAGCAGTCGCGACGATTTCCTTGCCGCATTCAGGCGGCTGTTATGGCTTAGCGTATGATTCCCACTTAGGAGAGGTATTTGTAGCTAATGGGGATACCGACTCGATCTATGTAATCTCAGACAGTACTAATACCGTAGTAGCGACCGTACCTGTGGGGAGAGTTCCTTATGGCGCGGCTTATGATTCGGGTGTAGGCGAAGTTTTTGTGGCTAACCATGGTGCCGATTCAGTCTCAGTGATATCTGACAGCAATAATACAGTAGTTGCAACGATAACAGTTGGAAGCGCTCCATCAGCTGTTGCTTATGATTCGGGCAAAGATGAGGTATTCGTAGCCAACTACAATTCCAGCTCTGTTTCAGTCATAGCAGATAATAACAATACTGTTATCGCGAACATAATTGTTGGAAGCCAACCGTGTGCATTAGCTTACGATTCGGCAAAAAACGAGGTATTCGTTGGCCACGCCGGCTGCAATCAGGTCTTAGCAATATCCGATAGCGGAAACGCCGTCGTAGCAAACATAACGGTTGAAAATCAACCCTTAAGCTTAGCCTATGATTCAGGCTTGGGTGAAATCTTTGTTGCCAGCTATAACTCCAGTTCGGTCTCGGTTATTTCTGACAGCACAAACCAGATTGTTGCAACCATAGAAGTAGGACCCAGTCCCAACGGCGTCGCATATGACCCAGGCACAGGCAGAATCTTCGTATCGAACTATAATTCAACTTCACTCTCAGTAATCGCAGACGCCAACAACACAGTAATTATGAACGTACCTCTTGAAAAGCAGCCCCAGGGGATTGCGTTTGACTCTGGCAAAGGTGAGTTGTTTATTACCTATTCCGAAAGCAACAAAGTTTCGGTTATAGCAGATTCTGTTGCCATGTCGCAGGGGGAGACTAGGCAGGTTCTGCCTGAATTTACCGCTCTGGTACTCATTTTGCTGGTTACTGCAGCAGGGTTTCTTGTGGTAAATTTGGTTCATATGAAATCTAAACGACGGGGTAAACCGCCAAAACTCTCATGGTGTTCCGAATTGGATGGCTATTTACACAAAAAATATTAACTTCGGGATGCCTTCTCGATTGCATTAAGGTAACCTACTTTGTCTAACCAAGCTAAGACTCGGACAGTCGAAGAGATTAACCAGAAAATCCGTAAAGGCGACGCTCAAGTTTTAACCGCTGAAGAGATGAAGAAGTTGGTGGAAAGCAGCGGCGTTGAAGTTGCCTTTAAAGAAGTTGATGTTGTTACGACAGGCACGTTTGGCGCGATGTGTTCTTCTGGTGCAGTTATTAACCTTGGGCATTCTGATCCGCCGATTAAGATTGAGAAGGCATGGATGAACGATGTGGAGGTTTGCCACCCAGGCGCAGCTGTGGACCTGTTTATTGGAGCCACGAACATGTCTGAGAAGTTGCCTTTCGAGTACGGCGGCGGACACGTTATTCAGGATTTGGTATCAGGAAACGAAGTTGAGCTAAGAGCTACAGCGTATGGAACTGACTGTTACCCGAGAACCTCGGTTAAAACAACCCTGACAAAGGACGATCTAAACCAGTTTTATCTGCTTAACTTCCGCAATTGCTACCAGCGCTATAACTGCGCGGTTAACAGCAGCGACGAAGTTATCTATACTTACATGAGCAAACTTTTACCCAGATTCCGAAATGCCACTTTTTCAGGCGCAGGCGAACTTAACCCGCTCATGAACGACCCAGACTACGAAACCATGGGCATGGGAACTCGCATATTCCTTGGTGGCGCACAAGGTTACATTATTGGCGAGGGAACACAGCATAGCCCTAAAAATCTCAATGGAACCCTGATGGTTAAGGGTGATGCCAAGAAGATGTCGCCTGAATTCCTACAGGGCGCCGCATTCACGGGCTATGGCACTTCCTTGTATGTTGGCTTAGGTGTTCCAATTCCTATTCTAAATGAAGGATTAGCAAAGAAAACCGCGATCCAAGACAAAGACATTTTGACCGACATCGTCGACTACAGCGTACCACGCCGCGACCGTCCCAAATTCGGACAAGTTAACTACAAAGAATTGAAATCGGGCTCAATAACCGTCAACGGCAAAAAAGTCCGAGTAAGCTCGCTCTCAAGCCTCAAGATGGCAAAGAAAGTTTCCCAGACGCTGAAATCATGGATTGACGAGGGCAGATTCTTCTTAACTGCACCTGTTGAGCGTTTGCCAACAAACACGGTTTTTAAGGCCATGAGGCAAACAGAGGAAATTCCCTTCGTTGTCAGCGTAATGCATCCAGCAGTCACGTGTACCGAGGATGAGGAGATACAAGCTATTGCAAAACGCATCGTGACCAGATCTGTCAACCACATCGTTGTGGTGAATGAAGCTGGCAAACTACTGGGTATAGTGACTTCTTGGGATGTTACAAGGGCGATGGCTGAGGGCAAAACAGCGCTAGCAGATATAGAATCCCACAATGTAGTTACCGCTAAACCTGATGAACCACTTGAGATTGCATCTAAACGCATGGCACAAAACAACATTTCAGCCTTACCCGTGATTGATATTGAACGAAAAGTGCTTGGCATTGTCACTTCAGAAGATGTTTCCAGATTGTTAGGACGGTAATTCTATGGGAAGAATTCTAATAAGATTCGACGAAGATCAAATAAAAGAGCCAATAGCTTCGCAAATCATCATCGAATACAAAGTACCGATGGGAATCTTGTCTGCGCACATTAACTCGAAGGGCGGAGAAATTCTTGCTGAAGTCCCAGATGACATACTGGAAAAAGTCGTGAACGCTTTCCGCCAACGAGGCGTCTCGGTAACCGTACCTAAATTAATCGAGGTAGACAATGACAAATGCTTCAGTTGCGGCAGCTGCATTGCACTTTGCCCAGTGGAAGCCATTGGCTTAGCAAATGACTCCTCGGTGCAGTTTGATAAGGAGAAGTGCGTTGGCAGTACCTGCAGTATCTGTGTGGACGCGTGTCCTGCCCGTGCAATCAAATCCATCAAACAAAACAGTCTTGAGAACCCAGTTAACAGGAAAAAGAAAAGTTGACCCGGGAACTTTTCAAAGAACACTTTACCCACAAAGAATCTCAGTGCACAATAATTTCTGACCAGCAAGACGCCGTACAAGCCGCTAAAGAATCCATCCAACGCAACTACCTAGAGCTTGAATTCTACGTACGCGTCAATCCCAAGTTTCTATATACATTAATGCCTGTTCCAGCGCCTGAAAAGCCACTTGTTGCGCGGTTGATGGCTGAAGCTGCACTGAAGGCGGATGTTGGTCCAATGGCAGCAGTTGCTGGTGCGATAGCTGATTTGGCTATAGAAGATATGCTTCGTTTGGGCTGCGAGGTGGCGGTTGTGGAGGACGGTGGCGAAATATCTGCAAAATCGAACCAGCCTATTGATGCGGCAGTGGCGGCAGGAGATGAACCTCTCTCTAGACGCTTCGGTTTTCGATTGGCAGAGTTCCCAATAGGTGTTGCTACAAGCTCGGGACGTTTTAGTCATGCGCTAAGCTTTGGAGATGCGGAGGCTGCAGTTGTTTTCTGCAAGAACGCTACTTTAGCAGATGCGGCGGCAACGGCAGTTGGTAATGTGGTTAAAGGTGAAGATGGTCAAGCTGGAATTCAAGCGGGAATCAGCAGGGGATTGTCGATTGATGGCGTTGAAGGTGTGCTTATACTTTATAAGGGGCAGGTTGGCACATCTGGGAAAATTCCACAGATAATCAGGGTAGAACCCTGAAGATATATGGCGACCGCTTTACAATTCTGGTTAGGTATCCTATTTGGCTCTAAATTTGCCTCCAAATCGACAAACAAGGTACGCAAGATAGTTAGAACCTAGTTGAACTGTAGCCTGAATCCGAAACGCTTATATTTTCAGTGACATGAAACATTCAACAGGTTTCGAAGCACAATGTTCAATGCAGAAAAAATAGCCATAGGCAATGTAGCGCCGTTCCAGAGCTTCGACTACTACTTTTATTATTACTATTTTCCTTAAGCCCAGGACTGAAAAAATTTTTAAGAAAAGTTCTGGGCAAAACACGGGTGTAAAAACAAATGGCAAAACTTACCTCTAACCAAACCATTGTCGTTAAATTTGGCGGTTCTAGCCTATCTGACCACGAGAGACTCTTAAAAGCCGTTATGGCAGTTGTGAACGAAGCCAAGAAAGGCACAAAAATCGCTGTAGTTGTCTCCGCCATGGGAAAAACAACCGATGTTCTCATGACGACGGCAAAGAACACCTCGAATGGAAAACTATCCAAACATGAGTTAGACGACATCCTTTCTATGGGTGAACGCACAAGCGTCCGCATCTTTGCCACCGCTCTTCGGAACAACGGCGTTGACGCGTGCTACTTCGACCCTATGGACAGTAAATGGCCAATCATAACTGACGACTTGTTCCAGAACGCTAACCCAATCGTCAAGGAATGTGAGAAAAACATCAAGGAATACATTCTTCCACTCATCCAAAAAGGCACAATACCTGTAATCGCTGGTTTCGTGGGCAAAACCAAAGACGGCAAAATCACTACTTTGGGCAGAGGAGGAAGCGACACAACTGCATTCCTGCTGGCACAGGGAATAAACGCAAACCAAGTTGTCTTGGTAACTGACGCAAATGGCATAATGTCCAGCGACCCAAAAATCATCGCCTCACCTAAACTGCTCCCAACAATAGATGTAAACACACTCGTTGGCTTGGCGGATTCAGGTGCAAAATTCATACATAGCAAAGCCCTAAAATACAAACCAAAAGACATCGATGTTAAAGTCATCAGCAACGCTCATGGCGACTTAAGCCATGCTGGCACATTAATCACTGGTGGATTAGTCAGTGAACTCGATGCGGAAATCGCTCATCCAACCCCAGTAACAGAAATCACGGTAGTTGGAAACGGTATATCTGCAAATCCCGAGGTCATCACTGAGATGGTTGAGAAAGTTAAAGAAAACTCGCTTCTGCTTGGCATGTCCATGAATACTAACTCAATAATCCTTTATGTGCCCCAGGAGAAAAACATCGATGCCCTCTTCAACCAAATCCACAATATAACTATTAGCAACAAAGAAACCATAGCTATGGCAGTCAAAAAAGACCTTGTCTTCATAAAAACCAGCGGTGTGGGCTTGGAGGAAACGCATGGCATCATCGGAAAAATCAGCGAAGACCTAAGAGTCAACGGCATAAACATCTCAGGTATCCTGACCATCACTTCCAGCATTTTGCTGTTTGTAGATTGGAACGAGAAAGAGAAAGCATTAAAGTTAATTAAAAACTCACTCAACAACGTTAAGGTGGGAAAAGTATGAATGAAGGCAAAACACGCAGACTAAGAAGAATCTTGCAGCAAGACAACCGCACAGTAATCGTGCCCATGGATCACGGTGTAACCGTGGGGCCAATCCAAGGCATAACCAACATGCAAACCATAACTGACCAGCTTGTCAAAGGTGGAGTTGACGCAATCCTTGTCCACAAAGGCATCGCCAAACGCGTCAATAATGGAAACACAGGATTAATCGTTATGTTGTCAGGCATGACAAACCTTAGCCCCAACATAAACTCAAAAGTCCAAGTATGCAGCGTTCAGGAAGCCGTACGCATCGGAGCAGATGCGGTCTCAGTGCACGTGAACGTTGGTGCACAAGACGAGGACAAAATGCTCCAGACCTTGGGCAAAGTTGCTGAGGAATGTGAAGCCTTCGGCTTACCCCTCTTAGCAATGATGTACCCGCGTGGACCAAAAATCCCAAACGAACACGCACCTGAAGTCGTAGCTCACGCCGCTAGAATCGGCGCAGAACTTGGCGCTGACATCATTAAAACAAACTACACAGGCAACATCGAAACCTTCAAAGCAGTAATCGAAGGTTGCCCCGTCCCAGTTGTCATCGCGGGTGGACCAAAATGCAAATCTTTAGAAGAAGTGCTTCAAACCACAAGTGACGCCCTGAAAGCAGGTGCAGCAGGACTTTCCATCGGGAGAAATGTGTTTCAATGTGACAGTCCAACACAAATTACAAAAGCGCTTTCCGCCATCGTGCATAAAGGTGCATCTGTCGAGCAGGCGCTTAAGATTCTCGGTGAAAAACGTTGAAAGAGCTCTGGCTTGAAATCCCCCAGGATGCTTCACTTCAGGAAAAGGAAGGTTTGCTTAGCCTTGCCCATGAAAACGTAGATGTTATTTTGGATAGTAACCAAGCCAGTAGCCGTCAAAGAAAAATTGAACTATTTTTTCTGACGGATTTAAGCGAGAAAAAAATTGCTCAGATAAAAAAAGAGGGCAAAAAAACAGTTTTGAGAGTGTTAATCCAGGGTAAAGAAGACGAGAACAGGGCAGCTAAAGCCGCTGAACTTGGTGTAGACTACGTTATCATAAATTGTCAAGATTGGCGGGTAATTCCGCTTGAAAACCTGATAGCTAAGGGCAGGGGGAAAAGCACTTTAATCGCTGAAGTTTCCACTGCTGAGGATGCTAAGGTGGTTTTAGAAGCGCTTGAACTTGGCACAGACGGCGTTTTGCTAAAGACCTCAAACGCAAATGAGCTGGAAAAAACAATCAAAATTGTCAAGAATCAAATGCCAAAAATGGCTCTGATCTCAGCCAAAATCTTATCCATCAAACCCATTGGTTCAGGTGCACGAGTATGCGTTGACACTGTTGACTTGATGGTTCCGGGCGAAGGCATGCTTGTCGGATGCCAATCCGCAGGGTTCTTCCTTGTTGAAGCCGAGGTCAACGAAAACCCCTATGTGCAATCCAGACCTTTCCGCGTGAACGCTGGACCAGCCTCCCACTACACCCTAACCTCTGTACAGGGCACACGGTACCTTTCAGAGTTGAAAGCTGGAGACGAAGTCTTAATCGTTAGCCGGGAAGGCAATGTCCGAATAACGAATCTAGGCAGATCCAAAATCGAGTTCCGTCCTCTAATCCTCATCGAAGCGCAAGCAGACAACATCAAAATAAAAACTATTCTTCAAAACGCAGAAACCATCCGCCTAGTCACCCCCAAAGCTTCCAAACCAGTAACCGAACTAAAACCTGGTGACGAAGTTCTTGTGCATTTAGCGGCTAAGGGAGGAAGACACTTCGGTATATCTGTGCCTGAAGAAACGGTGATTGAAAAGTGACCTTGAGAATCTGTGTTTCTATTCTCCCAAAAAACAATACTGAAGCTATCGATCTTATTGAGAAGGCAGAGAACGCCAAAGCAGACCTAATCGAGGTAAGGCTTGATTGTCTTGAGGAGTCACGGAACCTCAAAGACCTCGCCAAAAGCACAAAGCTACCTTTAATCGCCACAAACAAACTCAAAACTGAGCATGGGTTCTTTTCGGGAACAGAGACTGATCGTCAACGGACACTGCTAAACGCCGCCAAAAGCGGTTTCGAATATGTAGATGTTGACTTTTCAAGCTCAAAACGATCTGAAACAGTCGGCAAAATAAAAAACTTGAATGTGAAACCAATTATCTCATACCATAAATTCGACGGCGTCCTGACCGTTTCTGCAATGGAAAAAATATTGGACGAACAAATAGCCAGCGGAGCCAGCATCTGCAAAATCGTGCTCACCGCAAAACAAATCGAAGACAACCTACCTATCCTGAGCTTTGTTTCTTTTGCCTCAACCAAAGCCAAGCTGGTCTGCTTCTGCATGGGCGAACACGGCAAAACCTCAAGGCTCCTCTCACCAGCTTTTGGCGCATACTTCACCTTCGCCTCGCTTGAGCAAGGATAGTGAAACCGCCTCAGGACAGATGAATATAAGTGAAATGAGGACTGCTTACAGTCTATTGGGGATTAAGCATTGACTATAACGGGGAAGACGCGTGTTTGCGGAGTAATCGGTGAGCCTATAGAGCACACGCTGAGCCCCCTGATGCATAATGCGGCTTTCGAAGCCCTAAAACTTGATTATGTGTTCTTAGCGTTTAGAGTTAAACCTGCAGAAGTCGAGAGCGCGGTAAACGGTATGCGAGCGCTAAACATACGTGGCTTAAACATAACGATGCCGCATAAAAGTACAGTTATCAAACACCTTGACAGAGTAGATCTTTCAGCCCAAATCGTAAACTCTGTTAACACGGTTCTCAACAAGGAAAACCTACTGTTCGGTTTCAACACAGACGGCGTTGGCGCCCTTAAGGCACTTAAAGAAAACGGTGTCGAACTCAAGGGCAGAAAAGTTCTGTTGCTCGGCGCTGGAGGAGCGGCAAGAGCCATAGCTTACACGATGGCTAAGGAAGCAGATGAACTAGCAGTTCTCAACCGAACTGTAAAACAAGCTCAAGCACTGGCGAAATTACTTGAAAAATCGTTTAACAAGAAAATATCTACAGGTTCACTTTCGCCAACCGACATCCAGAGCAACCTCAAAGACTCAGACATACTCATCAACGCTACCTCAGTGGGTATGAAACCCAGAGCTGAAGAAAGTCCAGTCCCATTAAAATTGCTCCGCTCCAATCTAGCCGTGATGGATATAGTCTATAATCCGCTTGAAACCAAACTGGCCAAAGAGGCTAAGGCGGCAGGTGCCCGAGTGGTGAGTGGGGTTGAGATGTTGATTTATCAGGGAGCAGCTTCGTTTGAACTCTGGACAGGGAAATCAGCGCCAATTGAAGTTATGAGGCAGGCAGCGCTTAGCCACTTGCAGAAGGTGTAAACTTGGCGGGGAAAGCTACAGCTATCGCTCATGGAGCTGCAACCATCGTCAACGCGATTGCCCTAGGAAAGGGTGCAGCTTTTGGAGTTGATTTGTGGACTAAAGCCGAAGTCAAACTAACTAACGAACCAGGGATAATTGAGGCAGAGGTTGTCTCTGATCCCAAAGAAAGCACGCTCCTAATAGAAAGAACAGTTACTAGAGTTCTGCAAAGGTTCAGTTTAGAGAAGAGTTTTGGCGCAAAAATCAAGACCACTTCAAACATTCCTATAGCTAAAGGTCTAAAGAGCAGTAGTGCAGCCGCAAACGCCTCAGCCCTCGCAACCACAGCGGCACTGCATAAAAAGCTCGATGACCTGGAAATCGTCAAAATCGGAGTTGAAGCCGCTTTTGACGCCAAAGTCACGGTTACGGGTGCCTTTGATGATTCATGCGCTTCCTACTTTGGCGGTGCAGTAATAACTGATAATCTGAACCGGGAAATAATCAAGCAGTTACCGTTACCTGAAGACTTAACGGTGCTCTTTCATGTGCCACCCCAAAAAGCCTACACCATCAACTCCAACGTAATCAGATTACAAACCGTTAAACCATTAGTCCAAATCGCCTATGAGAAAGCGTTGGAAGGCAAAATCTGGGAAGCGTTAACTCTAAACGGCCTAATTTATTCTTCAGCACAAAATCTCAATACAACAATCGCAGTTGACGCTTTGGTTGCTGGAGCCGTGGCTGCTGGGCTTTGCGGTAAAGGACCTGCCGTTTCCACAGTGGTTCCGAATGATAAGCTCGATTCAGTTAAGGCTGCCTTACAGAGATACGAGGGCGAAATTCTGTTGGCGCATTTGAACTGTGAGAAAGCAAAGGTGCTTTAGCATTGAATGTTACCATTAAGAAAACTGGAAAATTAAGCGGCCAAGTTTGTGCACCGCCATCTAAGTCTTATACACAGCGAATGGTTATCGCCGCTGCTCTAGCCAACGGCACCTCAAAAATATCGAATCCCCTTTTATCGGAGGATACTGAAGCCACCCTTAGAGTTGTTACTGCTTTAGGCGCCAAAGCGAAGGTTGCCGAAGGTTGCTGGACTATCGACGGAACGGTGCCGCTCAAGAGCACGAAAGAGTCAATCAACTGTGGCGAGTCTGGAGCAACTTTGCGTTTTATGATTCCAGTAGCTGCGTTGGCTAATAATTCTTCTACCCTGGTGTTTCAGGGATCATTTGAGAAGCGACCCGTGGAGCCTCTATTGGCGAGCCTCAAGGAACTAGGTGCCAAAGTCCATTCTTGCAAGCTTGGCGGAAAAGACGCCGTTTTTGTGTCGGGTGGCGGCATTACTGGGGGCGAGACCTCCATAGAGGGCAATGTTAGTTCACAGTTTATTTCTGGGTTGATGTTTGCCTGTCCAATGGCTCAGGTTGATACTGAAATAATGCTTACTTCGCCGTTGGAGTCGGTGGATTACGTCAAGATGACTCAAGCTGTTCTTGTCGAGCACGGAGTTAAAGTGCCTGTACACGAAAATCACATACATATTCCCGCAGGGCAATCATATACGCCTTCAAACGGCAGAGTTCCAGGCGATTTTTCTTCCGCTGCCTTCCTCTTAGTTGCAGCAGCTATAACTTCCTCTAAAGTCCAAATAAACAACCTTGATTACAACACCCTTCAGGGCGACAAAGCAATCATTGGCATCCTAAAGAACATGGGTGTCAATGGGAAAGTCTGCGAAAACAGTATTGAGATTGAAGGCACAGGCAGCTTCCTCAAGCCCATAGAAGTTGACGCCAAGAATATTCCTGACCTTGTCCCAGCTATAGCCATTCTAGCATGCTACGCAAAGGGTACTTCCCACATTTTTGGTGCTCACAGGCTTAGACTTAAGGAATCCGACCGTCTCGAATCGCTTTACCTTGAGTTAACAAAGATGGGTGCACAAATCACCATCAATGACGACGGCTTAATTATAGAGGGTGGTTCACCCTTACACGGCGCAGTTATAGATCCACATAACGACCACCGAATCGCCATGGCATGCGCCGTCGCAGCTTTAATTGCAGATGGAGAAACCACAATCCAAAACGCCGAGTGCGTCAGAAAGTCTTATCCGCAGTTCTTCACTCATCTAAAACAAATAGGAGCAGATGTAGTTGGCGGGAAATTCGATAGGTAAAGAATTCGTTGTTACATCGTTTGGCGAGAGCCATGGCAAAGTTGTCGGCGTCGTTGTGGATGGTTGCCCAGCTGGTTTGCCGCTTTCTGAAGCCGATTTTCAGGAGGAGCTTGACCGCAGGATTCCCGCTGAACCCAAGATTGTTTCTGCAAGGATCGAAAAAGACAAAGCCCAAATCCTCTCAGGTGTCTTCAACGGATTAACTACAGGTGCCCCAATCGCTTTGACGGTTGAAAACAAGGAAACCCAGTCCAGCGACTACGAAGCCATCAAGGACCTGCCAAGACCTGGACATTCAGATTATCCAGCCCGTGTTAGGTACGGCGGCTTTAACGATTACCGCGGTGGAGGACGCTTCTCAGGAAGGGTCACAGTCGCACTTATCATGGCTGGCACCATAGCCAAAAAGCTGCTCGGCAGATATGACATTGACGTTTTAGCGTACACCCGGTCGATTAGCAAAATTAAAACCGATAAAAAATTTAGTGCTGCAGAAATCCGCAAAAACAAAAATGCGGCTGCAACCAGATGCCCCGACTTAGCCTGCGCCGAGAAGATGGAGGAAGCCATAATCAATGCGCGAAAAGAAGGCGAGAGCCTTGGCGGTGTCATCGAATGCATTGCACTCAACATGCCTCCGGGAATCGGCGAACCGCTATTTGATTCGTTGGATGCTGATTTAGCTAAGGCAGTGTTTGCGGTTCCCGCGGTGAAAGGCGTCGAGTTTGGAGCTGGGTTCGGGGCTACAGAGTTGACGGGTTCACAGAATAACGATGCTTTCCTTCTAAAGAACGGCAAAGTTGTTACCTCAACGGAGCATGCAGGCGGAATTTTAGGCGGTTTATCCAGCGGCATGCCCATCATGATTAGTGTGGCAATTAAGCCAACACCGTCAATTGCTAAGGAACAGAAAACCGTTAACCTCGCCTCGATGGAGAACGCAGCCATAAACGTAAAGGGAAGACACGACCCTTGCGTAGTTCCTAAAGCCGTGCCCGCCATCGAAGCAGCAGTTGCTATAACCTTAGCTCGACCACATGATCCGCGCAGGCTACATACCGAAAGTCCTCAAGGAGCACTAAATACATGGATGAAATCCCCAAGCTAAGAAAACAGGTAGATGCAATCGACGACCAAATCCTAGCCGCCCTCTGTGAACGGGTTAAGGTTTGCAGAGCAATCGGAGAAGCCAAGAAGAAACAGGGCAAACCCGTTCGAGATGTATCCCGGGAGAATGAGGTCTTACACGAGAATCAGCAGAGAAAGCTGCTATATTTGGTTTAAATGGGAGCCAGATTGAAGCAGTTTACCGCGAAATAGTTAATATGTGCAGTGTCGTTCAAGAATAAAGAACTCTTAACGGGAGTCCACAAATGCTCTACGAAATAAACGAGAAAGCCCTCAAACTTGAAAGTGAAGGAAAAAAGATAATTCGCTTAAACCTCGGCGACCCAGACATAGCTACGCCTCCAGAAATCGTGGAAGCTGCTTACGCTTCGATGAAGGAAGGCAAAACCAAGTATTCCTCCTCATACGGAGAGCTGAAGCTACGACAGAAAATCGCTGAGGAACACGGCGTTAAAGCAGAAAACGTCGTGATTACGCCTGGTTCAAAATGGGCCATTTTCGCTACGATGTTTTTGATGCTTAAAAACGGCGGCAACGTAATCATCCCCACACCATACTGGACAGCTTACGACTTAATCGCAAAGAGCTTCGGCGCTAAAACCAAGTTATTGCGGACCGAAATGGAAGATGGTTGGAAAATTGACCTTGCCGAGCTTGAACGTTTGATTGATAAAGACACAAAAATGATTATCCTCAATAACCCAAACAACCCTACAAGCAAAGTCATAGATACAAAAACCTTGGACGGCGTCGTCGAATTAGCCAACAAAAAAGGCGTCACTATCCTTTCCGACGAAGTTTATGGGGCAATAAGCTTTGTGAAAACCAAAAGCATCCTCGACTATGAAGGCGAATGCAAACACATCCTCTCCAATGGTTTCTCAAAGACCTTCAGCATGACAGGTTGGCGCATCGGCTACCTGGTAGCCAACAAAATGTTCATCGACAACGTAACTAAACTCAACCAGATCACAATCAACAACATACCCGTCTTCATCCAAGACGCTGCACTCAAAGGCCTAGAGCTTCACAAACAAATAGCGTCTGCCATTAAAGCTAAGTACCAACGGCGTGCAGATCTGGCAAGCACCAAACTCTCAGCGGCAGGTTTCAAATTTACCAAGCCTGAAGCGCCCTTCTACGTTTTTCCCAAGCTACCGGGTTTAGACGGCGACAAATTTACTTTAGAACTACTAGACAAAGGGGTAGCTGTGGCTCCCGGCTCATCTTTTGGAGACTATCGCGAACATTTCCGCATCAGTTTGACAGTACCAGACGACCAAATAGAAGAGGGTCTGGATAGAATCTGCGAGGCGGCTCGATGAGGATTGCCGTAATCGGCGCAGGGAAAATGGGCGTTTGGTTCGCCAAGTTTTTTCTCTCCAAAGATTACGATGTAGTATTAGCAGACAGAAAAAAAGACAAGCTTATAGAACTTGGCGAGTTACCTGTTGATTTAACCACAAACTTCCAAGAAGCCGTTTCTGACGCTGACCAAATTTACCTATGTGTATCTATAAACGCTATCGAAGAAATCGCCAAAACCATCGGTCCTGTCTTGCATGAGGGACAAGTGGTCATGGATATTGCCTCAATCAAGGAAGCTCCCGTTAAAACAATGCATCAGTATATCAAAGGTGCCACCGTCTTGGGTACGCACCCGGTTTTTGGGCCAGGAAGCAACGGTGTCAAACACAAAGCCTATGTTCTGACTCCAACTAACCCTGAAGAGCAAAAGTTTGCTGAAGAGTTCAAAACATGGCTGGAAAAAGAAGAAGCCCACGTTTTCGTAATGACGCCTAAGAAACATGATGAACTCATGTCAGTTGTGCTGGGGTTACCACACTTCTTAGGACTAGTTGCATGCGAAACCTTGCTGGAACAGAAGAATTTATCTGAAACCAAAAAAGTGGCAGGTACAACCTACCGGATGTTGTTCACGTTGGCAGAAGCTACGGCGCTAGAAACCCCAGACCTTTACGCGGCAGTGCAGACGAACCTACAAGAACTGGGCAAAATCGAGGACATCTTCATGGCCAAAGCCCAAGAACTGCTCACCCTGATAAAAAACAAAGACCAAAAAGCAATCGTCGAACGCATGGAACAACTAAAGAAGAAATTGGCATCTGTTGATAGTGACTTCGCCAAAAGCTACGATGTCATGTACAGGATGCTTCAATCCACCGAAGAGTAGGTAGCCGATGACTAGAACCTTACTTATCAACTGTTACCTGAACAGCACAAAAATCAGTAACTTACAAACCGTTTTGAATAATTATACTAACTGCAAAGTCGTCAGCTTTGAGAACATCCAGTTGGGTTACCAACTTGAAGGCTTCGATGCGGTGGTTATAAGTGGGTCGGAAGCCCGAATAGTTCACGCCTCAGACAGGGCGAAATACGAGAACGTTTTGAGATTAATTGAAACGTGCAACTTGCCTATTCTTGGCATTTGCTTCGGACACCAATTGCTTTGTTCAGCATTCGGCGCCAAAACAGGTACCCTGCCTCAACCAGTGATTGACAGGTTCGAACAGATCAATGTGGTTCAAACAGGCGAAATATTTTCCAGGTTTAAGGGAGAACAAAAAATACCATTATCAGAATACCACAACGATTATGTCTTAAAAGAAAGCCTCGAGAGCGCAGGCTTCAAGTTATTGGCTGATTCACTTTCATGTGAAGTGGAAGCAGTCAAACACATAACTAATCTCTTCTACGGCGTACAATTCCACCCTGAACGCATCATAATACAAAATGAGACACATCCGGAAGGACACAAAGTTATAGAGAACTTTTTCGTTCACGTAGTTAAAAGATTTGGTTAGTCAGAAATGAGGCTCTAAAACATGGCAGCTAAGAAAACCTGTGAAAAATGTGGAGCAGATCTTGAATGGCACGAACAACATATGGTTTTTTGGAATAAACATCTCAAAAAAGGCTACATAAAATGGCTAGTAATCGGCTCCTCCCAGTTTGGCACACGCAAGGATTTTCCACAATACACAGGAAAAAAACTATGCCAATCCTGTGCCTATGAATTATTCAACTTTGGTGCAGTTTGTCCAGAGTGCGGCAAGAGAGGAATCCACAAATGCACCCCTGATGCAGACAAAAAACTCTGCTCTAAATGCGCTTTTTCATCAAAGACTGCGATAGAACATGAAAAAGCTAGTGGAACAAATATCATGGGGCTCATCACCGGTAACGCAGCAATGGATAATTCATCAATGGAACGTTGGGTATGTGCAAAAAAGTTTGATATTAACAATCAACTAAGTTTTGCTGAAAATTGCTCAAGTTACATAACACTGTCAGAATATGACAAGAAACGCGCCAGCGGAGAAATCGGCAGTGAGTCCGAGCCAGTCGAGGCTGTAGTTGACTTCTCTTCGCTGAAGGCTTTGCTGACCAAGAATGGGCTGATAATGTCTGCTTTTAACTGCCCCAATTGTAGCGGCATGGTTGATATTCCCGAAAATGGGAAAGTTCTAATCTGCAAACATTGTGGCTCCCCAATAAAACCAGTTGACATCCTTGAAAGAATTAAATCGCTAATACAATAAACCGGCTTTTCTTAAAAAGGAGTAACAGCTTTGGGGTATGAGCCCAAGATTTTGACAAAAATTGCGTATTTCTCCAATGCTTTAAGGGCTTCTGCGCATTTCTGTTCAGTTCGGTGCCCTTCAAAATCCAAGTAAAAATTGTATTCCCACGCGGTCTTCTTGGTGGGCCGCGATTCGATTCTGGTCAGGTTGATTTTTCTTTTGGCAAATTCTCCCAATGCACCGTAGAGTGAGCCAGGCTCATGTTTAGCTGAGAAGATTATGCTAGTTTTGTCTTTGCCTGTTGGTGTAGAGTCTTGCTGGGATAGTACGAAGAAGCGGGTATAGTTTTCTTTGTTGTCAGCTATGTCACGTGCGAGAATTTGCATGCCATAGATTTCTGCGGCTCGCTCGCTTGCGATGGCTGCGGCATTTGTGAGTTTTTGTTCTTTTATAATTTTGACGCTACCTGCTGTGTCGTAGGCTGGGACGATTTCCCACTTTGCCTTCTCCAAGTAACTGCGACATTGCGCCAGCGCTTGGGGATGCGAGTAAACGGCTTTGATTTGACTCATAGCTGTGCCAGGGTTCACAATTAAGCAATGTGCTATTCTAACTATGACTTCTCCGCAGACTTTCAGGTCATAATTGAAGAATAGATCGTAGTTTTGGTTGATGCTACCTTCAAGCGAGTTCTCCACTGGCACTGCGCCAGCTACAACCTCGCCAAGTTTCACCGCTTCGAAGACGTCGCGGAAGTCTCTGCAGGGCTTAGCTTGTACTTTTGAGCCGAAGAACTGGTAGACTGCAGATTCGCTGTAGGCGCCGGGTTCGCCTTGGAAGGCTACGGTTTTCACTTTTTGTTTCCCTGCTTGTTGTGGTTCTTTAGCAGGAGCTTGTTTATACCATTTATCATTGCTTCTACACTCGCCATAACAATGTCTTCTCTGGCTGCTCGCGCGGAGACGATGTTGCCTTTTTCATCTTCGACTTTTATGACTACTTCAGCCACTGCGTTTGAGCCGCCTGTTATGGCTTCCAGTCGGTATTCGCTGAGTCTGATGTTTTCGATGCTGCTTGTTAATTTTTGGATTGCTTTTAGTACTGCATCTACTGGTCCAACGCCTGTTTCTGCTGCAACGTATTCTTTGCCATTCAAGACCAAACGCACGGAAGCGGTTGGAATAACTTTGATGCCTGTAACCACTGCCATATCGCAGAGGTCAACGATTTTTTCTTCCCCAATCACTTCACCCATGACAGCTGATGTTAACGCTATCAAGTCTGCGTCGGTCACCATTTTGCCTTTATCGCCTAAATCTTTGACTCTTTGAACAATTTCTTTGATTTGCTCTTCGGTGGGGTGGATTCCGATTTCTTCGAGTTCAGCTTTGATGCCTCGGGTTCCGGCCAGTTTGCCCGCCACAAGTTTCCTTGTGCGACCGACTAATTCGGGGTTTATGGGTTCGAAGGTTAATGGTTTCTCTGTTACTCCACGTGTATGGATGCCTGATTCGTGGGCAAACGCGTTTTCGCCGACAATTGCCTTGTTAGCTTGCACAGTTATACCTGTTAGGGACGCGACCATTCTTGAGGTGCTGTAAAGCAATCGGGTATTGACACCTGTTTTGTACTTGTAGATAATATCCAGCGCCATCACGACTTCTTCGAGTGCAGCGTTGCCTGCTCGTTCGCCTAAGCCGTTTACGGCGACGTGTACTTGGGCTGCTCCTGCTTCAACTGCTGCGAGGGAGTTTGCGACTGCTAAGCCGAAGTCGTCGTGACAATGGGTACTTATCGGCACTGTGATGACTTTTTTGAGTTCTTCAATAAGTTTGATTGTTGTTTTGGGAGTCATGATACCGACCGTGTCGGGAACGTTTAGGCTATCCATGCCTGCGTCTTGTGCGGCTTTGCAGACTTGTTTTAGGAAAGGCATCTCTGAACGAGTGGCATCCATCGGTGAAAACTCACATTTTACCCCGTGCTTTTTCACGTACTCAATCGAGTCAACCGTAGAAGCCAGTACCTGTTCAGGTGTCAAGTTTACTGCATACTTCATCTGGACTTGAGAGGTTGGGATGAAAACGTGGACTAAGTCAACGTCACAATCTAGCGCTGCGTTAATGTCGCCTCTTGTTGCTCGGGACAAGGCGCAGATTTCGGGAGTTAAGCCTAATTTAGCAATATCTCGGACTACTTTTTTTTCGCCATCAGAGGAACTCGGAAACCCAGCTTCGATGACATCAACACCCAGTTTGCTGAGTTGGTGTGCAATCTCAATCTTGTCGTCAGCTGTTAAAGAAACTCCGGGGGTTTGTTCCCCGTCTCTTAATGTGGTGTCAAAAATACGGATTCGGGTGGATGTTTTATTCGGGGTCATGCTTTCAGCCACTTTTGACGGTTAACGCCGCAGCAATGGCTTCTGCCATGCCAACGGTCGTGGTTTTGCCGCCGCAGTCTGGAACAGATTGACCATTACGTAAAGCGTATATTACTCCGTTCTCTATGGCTGCACCTGCTTGTAAGCATTTCTTGTCGCCGTATTTTTCTCCTAGCCACTCAAGCATCATTTTTGCGGAGAGTATCATGGAGATTGGGTTGGCGGTGTGTTTTCCTGCTCGGTTTGGTGCTGAGCCGTGGATGGGTTCAAAGAGGCCGAAGTTATCGCCTACGTTTGCGCCTGGAGCCATGCCTAAGCCGCCGATTTGCTGTGCTGCTTCGTCGCTAAGGATATCGCCAAACATGTTGCATGTGCAGAATACATCGAATATTTCTGGTTCTTTGATTAGCCGCATGGATGCTGCGTCAACATAGAGTTCGTTGAATTTGATGTCTGGGTACTGTTTTGCGGTTTCGCGGCAAACGCTAGCGAATAAGCCGTCGGTTACGCGCATGACGTTGGCCTTGTGGATGGCTGTGACTTTCTTTTTGCCGTTTCTTAGGCGTGCGATTTCGAAGGCTTTTTTGGCTATGCGTTCGCAGTTTTTACGTGTGATAACTCGCATGCAGATAGTTGTGTCGTTGCCGATGGTGAATTCTAAGCCTTTGTAAACGTCCTCAGTGTTTTCACGGACAAAGTACATGTCGATGTCTGGGTGGGCAACTTTGACGTTGGGGTAGGCTTTGAGGGGGCGAAGGTTAGCGTACAGGTCAAACATGACTCTTAGCTTTACTATGGTGTCGGCTGCAGTTTCGCCTACTGGTCCCTTTAGACAAGCATGGGAGTTCTTGATTTTATCCACTGTATCTGCTGGGAGTGCGATCGCCTAGCGTCTCAAGGGCGATGTCGCCTGCGGGGGCATCAATGATTTTGAATTTTAAAGCGAATTTTTTCTCTACTGCTTGTAGGACTTTAAGCGTGGCTTCGGATAATTCTGGTCCGATGCCGTCGCCTTGGATTAAGGATATTTTATATTCAGTCATTTCTTCATTTTTCTCCGTAAATTCTCTATTAAGCCGCCATCCGTCAAGATTTCTATGATGAAGGTTGGCAGTTTTTCGACTTGGAATTTTTTGCCGTTTGACAAGTTCTCTATCTTTCCAACCGCAAAGTCTACGGCTAATTCATCGCCTGTCTCCACCGCGCTTGATATGCCTTTGCACTCGATTACGGGCAAACCGATGTTGATTGCGTTACGGAAGAAGATCCTTGCAAAGGACTCAGCTATAACGCACTTCACACCCGAATACTTCAATGCCAGTGGTGCTTGTTCTCTGCTGGAACCACAGCCGAAGTTTTTGCCTCCGACTAGGATTACTCCCTTCTGGGCTTTTTTAGGGAACTCTACGTCTAAACCTGCCAACGCATGCTTTGCCAGCTCGTTGGGGTCAACCAGAGTCATGTATTGGCCTGGTAGAATGACATCGGTGTCGATGTTGTTACCGAATTTTATGGCTTTGGCTTTGATTTTGTTTTGCATTATGCTTTTGCCTCCAGTTTTGTAGGGTCAGTTAATTTGCCAGTGACCGCGGAAGCTGCCACCGTTGCAGGAGATGCTAAATACACTTTGGCTTGGGTGCTGCCCATTCTGCCTATAAAGTTGCGGTTGCTGCTGCTGACGCATGATTCGCCCGCTGCCAGTAAACCGATGTGGCCGCCTAAGCATGGACCACAAGCGGAGCCGCAAACGATTGCGCCTGCGTCGGTAAAGATTTCAAATAGTCCTTCTTGCATGGCTTGACGCCAAACCTCTTGCGAGGCTGGAATGACCAACGCGCGGACACCGTCTTTGACTTTTCTACCTTTTATGACTTGGGCGGCTAACTGCAGATCTTCTAATCTGCCGTTTGTGCAGCTGCCGATAAATGCCTGTTCAATTGGGACATCGCCGACTTCTGAGACGGGTTTAACGTTGTCAACTGAGCTCGGACATGCGACTTGGGGCTCCATTTTAGCGACGTCAAATTCGACGGTGCGTTCGTATTCTGCGTCCTTGTCGCTTTGCAATGCCTTCAAATCAGGCATCTTTGTGACTCTGCCCTCTAAGAATTGGCGGGTGGTTTCGTCGGGTGCGATTATGCCGTTTTTGGCTCCCATCTCTACCGCCATGTTACAAACTGTCATTCTGCCCGCTATGCTCATGTCTTTGATTGTTGGGCCTGTGAATTCGACGGCTTTGTATGTAGCGCCGTCTGTGCTTAATTTGCCAATTATGTTTAGGATTAGGTCTTTTGGGGTGACGTATTTTTTGAATTTTCCTTTAACGTTAACTTTAATTGTGGGTGGTACTCTGAACCAGATTTTGCCAGTTGCGAAGACTGCGGCTGCTTCGGTTGAGCCTATACCTGTAGCAAAAGCGCCAAAAGCCCCGTAGGTGCATGTGTGGCTATCTGCGCCGACGATGACGTTTCCTGGAACTACGTGGCCTTTTTCTGGCATAACTTGGTGGCATATGCCGCCTCTGCCGACGTCGTAGAAGGTGAGGTTCTGGTCTTTGGCGAATTGTCTCATGGTTTTGTGTAGTTCCGCTGCTTTAATGGATTCAGCTGGAACTTGGTGGTCTAGTATAACCACTACTTTTTTGTGGTCCCAAACTTTTGGGGTGCCTATTTTTTTGAATGATTCTACAGCCAAAGGTCCAGTCAGGTCATGCACCATAACCATGTCAACGTTTGCGTCGACAATTTCTCCAGGGTGCACTTCGCTTTTTCCTGAAGCTTTAGCTAAGATTTTTTCTGTAATGTTCATTTTCGATCTAAATCCTTTAATTAATTCTAATATAGGAAAGATAATGGGAATTTTTAAAAGAAAGCTATTAAGTATTTCCGCGTCGTGAAAGGTGTTTATTGGTCGATTTTTATCGATTTTGCGCCTCGCGCTAGAGCTGTGATGCCTGTTCTTGCCAATTCGAGTATGCCGAAGGATTTCATGAGGTTGAGGAACGCATCGATTTTGTCGGGTGTACCTGTGATTTCTACGGTTAAGCTGTCGGTGGAGACGTCGATGATTCTGCCGCGGAAGACTTCGACGAAGTTGATGATGTCGCTGCGTTCTTTGCTATCTTTAACTTTGACTTTTATGAGTGAGAGTTCACGCATGACAAAGTTGCCGCTTTCGAGTTCGCTGACTTTGAGGACGTCTATTTGTTTGGCGACTTGTTTGACTACTTGGTCGATGGTTTTTTCGTCTTCGTTGACGGTTATGGTCATGCGAGCGAGACCTGGCTGCTCTGTGGGACCTACCGTGATGCTTTCGATGTTAAAGTTTCGGCGGCGGAACAGGTTGGCGATGAGGTGTAGTACACCAGGTTTGTTTTCCACTAGCACTGATATTACTTTGGTTTTTCCCGCTTCCATTAGTAGTCACCTTTCTGTTGGGGTAATCCACAGCCTGGAGGCACAAAGGGAACCACGTCGGTCTCTGAACCTATGGGCACATCAATTACCGTTGTTACTTTACTATTTAGTGCTGTCTTAACTGCTTTTTGGAATTCTGCTATGGAGGTTGCGCGGAAACCTTGTGCTCCGTATGCTTCAGCTAGTTTGACGAAGTCGGGAACTTTGCCTAAGTTGACGGCCATGTAGCGCCGGTCATAGAGTGTGCGTTGCCACTGTGCCACCATGCCTAACACGCTATTGTTTAGGACGATGACTGTGACAGGGATGTTTTCGGTGACGCTGGTTGCCAGTTCTTGTTCGCTCATGATGAAGCTGCCGTCGCCTGCGATATCCACGACTGGTCGGTCGGGGCATGCGACTTTGGCACCGATGGCTGCTGGAAAACCAAATCCCATGGTTCCAAGCCCGCCGGAGCTTATGAATGTCCGAGGCTTTAGTGCTTTGAAGTACAATGCTGACCACATTTGGTTTTGTCCCACTTCTGTGGTGACTATGCCGTTTTCTGGCAAAAGTTTTCTCAGCTCGTTCAGTAACGCTTTGGGGACTACGTCTTTTGGCAAATCCTTCATTAGTGGGCTTAGTTTTTCTTTGACTTCTTTGACACGTTTACTCCATTCTTTGCCTTCGCCCTTCTTTAGCTTCTTCAAAGTTGCCGCCAGCAGCATTCTCATTGCAACTTTGGCATCTGCAACGATAGGTACGTCAACTTCGATGTTTTTGTTGATTTCAGCGTTGTCGATTTCTATGTGGATTATTTTTGCGTTTGGTGCGAAGGTGTCGAGATTTGCGGTTGCGCGGTCAGAGAATCTTGTACCGACAGCTAAGAGTACGTCTGCTTCGCCCATTAGCCTGTTTGCTGCGGGGTTGCCGTGCATGCCGATGCTTCCCAACGACAAGGGA
>CAVZPM010000004.1:0-28256 GCA_963777155.1 Candidatus Bathyarchaeota archaeon
CAGCAACTAATGTTAGCACTTTTGAAGTAGACAAGAAAGAAGAAATCCCGAGACGAGGAAATCTTTTGAGAAACAGAAGTACGATAAGAAAGCTTGTAAAAATTATCGAGCTAAAAGAATGTGCTGCAGCCAAGGCAATGGTAGAAAACACGAGAATTGGCCAAAAATAGCGATTGGTTTTAACATTAATTAGTACTAATAATGGTCAAAATAAACTGAAAAAGCAAGCTTCCAAAAAGACTACCCATAACAAGGTATTGGAAGATCGAAATAGGAAATGCTGAGATAAATAAGGCATAGCCAAGCAGAGTCGACTTTTCTGGAAAATTCATATTCTTTACGATAATGTAGATGAGAAGAGGAAACAGCATCGACCAGAATACTGGGAGATATTTCATTGATGAAACAATCGGTATATTGGTAACCAAAGAAAATGTTGTAAAGGACAAATGAAGCAAGGGGGAAGATGAATAAAATGGACTTAAGAGGGGTGGAGTCACAATATGACCAGTTGTAACCACATAATTTGCCAAGGCTTGCTGAACATTCTGGTCAATCCATGGTCCCAAAAACCAAACATATTTCACCGATGGAATTAACATGAAAACAGTTCTACCAAGTACCGCAAGTGTAACACGCCACAAGATACTCTTTTCCAAATAAAAAGCAAAAGCAAAGGTTATAACAAAAAAAACAAACTGAATTTCCAATCCTTCAAGAATCCAACTGTCTTGATAGTCCCTATTCATAGAATAAGCTGTTCCAATCAAGACAATTATGGCAACAGCTAGGAGTATTTTCGACACCAAAGAAGGGCGTATTTGCAAGACGCAATCCTTTCCTTAAAGCTAATAATAGTTCCATAAAATTTATTCTCTTGAAGAGATTTATCTCAGATAAATCTTAATTATTCTTTTCCATCGAAAATGCCACCAAATTTTCGGGGTTTTTGTAACAATTAACTCAAAGAATCATACAGAAGAAAACCAAGTTTTCCAGTCTATTGATCAAAATGTCAATTTTATCAAGAAAGCAATTTTGATAATTCTTAACAATTTTCAAATAAATCCTAGATATTTGAAGTGACCATCAGGTATTCTTTAGTTTTGGTATCTACTGAGTTTCTAGACAAGTTAATTTATCACGTTCAAGTCAACTTGTATTTTGTAACAGATTTTCGTAACAAGAAAGAATTCTATCAGCAATTTTATTCCAAGTATATCGATCTTCGATTGTCTTTCGTGCCACATCTCCAAGTCTTTCTCTCAATTCAGGATTATCAAGTAATCGTAAAACAGCCTGCGCCATTTCAGTTGGGCATTTTGGAGGGACTAACAAACCATTAACTTCTGACGAAATTACTTCATTATTTCCTCCAATGTCAGTTGCAACAACTGGGAGGCCACAAGACATGGCTTCTAAAAGAACTGTAGGAAGCCCTTCATAATGGGAGGGAATAACATGTACTGTTGCATTTTGATAGGTTTTCAAAAGCGTAGCTCGTGGTACATATCCCAAAAGAGCAACATTTTTTTGGAGTCCCATTTCATGAACGTATTGTTGCACTTTATTAAGAAACGGTCCTCTGCCACAAATAACAAACTTTACATCTTTACGTTCATTGCAAATAATCTGCGCACATTTTACGAAGTCGAACAATCCTTTGCGCGCACGCAAAACTCCAGTATACAAGACATATTTTTCGATAATGGTTCTTATTATGAGACGGAATAAATGTTTTTTCGTCGACTCCATTACCTATTACTGGAATTTCGTTAGCAATTAGTCCATATTCCTCTAATTCGATGGCAACCATATCGAGAAACCGCAGTTATCTGTTTTGAATTATTAAATAGCTTATTCTCATAGTGAGGAATAACAATTGTTGATTGCAATTTATTATAAAAAGATTTGAAGTCAATTATTTCTTGGTGTCTTCCATCAACTTTCATTGGTGTATGAACAGTAGTTAGCACAGGCAAACAAGTTTTGACTGGCAAAGGTATAGGCGTGTGACAATGGACTATTGTAAAGTTGCGTTCTAAAGAATGGAAAAAGTTTGCTCGTGAAAAAATCAAGAAATGAAACACGAAAAGGATATACTTGCAAAAAAGGTACTCTAAGAATTACTATGCCCTCCACATTCTCGTACTGTTGATCATTAGTTGAAACTTTGTGGAGTGATGACTGTAACTCTATGACCTTTGTCGATGAGTGTTCTTGAAAGATTATAAACATAAGATCCGACACCGCCTCCTGGCATAGGCGGAAACTCGGAACAAATCATACACACATGCAAGGTGGAAAGACCTCAACTAAAGCGAAATCTAAGAATGTTATCATGAATTTGCAATTTAGCTGAATAAGGATAATCAAGTCGGGAATTCAAATAGAATAAGCGAGTTGATTGGGAAAGATCTGAACATGGGGGCATAACTGAGTGGTCGATTCCACACTTCTCCAATGTTTTATCAAAGTGACCAATCGGAAAAAGTATTGGAGCCGTAAATAAAAGTAATTTAGGCAAGTACATTTACTTAGTTAATCTCCACGTTCATTAGAAATTGTTTAGCAATTTTAGATACTGGTCAGTTATGTTTTCCCAAGTGAATTGTTTCAAAAAAGGGCTTTCTATCGTTATCTTGTTACTTTTTTCGAGATCGTTAAGGAAATTGAGAATCTGTTTTAAGCTTGGCTTGTTGGAATCCACTAGTATTCCGTGTCCAAGCTTAGAATTTATTATCCATCTATGAGGTGGAATATCAGATAGAATTAGAGGGATATTAAGAGACGCTGCTTCGAGTACTGCAAGGGGAAGCCCTTCATAGCACGAAAGTGAGACAAAGGCGTCAGCTGCTTTCAAAAATGGAATAATATTCTCGACATGCCCCAAAACATGCAAATTACCCTGGTGTTGTGCCGTCTCTTTCAACTTTCTGAACAAGTTTCCCTTTCCAATTATAATAAGATGATTACCAGTTTCAGTCAGAATAGGTTCGAATAGTTTTGCAAGAAGCAAGGACTGTTTTTGCTCGGTTATACGACCTATGAAGAGCAATACACGGTCATGTTGGCCTATTTTCAACAAATAGTCTCGGTTGAGAAGCTTTCTGGCGCTATATTTATCAAGATTCCAAGATCCATAATATCGAACCCGTTAGGAACGACATGGGGTGCTGAAGTCAAGCCATTCCCAAGTACTTCATCAGCAACTGAAGGAGAAACCGTTGTAACAATAGCATTAATGTTACTTGACAATCCTTTTAAAAAATGATTTTCAAGTTTGATTCCAAAATAATAGTAGGGTAAGAGACGATGAATATGATGGGACTTATAGGCGCTGTAGAACCCAAAATATGTAGTGTGAAAAGAGATCATTATTTTTTTTCCACGAACAAGTTTTTTTGTATTGATCAACATTGGATTATGCAACCAAATGACATCATAATCTCCAGATTTGTTTGATAGATATCCAGCTGCTTTTTCCCAGAATGGAATTAGACTAATCAAGCCAAACGCATTAGTTTTTTTTGTATTTTCGCCTTTGGGAGTTAGAACATCAACTAACAAACCCTTGTCGATCATCTGATTTCGAAGACGAAAAGTTACTCTTGCAATGCCAGAGCCATACGGGGGGTATTCCGCAGTTATTAAAAGAATATTCACGATCAGTCCCCATTGAACAAATTATAGATCATTATCTTTCTTTTTTATTATCATGATTACAATGCCAATTTGAAGATGTTAATCAATGTCTTTTTTGGTTTAGAAAACTCACTCAGCAGATGATACAACTTTTGCATGGAAAATCTTCCTATTTTCTGGAAATTGACCCCGTAAATATTTCCTTACATTCTGGTACCTTTCGTTGTTCCAAATTTTCTTTACTGGTTCTTCACGGATATTACCCATCTCATATTTCAAGTAATCTGAACAACATAAAGAAGTCTTCCCGTCCCAGTTAACAACAAGCGCTCTCCAAGGATCGTGGCATAAATCTTTGTAGCTAAATCCTAATTCGTCTAGTTCTTTAAAACCGACTTGTGATTCTCTACGAATTGCCTCGTAGACATCGCATAATCTCTTCTTTTCAGGAAACATTTCAAAACCTATGCTGGAATCGTATTCTTGAGCCCAGTTGTTAACTAAATCTTTCCAAGTGTTTGGTGGGTGAAAACGAAGATTTAATGAGGCAGTATAAATTCTGCTTCTTACCTTGAGCGTCTTTCGAAAATTCGCTTATGTTACTCAAGCTCTATCTGGTTTTTCTTAGTAATCGCGAACGTTACAAAAATTACGGGTTTCTCTCTAGCGCTCTTCTTTAGTGAGACTAGCTTCTTAATTTTTTCAACTGTTATTCCAAAATCTTTGACCTGGCTGATATAATTCATACGTTTCTTGAGTAATCCCATGCAAAGATACTGATAGAAAAGATAACCCAGATGCTGAGATCTTTCTTAGATCATCCTCATTATTAAAATGGTGCAAGTTGGTTAAAGCATGAGTTATGACCTTATTTTTTTCAGCGTATTTAATCATATCAAAAATATCTGGGTTTAAGAAAGGTTCGCCCCAATCTGCAAATGTTATCTTAATTAATACATCTTTCATCTCATCAATTACTTTCTTGAAATTTTCCAATGATAGAAAACCTTTCGGAGGACCTTTAATTCCTAAACCGACAGGGCACAATCTACAATTTGTATTACAATAAGCTGAAGCTTGAAAAGTAATATCAGGAGGATATGAAGAAGTGACGACTTTTCGGTTTTTCATGTCTTGAAGATATTTTAGGTAGTTAATGCTTTTTTTCGGTGTTAGGTATCTCAGTGGGATGTCGAATAATCTTGCACCTTTGAGGAAATCCATTCTTTCACTACACCTATTTAGTATTGTTTTAGAAAATAATATGGCTTTTTTATTCTATTCAGTTTCTAAATTTTCAATCAATCTTATTACTGTTAACAGTTAAAGCCTTAGTTTTCATCCAAATAAGCGAAAAAATGAATGAAAAACACTGTTAACATAATAGAGATTATCGCAACCTATGTTTCTAGTATCCAAAAAAAAGACTTTTTTGAGCAATTAATGATTAACTCATTTGAAAAAGAATATCCTAAATTCCTGTCAAATCTTATTGAGTACTTCCTTGTAGATTGCCTCTATTTTTTCTGTTACATTTAGCCACGAAAAATTTTTTGCGAAAAGCTTGCTGTTTTTTCCCATTTCACTTAATTTAGAAGGATTAGTAATCAATGCAATTATTTCATTAGCAAGATCTGCACATTCCATCTTATCCATCAAGATGCCTGTTTTTCCATTAGCCACAATATCCCCCAAGCCTCCATTGTTAAGTGCAATTACTGGAACTCCAGCGGCAGCTGCTTCGAGAGCAACCATGGGGTAGGTTTCATGAATTGACGGAATGACACAAACATCAGCAATGCTTAACGCTTCTAATTTTGTTGACTCAGAGGCATTCTCGATAAATGTGACTTTCCTTTCTAATTGAAGATCTTTAACCAAAACCCTGCAGTAATGCACCAAACCGAAATCTTTTCCGACCATTAACAAATGACTAGTTGGCAAGTGCATTAAAACCATTTTGAATGACTTTATTAATAGATCAGGTCTTTTGTAATCAATGAAACGCCCTAAAAATAGTATGACTTGATCTGGATTGCTCAGAGTTTGCAGTAATTCGGTTCCTTTGGGTAAATGGGAATAATAATCAGCGTCTATCCCATTCGGGATAACTGCTATCTTCTCAAATGGAACATTGTATAGCGCATTGTATTCAAGCTTGTTAAGTTGATATAAAGCGATTACTCTTTTCGCCATTTTAAGTATAAACTTACCAACAGTTGGTCTGTAAATATTGTCTATAGTAGAAGCCAATTGACCCATGTAATCAAGTTTCAATTTATCATGAGCCGTCAGGACAAACGGTGTTCTGTTCTTTAAATGGGCCAAGCTTACATATTCATTATGGCTAAACCTGAATACATGTGTATGTATTATATCAAATTCGCGTGAATTATTGAGCAACCAGGATAACATTCTTGGAGACCAATAGTAAGAAAACATTTGCAGGTAAGATTCAAATCTAAGAATCCTTACGCCATTTCGCATTTCTTCAACAGGAAATGGAAGGTCTGGTTTTTTTCGTTACAAAAATTGGCTTTTGATATGTTATTCCATACCCGCAATCTCGCGGATCTCTAGCATTAAACACGGCAATAGTAACTTGGTGCCCTTTCTTCACGAGCTCTTCAGAAATTCTAGGTAACATGTAACTCCGCTCCCCCAATAGCAGGATATCCTCGCCAATTAACTTGTAAAATCCTCATTTAGCCACCTAATCCCATCAATTCATAAGGAAAGATCGTTAACTTAATTCTTGCAATTTCATTCTTGAAGATAATGTCTTTGGCAATCGAGTATTCCTCGCATACTTAACCATCCCAACTTGGTTATCACTGAGATTGAACCATTTTACTATTGGAATTTTAACACTAATTTGACTAATAGAAGTTGACGATAAAAGAAATCAAACATGAAGTTGGTCTTCAGCTCTGAAAAACCTATGCTAAAAGAATACAAGCTGAATTACTTAGGTCGTAATTGGTGATGTTAACGTGAGGAATTCATTCTCTTGAAATAACTCATATAGGATTTTATTTTGAATCTCGTAGTTCAGGTTTGGTCAGAGCATTATAAGATTTTATGGACACCTACGCTTAACAAAAAACGTCACCGTGTCTTTTCAAGAAGTCTCTCGCAAATCCGTGTGACCAGCCGAGAGTTTAGAAGCAGTCTTTAGTCGAGTGTTAGGGTTGAGTTGTGGCGCTTTTTGTTTATTTGAATCGTCGGTTCTTAGGAAAAGGGTGAATAACATGGCGAGACTCTTAAAGCCGTCAAAGTTTACTAATTTGGAGACGCCGTGGTTTCGGTAAGAATATGGAATGTACACTTCAGTGAATCTACGGGAACAATTGAAGCTCAAGCAGGTTATCTCTATCTCAACGGCGAAACCATTTTCTTTTAGGTCGATGGAGTCAAGAACTGACCGTCTGAAGGCTTTTTGCCCCGTCATTATGTCGGTAATTTTTATGTTATACATGAATCGCGTGACTATGGATAAAATGGAAGTTTCCCAAGAAGTGAGAAAGACTCATGCCTTCTGGTCTGCGGCTAAACCTTGAACCATAGACAATATCCATTGAACCATCGGATATTGGTTTTACTAATGATGGAATAATATCGGGCAGGTATTCTAAGTCTGCATCTTGAATTACAAGAATCTTGCCACGCGAATAGTTGATTCCGGTTTGTAGTGCCGCTCCTTTACCCATGTTATACTTATGTCGAATATATGTTACGGTAGGAAACGCCACAACTTTTTCGCCTAGTGCGGTCTGTTGAACCATCATCAACAACTATAATTTCCACTTTGCCCAGAGATCTGCTAACTTTGATTAATCTTTGTAAGACATCGCTGATGGTTTTTTCTTCATCATAAGCAGGTATTATGACGCTTACGTCTGGACTCGACAATTTTTTCTGCATATGGGTTAACGCTCCTTAATTTGACAGATAAAACTACATTTTTGCGTACAAAGAACCACTCATGAATTAGTGGAGGTCGCTTTGTTTCGTTTTTTCTCCTGAAATATTCGTCTGCTCTTCGCCAATGTTCCAAGTTTCCAACATCGTACCAATGGTTTTGTGTGGCGAAGGAGTACACTCTTTCTTTTGCTCTCAACAATTTTGGTATTAAATTGCTAGCAACGTCCTCTCCAGGTTCAAAGTATTTCGTGACTTTAGGTTCAAATACTGCAACACCTATCCAAGAAGGTTTTTCTAACTTGGGTTTTTCGATGAACCCTTGAACAGCTCCATTTTTGCTTATTTTCAAAATTCCAACTGGAAGTTTAAGTTCCATCGTAAATGGAAGCGTAGCTACAGCTTTTTTTGCTTTGTGATAGCTAATTATGTCTTTGAATGAAACTTCGGTGAGGTCGTCGCCATATCTTAAGATGAAGGTGCCAGTGATCAAACCGTTGCCTTGTGCACATAAAAGCTCATCTATTGTGCCACTGCTTTCGCAATTCACACTAAACTTTATGTCAAGATCTCGGAATTCATACTTGAAATTTGATTCATCTTTCTTGTTTATGCATAAAACTATGTCTTTGAAACCCTGCGAGATGGCATCTTCTACTATCCATCTTACACAAGGTTTCCCCGCTACTGGAATTAGGCACTTTGGAATCACGCTGGAAAATGGAAATAAACGCTCTCCTTTTCCACCAGCCAAAACAAAAAATCTAGTGTTTATCTTCCATTTAATTACCCCTCAATTCACAGTTTCTGATGAAATTATTAATCATTGTACATTCAATTCAAAAACCATCCGATAACAATATAGTACCGTTTGAATCCTAAACAATTGTCATGTTAAACATTTCTTTGGTGATCAACAAATGAGTTGTGGATCTAACATGAATTTAGGGGGTTCGGGTTAGATTCAATTGAAGACTTACGTATCGATTGTTAAATTCAACTGATCCTGTCTGCTCGTTGTAGAGCCATAGTTCAAAGAATAGTCGATATGTGAATGTGGTGCTGTTTGAATTCCAGATGGCGGATTTTTCTACGTTTAATGTTATGTCGTTTATTTGTTAGGGTGTTGATTTGTGAATTGGTTGCTTGGATTGTGGCTTTGGAAACTGAAAAGTCAGTAGGCTCTGTCCAATTTGTGCTGTCTGGAATTGAAAATCGGTATTCGTATAGGGGCGCAAGGGGACTTGGCGTGCCACGGGTTGAGTTTGGTAATTGATCAGTTAGGTTGCCAAGCTTCACATATAAGACGTAGTAAGCTGATGATCCCAAATGGTTTCCAACATTTACGTAGACGGAGTAGTTCTGGCCGACTGCTATGTTGTGATGGGTAGTTTTCAGCCATTTGATTTGGACCTAAAAGATAGAGCTCAGAAAATTGCTCGCCCTCGGGAAGACGAATGGCACCGGCAATTGCTGGAGAGGCAATGAGCAAAGACGCCAATTAAACGCACTGCAATAAAGATAAGTTTGTAATCTCCAAGCTTCATTGGTTAACTACCTCAGGTTTTGCTTCAGACAAACTCTCAATGTAATTTCGTTTGAACCAGCGCCAAACCAGAAACAAAACCAAAACAAACACGAAAACACCAATTACTGTTAGTGCTATGGTGGACCAGAAGGCGTTTTGGCTGGAGACTATGGCGTTTGTTTGGCGTTTTGAGCATCAACTGTGACTTGTTGTGCTATTGGAAGAACGCTGTCTGCTTGAGTTGAAGCGGTGTTGGTGTCTCCGGTTCGATACGAGTTTTCTGCTTGAGCCAAGATGCCCTGGGCAGTGTTTATTTGAGCCAGCAGATCTGTAACGTTTGCGCCTGCTGCTTCAGCATCTAAAACTGCGTTGAAAGCCTGGTTAACTGCGGTGTTGGCTGCTTGCAGTTTTGAGGCGGCTTGGTCGGTTTGGGCAATCGCAGGGCAGACACATAGAAGAGATACACTTAGCATCAGTAGAGTCAGCAGGGTTATGCTTGACAATTTACAGCGACTGCGCAATATTTTTTCTCCGCAACAAAATTTTAAGCAAAACCAAGGATTTTCAATTATCTAATTAGAACGATTTATAACAAACGTCCTTTCTTAGCGATAACTTGATTGCGTTAGAGACTTATTTTGACGGGATTAATAGAAAGTTTCGACCATGATTCGCTTGAAGATCTCGAAGCCGTTCTTTAAGCCCAGTTTCTTTTCGCCCAATCTTTCTCTATACTGGATTGGGATCTCAACAATTCCGAAACCTTTTCGCTCTACAAAGCGGTTTAGTTCTACTTCTATGTCAAAGCCTTTTGATTTTATTTTCCAGCTTCGAAGAATGTCTGCTCGAACTACTCTTAGTCCAGTTAGGGGGTCTTTTAGTTGAATTCCACTCATGAGGTTGTATGTGTAGGCTATGATCAGATTGCCTATGTGGAATATTCTGTGTAGCGCTTCTGGCGTTACGCTGCCGTTTAGCCGGTTTCCGCAGACCATGCCAACTTCTGGGTTTTCCTCTAAGAGCTTTATCATTTCTGGAACGCTCTCAGCGGGATAGGTGTAGTCTGCGTCTGTGATTACAATATATTTTGCTTCTGGATCTATGTGCTGAAGGCCTTTGGCGAGTGCATCACCCTTGCCCTTGCCATCTTGGAAAGCAATCGTTGCTCCAAGGTTCTGTGCTATCTCGATTGTTCTATCGGTGCTATTGCCGTCTACAACGAGTACTTTGGTGTTGTCGAGTGTATCCATCATTTCTGCTATGGTTAGCCCTATGCCTTCTTCCTCGTTTAGGGCTGCGATGATGACTTGAGTATTCAAATTACTAAGCTCTTGTGCTTTCATTAACTGCTGTTCGTCCCTTTTAATCTGGTTAAGCACCATTTGTTATTCCACAAGATTACTCTTGTTAACTTAAGATATAAGACGCTATGATAAATACCACACTATATCGAAAACCGAACTATTCAACATCCATCTCGGGTTTTATCGAAGCATCCAACCTATACTTATTACACAGGTGTGCCAAACGTTCTCTTTCTGAGCTTAAAGATTCCAGTGTTCTCCGCGCCCGGTCATATCGTTCATTGAAATGCTTATATTCCTTTAGGAACTCTCGGCCCAATTCAGTCAATTGATATCTGCCACTGCTAGGTTGGACAAAACCCGCGGTGCAGGCAACGTCAAGATATTTTTCCAGAAGACTAAAGCTCAGGTTTGCCTGGAACATTATGTGTGTTTTAGCTGCACCGGAATTTGCAGACTCCAAAATAGCTGCAACGATGCCTAGGCTATCACGATTTTTACCCAAACACAACACCATAAAGCATTAATCTAATTTAGAGGCCAACTTAGAGCTAATTTAGAGGCAACACTACAAAATCCCTTCCTAATGGAAGCGGACATGAATAATTACCCCTAACTAAAATTCATAGCCCTTCTCTATTTCTCCTCGCATATCCCTCATTTATTAGTAAAACACCTTTCAAGCAGTGTAAAACCTAATAAGCCTTTGCTGAATTTGTGGAGAACTATCAATTTATTTAATCAGAATTCACAATTTTGTAAATATTTATGCAAAAACATCGGAAAACTCATTCAGCCATGACATTATTCGAGATCATCTTTTTCAATCCCAGCGTGAATCGTCTCAATTCTATTGTTGAAACACATATTCTCAAGCTGCAGCCTATCTTGGGTGTTTCTTTCAACTTCTTCCCTCAAAACGCTAGATCGCTCAAGATAGCTCTTCGTAGAGAGAAAGAAACTCCCTGCCCGCCTCAGTAATCAAATAGCCAGAATCAACATCATGCTCCAAAAGACCACTCCTCAAAAGAGCACTCAGATACTTTTCTACTTGATGAAAACTCAAATTAGCCCCATACATAATTTTTGTCTTCCGACTCCTAACTGAAGCTATAGAAAGCATAGCCTGCACAATATCCAAACTACAACGATTCTTACTCACAGATCGCACATTATTCAAAGATAAACACAACCCCAAGCAAACTTACAATAAAATTAATAAGCAAAATTAGTTAGACAAAAATTCCGTCAAAGATAGCGGTTTATTTTTTTACTGATGCAGCACTCCGCTTTGACTTCTTGGGCTTTAACCCGTGAATCCTGGGAGCTTGTACTTGCTACCACTATCTATTCCCCCCGTGATTCGGAGCAGAAAGGACTAGCAGAAAGTACTAGAAACTCTATCTGCGTTAGTATAGAGAGTTGAAGTCAAATAGTAATAAGATCGATGGGCAACAAGTACAGACTAAAGAACACATACCTAAGGACTAATACTTCAGGTACTACCCAAAAAACCTCTCAAACATCGGCTTATTTTCTATAACATCAGGACCAAAAAGAAAGAAGAATGCCATCGCTAAGCTATACCAGATGTTCTACCAGCCTTAAATGATATGTTGGCTATATTGGCAAAGACAAGCCTTGATGATAGAAAAACTCTTCGCCATCATAAAAGACGGACAATGGCACCAAATAGACGAGCTATCTGACCAAACCAAGGTAAAAAAAGACAAACTAACACAGTTCTTCCAGTTCCTATCAACACAAGGCATCATAACGTACGAAGAAAAAACAAACAGCATCAAAGTCAAACCCGAATGGCAAAACCTCCTCCCAACCGAAACAGAACCCCCAGCAACCCCAAAAAGAAATCCCACCAAACCAGAAGCACCAAAGTAAGCGAAATGAATTAGAACAATTAGGGCGGTGTCGGCGGAAGTGGCTGAGTTGGGCTCTTTTTACTTCTCACATAAAACACAACCGCAACAACAACGATCATTAGCCCTACAAAACCCAGTAAAACAATATAGTGGAAGATAAAATCCGGGTTACCGTTGTTGGAATTGCAGCGGGAACCAAAGTTGACCTTGAAGTTGGGGTGTTACTGCCAACTATTGTGTTAGAGTTTAAGTTTAAGATAGGACGTAGTAGCTGGACCAAGGTTTAGGTATTTTCAAGTGATGCCTCATAAAATTAGTGAAAGCAGCAGATTGCAGTCTGTCTTTGGTGAAGGGTGATTCAAGCTATCTCTTGAAGGATGGAAAATCCGGTCAGGTGAATATGGCTTCCGCAACTGTTACAGAGAATCTCTACTTCTTCTAAACCATTGCTGCTAACCTTTGGCTCCAAGATTGAGTATTTCTCTTCCGTGGGGTCTTCAGGAGAGATCACAATGCCACATTCTGGACATGAAATTTCTCCGTTTCCATCTATCTTGGTCAAATCTACTCTATGAGTTTGTTTCATTCTTCTCGCCTACTATTTTGAATTCAGGTTTTCACACTCTTTTGCTATTTAATACTATTTGTTGGTTTTTCAAATTTATACCCAAATCTTTACCGAATTTCTGTCAATCAATAGACTAATTCTTGAATTGTCTGTGAAGCGTAAAATATTAGGAAGTAATGCTTGCACCCAGTAGGAAGAGTTGGGGAATTGGAAGTTGGATGCAAGCATCACACATTTTTCCCTAAATATCAGCCATGTGCTATCGTCATTTAACATTTTTTGAGAAGACAACTTTACTGTTTTGCAAAGACGAAAGGGAAAAAGTTAGAACAAAATTTCTCCAAGTTGCTTTAAATAAAAACCAGGTCTTACATCTTGGTACATGTGGACTGGAGTCAATTTTATTAGTTGCTTGTTGGTCTATTTTGTTTTAGAGGTTTGTTTTATGGAGTTTAGGACAGCGGCAGTTGTGAGTTGCTGGATTTCTGTAGCTATGATAGCTTCTGTTTACATGTTTGTTTTCGGTAGCCAGATTGGAGATGTTTTGTTTGGGGTATTTTTGCCTGTTGGGTTGCTTGTTTTAGTAGCTTTGATTGTGACAATCTATGTAGCGTCAAGTCAGAAATAAGAAAAAGCTTCTAGAATTAATCTTCAAACAATTTTTGCGTGTTAGCAAGTTTCTATGATACTTTTTTTCCAGATAGCCTTCTATAATCAAGGTAAGCAAAGATTACTATCAGTGCTGTCCATGTTATAAAGAGCAAATGCGCTCCCCCAATGAAGTAGAAGAATGAAATTGCTCTGTTAACAATGGAAATAGCAATTAGGAAAATGGCTCCTATCTTGTTTCTTCTTAAAATCAAAATTAACGCAATGGAATTTAGAATGGCAAAGATGGCAGCACTTGCAACCGCTATAGTATAATCAACAGCTAATGTGACACGCGCTTGTCCTAGAGGAATTCTTGGGTTTACTACCCAGAGAATTATTGACCCAACTTCAGCTATGATTGTTATTGCAGTCAGCACTATCAATATTCTATGCACTATATTTTGCATAATTCAGATTATTGGAAATACTAGAATAAAAGTGTACAGCGTATGCTTGACTGCTATCTGAATGAGTATATCAGGTCCAGATTAATGCTAAACTACCTTCTTTGAGTGGGGGAGTGAACTCTGGTTGAATGGATATGGTTTTACGCTGTTTCTGTATGAACCTTCATTTAAGAAACCAATTAATTGACAGTGCATTTCCAAAAATCTTAAGCCTCTTAACGTGGCTCTAAAAACTTCTATTCCATTGCGCCTGGATTTTTCTATAAGACCAGTTTGCAGGAGAAAGGAAAGGTAACTTTCAAGCTGGTCAAGACTCAGGTTTGCCTTAGACTTGATTTTAGATTTAGATGCCCCTTTTTTAGCTACGCTGATAACTTCTTTTACTATAGTAGTTTGGTCTCTTTCTTTCAGCTTATTTCCGTTTAGATCAATGAGGGTTATTTAGGATTTCTCCTATAGAATTGTTTAGAAGCTCTCCTTTCTCCCCAAAACAAGAAAGAGGCTAATACGCTTAAAAGGGATATTTCAAAAGCAGAATATATCAAAAACTCTAGTCTTTTATTTGGCCTAAACTTGAAAGTACTAAACTGCGAGAGAGGTTTTATTTTTCAGTCTTCGATTGTTTCTAGCATAGATTGACCGCAACATTCTGGGTTCTTCTGTTCATGACAATTGTGAGCATGGTTGCAGTCACATGTCTCATAGTCAGCTTCAAGTTTCTTACCGCATACTCTACATTGAAAGGTAGGCGCTCAAATTGTTGAAAGAAAGATGGAAAATAACCCTTAAGTGATAGATAATTCAGACGCACACAGTCTCTTTAGAATCTTTTCACCATGCTCTGTTGGTTAGGGGCTGCCGAATATTGACGGGGGTTTTGCATTTCCCTCTCTCCTTTTCTGCTATACCTAAGAGCTCAGCCAGCCCTTAACCGTCCCCCATTGACTTTGCTAAGCGGGTGCTATGATGTTTAGGAAAGCGAAAATGTCACTGTCTAGTTATGAAGATTCGGAATCGTAATAGTCCGATATTTTCTAAGGAAAGAACCGTTTTATATATACTAAATTCCATTAAAGAACTCAAATCGAGCCTAAAGAAGAAAGAAAAACCAAACAACTTTACAAAAGCCTAGTAAATTCGACAATTCAACCTAAGCGAAATGGACAAGGAAAAATCGAACACCCTTAATTCTCCGACAGCAAACTGTTAATTTGAGAAGACTAATTCATGAAACCTCTACAGGTAGTTAGGGTTGATTCAGACGATGGAGATACACACTTCGTTTTCATAGACCTTAAGCCTTCTGAAAAAAACAATTGCGCACAGGATTACGATGAGGTTGAAGTAAAGAGAACATCAAGAAAGGAAGCATCAAAACCACTAATTCTAAAACGAACAGAATAAAAAATCGCGCGCTACCTTGCTCCAATATGATCATTAATACAGAAAAGCCACTGTGCAAATCTAAAGGCAGAGCTACTTAAGTCTGTAAACATGAAGTCCACGAACTAAACCCTTATTATTTTTGCTGCAATCATGTCTGTAACTAATGCCAAATCAATCTACTGTAGCATATCTTTCAATGGAAATCGGTGTAGACGCTAGACTTCCCACTTGTTGCGGAGGACTTGGAGTCCTAGCGGGCGACGCAATAAAAGGTTCAGCGGATATCAATTTTCCTTTAGTTGGCGTATCATTAAGACACCACAAAGGATATTTCGAACAGAAAATTGAAAACTACCAACAAAAAGAAGTTCTAAAAAGATCAAATCCATTTGGCATCCTAAGAAAAAGAGATGAAACAGTCAAGGTAAAAATTGAAGGCAAAGACGTAACGGTTGGAGCAGAAGAATACATAATAAAAAATGGCCATAGCAACAGAGTAACCATATATTTTCTTGACTCAAGACTAGACGAAAATGAAGAAGAGGATAGAGAAATCTGTGAGACATGCTACTGGAGTGGCAAGCACACTACATACGAAGTGCACCAAAAACACAGGTTCAAACAAGAAGTAGTCCTTGGAATAGGCGGAGTTAAATTTCTAGAAAAGCTTGGATATAACATTAAAAAGTATCATATGAACGAAGGCCACACCGCACTTGCCACATTAGAAATTGCAAAAAGAAACAATTGGGACGAGAAAGAAACAAAGAAAAAATTCAGCTTCACAACCCATACTCTGGTTCCAGCAGGCCACGAAATATTCCCTATAAGTATGGTGGAGAGCATTCTTGGAGACTCTTTCCCCCTGGACAAAATCATGAAATATGGTGGACAAGAAAACTACCTGAACATGACCAAGCTAGCCATGAACCTGAGCGATTATCAGAACGCTGTTTCTAAAAAGAACGCTGAAGCAGCCAGAAAAATGTTTCCCGAAAAAAACATAGATTACATAACGAATGCTGTTCATCTTGGAACCTGGACCAGCGGCGCTTTCAAAGGTTTATTTGATAGACACCTTCCAGGTTGGGAAGAGAACCCTGAAAAACTAAAAGATGCCATAAAACTACCTAATGAAGAGGTATGGAAGGCACATATTGAGAATAAGACTATTTTGTTAGACCTCATAGAAGACGACTACGGAATAGATTTGGATAGAAACAGGCTAACTTTAGGTTGGTTTAGAAGAATAGCTGAATACAAAAGGCCAACATTAATTTTCACCGAAAGGGAAAGACTTAAACTGATTGGATCAGGAAAAATCCAAATTCTCATAGCTGGAAAAGCCCATCCCAGAGATGGCTTTGGCAAAGAGGCAATAAAAAAGATTCATGAAGAAAGCAGAATAATCAATGGCAACATCCCAATCATTTTCATAGAAAACTATGGAATGGAAATAAGCCCAACCTTGATTGCGGGTGTTGATGTCTTATTGAATACGCCAAGACCGCCTAACGAAGCATCCGGAACCAGCGGAATGAAAGCTCTTTCAAATGGAGTCATAAATGTCAGTTCTTGGGATGGATGGATCGATGAAGAATTTAAAACAAAAGAAGGAGCGATAGGCTGGGCTTTTGGCGATCAACGTGAAACTGACTTTCAAGATGCCCATGGCCTCTACAACGTATTAGAACAAAAGGTTATTCCCACCTTTTATCATAACCGAAGGAAATGGATAGAAATGCAAAAAGAATCTATCTCACTTGCTTCTTATTACAACACAAACAGAATGATAAACGAATACATAGAAAAGGCCTGGAAATAATTAAAAGTACCCCAGCTCGCTATCAGAACTAGGTCTCGACATGAAGTACTACTCGGAAGATGAAACTAAGGAAATAAGATTGGCACTCGAAGCAGAGATACTGAAGTGGTCAAGTCGATCAGTTCGGGTGATGTTGTTATGTGTACTCTTGGTCAAGGGAATATTTAGTGAAGAAGATACCATCATACCATAACCGTACTTTCGGGCGGAAAAAGAGTGAAGAATTGGAATCAAATAACCCGAAGAACTCTACAAAAATAAAGTTCCTTATGCCTTTTTCGCTACAGGTTTAACCTGGAAAAAATGAAGATACCTCTAGTCACCTTCTTCTAATTTATTGCTGTAGATTTCTCAACATTATCGCCAATAATTGGAATTATAAATTAAAATAATAAGAAAATTTTGAATAATTTACAAAAATATGCAAATTTTCACAATAGGTTTAATAGTGATCGCGGCAATTGAGGAAGAAGTGTTTAAACAATGTCAAAAGTTCATGTTAAAAAGCAATTAATCACAAAACCTACCAACATAAAACCTATCACTACCGTGTCCTTTGAAAACGGCTTTCATTTCTGCACAAACGTTGGGAACTATACTGGAATAACTGCAACTAATCTCAGCGAGTTCGATTCAAAATTAAAGATTATCCCAGCGGAGTCTATAAAATTCCATTTTCAACGCAAAGACTTCGAAAAATGGATAAAATACGCAATCAAAGATGCTGCATTAGCCGAAAGAATAAGCACTATAAAAGAAGAGCAATCTACAGAAGACTTAAGAAAAGAAATCCTAAAGACCGTTGAAACAAGCATATCTTACACTCTTTAAAAGTTCATTCACTCTGGTACATTCCGAAAAACAAAAATCGCCATCTAAATTTAGAGCTCGTTGGTCAGGGCAAGCTCATTTGCTTTCTTAAGAACCGCTAACAAAGTCTTGCCCCGCTGAGAAATATGATAACATTTCTTTCCATCAGAATCAAAAGTCTGCTCGATGAAACCTTTTGATAAAAAATCAAAAAAGTACTTGTTGAAACGTGCATAATTCAAATTAGCCCTATACATGATTCTCATTTTCTTCTGAGGGGTCAATGTCGCCTCTAAGATATCTATGGTAATGGTTCCCCTTCCACGTTTATGCACGCAACTCTCGCCTAAACAAGAATGCCACAAAAAACGCATATAAGCCATATTTCGCAATACACAATATATCTACAAAAAAACAATAGACCTTCTATTCACCAAACAAAAACATCTCACACCCAACCCATAAAAACAACTGTAGTCTTGTTGAACGCTTAGACGACGCTTAGCAATAATACACATGATTTATATCCAAACTCCTAAAAAAGATAAGTATGAGCTCCTGCTATGAAATCGAAGAAAGTGTTTTCAACAAACTCCCAGACTGTGGGTACTCTATAGAAGCCTCTAGAGCTATCTTTGAGTGGTACCACCGCTAACCATTTGATGGGCACTGCCTGATTACAAAATCATTTTCGTGCAAAATACCTCAGACAGTCTACTCACTACCTTCACAAATATACAACGTAACTGCTGAGGTCCTCTGAAACTATACTTAGCTTTAATACTGCTCTTAAATCCATTAACCTTATTTCTTTCCACTTCCTTACTCTTTTAATGTTTTTTATGCGTAAACTTAGCAAGAGAAAACAGATTCAGCGTTTGCGGGAAGCCGCCGAAGAAATAGCACTGCAATCAATTGAACTCTAAGAAGCCAAACGACGAGCAGATATTGGATAGATTTCTGAGGATTCTATTCTAGAGTAATAGAGCTATGTAAATTCAATCCACGATATATCATGTCCGCCTTGCAAGTAATCATATCTCCAAGGGTTAGTCTTTTAAAATCACACATACACTTTCTTAGCATACGATAGACGCTGATGGCTACTTGCTCTCTTAAATTCTGACCTTTCTTGGACACTAAACTACGTACGAGATTGGGAGCAAACCAACCTTGTCCTCCGAGTGCATTATTTGTGAGTTTTTTGAAAGCCAATCAGAAAGTTTTTGGCACTCGTAGGGTTTACAGGTGAAAGTTCCCGCTCTTGAATCGTGTTTTTTGCAGAAAGAGCAGGGAATCCTTGTTTCGTTATCCATAACCATCCTGGGAATATTTGTGTAAGATTGGCTTTATCGTTTATGAAGCAGAAATCAAGAGCAGTATACAGTTAAAGAACTCGCTTTCTACCTTTCGGTGAAATAAACTTTGGAGAGCACTCTTTGGCACCGGCTATTTTACGTATTTTCCCTATTTTTTTCTCTATCTCATAACCGCCCGGCTTATCATTGCTATGCCATCATCTGCAGGAAAAATTGTTGTTTGCCATAAGTCAGTATTGTAGGCGCTTTGCCATTCAACGCTTGTAATTTCTTGTCTGGTAATTGTCTTTAGAATTTTTTGATTAAGAATTTTTTCGGCGATTTGTGGAGCAACTTCGTAAATGTTCTTTCCAATTATTTGAGCTGGCTTACTATCTAAAAGGGTAGCCTGTGAATTATTGACATAAGTAATGTTCATTTCTGAATCTAAAGCGATAACGCTGTCTTTGAGAGCATCGAGTAAATCAAATAAGGCTTTGCTTATTTGCACAATAACTCCCCAAAACAATATTGGTGCTTTTAGCACTTAAAGTATTTGGCATAACTATTCTTTGCTTAAATTTTGCTCGGAAATCAAGCATTGTCTTGACAGTAAAAATCCCAAAAATGTTTCCCGTCTGCCGCAAAAAACAGAGTTCTAAGGTGCTAGGAGAGTAGTAAGCTTCATACTTCTGTTTTCTTCTAACTTTTAGTGACTGAATTGAGCGTTTGGAGGTGAAAGAATAACAAAAGTAATTCACTTTGAGATTCCAGCGACAAACACAAAACGCGCGGTAGACTTTTACAGGAATGTCTTTGGCTGGGAATTCAGTAATTATGGCGGTGATGAAATGAATTATTGGCTGGTTACCGCTGGCAAAGACGATGAACCTGGAATAAATGGCGCAATCGCTAAAAAAGATGATACTCACCCTACGACTATCAATACCATAAGTGTATCCTCTTTCGAAGAGTCTGTTGAAAAAATAAAACTCTCAGGCGGAGAAGTCTTGATGCCAAAAATGACTGTGCCACACGTGGGCTATATGACTTACTGCAAAGACCCAGAGGGAAACATCTTCGGAATTATGCAACAAAATCCAAGGGCAGAATAGTAAATAGTTTTTAAATATTCCTTTTTTCTTCTGCGTTTTCTGCTATATTTTTGCAAAAACAGAGTCCTTTTGTGTCAGGGGTGCCTTAAAAGGAGGCGTATCCGCTGACTGAGATGTTTTGCTCAACAGATTAGCTTTTCTTTCTTTCAAAATTTGAGTTCGCAGATTATTGTTTCATTAGTTTTAAGGCATTGGTTGTTGTGTAGACGTTTTGTTCGTATACACCATTCCAGTGGTCATGCCATGTACCTTCCATTTGGCTTGAAGTGAAAGTAAACACACCAACTGACCCAATTTGCTCGATCGGGCCGACACTTCCCTTGGTTAGTGTCAGCTGTGTTCCATTTATTGTACCTGTTAGTTGCATGGGCGAAACATCAGGGGTATATCCAGACCCTTGAACTAACTGTCTATTTGAATAAGTAAACTGTACGTCGACAATTACGATGTGCTCGTCGCTTGTTCCGGTTATAATCCAAGTCATTGTGCGATCTTCCGAGCCTGCGTCTGCGAGTTGACCAAAGTTCTCATAGTCTGTTGCGATTGAAAATTGTGTAGACAACGTTGTTTTCCATGTTCCTTCTATGTTTCTTGCAGGAGTTAGCTTACCTACATCAGAAAGAGAGCTGTCAGTGAAGTCATTGAAGAAACCAGTAAAATATAATGCTCCAACGATTGACACTATTAGTATCACAACTGGTATTACTTGGCTTGCTTTGGCTTTGTTCTTCATCTTTAGTGATGGTGGCGGTGGTGGCACTTGCGCAAATCTATACATATTCATACCAACGCGAGAATACGACGCAGACCATAAAAGACTTGTGTACTACTAATAAACATCCTTCTTAATGCTAACTTCTTTATTTATTTACCCTTTATCGGTTTTTTGGATCTTAGTGTACTAAAAAACGTTCTAGGTACCTATTCCTTATTTTCATTTCTCAAATATTTCGCAAAAAAAAGTGGAATTAAATTTTTCGTTTTTTATCTATCAATTTTTCTTCCACTAATTTTTGCAGGTCAAGTCTAAGCCTTAATGTTGTTCACGGTCCATTAAGGCTTGACTTGATCGCAACATGATCTTTCACCGTTTTGAACATGCCGCTCAAGACCCTAATGCAACATTGCTGTCCAGCCCATCAAAGCAGAGTTTTTGCCGCGCATCGATTTTCTGCTGTTTCAATCGACGCACTCTTTGCTTCAATGCATCGCCTTTAAAGCGTGCTCCTCGACCTGCAATATACTATAATGGGCAGCGCAAAATATAGACAGTTCGATGCAAGAAACAGGCAATTATGCAACAAATATACGCTCAGATATAAATTTTAAAGACAAATGTAAAGAATCTATTGCCAATGACCTCCAATGGTTCATCCAACCAATTCTAAATTTTAACATAAACAACGCAATTTGACATGAATGCAGCAATTTTCACTTTAATTGCTAACTTGAGATTGCAGCGAAAACCAGATCTTTCAAAATGCAAAAAGTTGATAATAGCTGATAGCCACCATTTTGTTCGATGATGTTCTTCAGAAAATTACGTATGCTGAGCAAACTCAACAAGGTAAGGCGCAATAAAGCCCAGTTCAACAGTCTCAATGGCTTTTTTCTTCTTCAGAGGTTTTTTCGAGTTATTATTGCCCTTAGGAAAATCATACTTTGTCATAACGGGTAAATTACACATACAAAACAGAGAAGAAAATATCGTTATTGTACTTTATGAATTGTAGATCAACATTAACCCAATATTTCTTCTAAAAGAAATCGGACTCCAATCACTGCTAACGAGAAGATTTGACTGCTTTGGACCTGACTCTTTGCTTCTGCCTAAGAATATATGTGTAATAATTTTGGGGTTTCTCCAGGGCAAGTGACCACAGGGAGATTGACGTTTCCATGTTTTCTATCAGCAAAACTTTTATGTATCTTGTTGAGTGATACACACTATACAATACAAGACTAAGGAAGTGACCATATTGGACCGCGCCTACATATTGCCATGTCAAAAAACCAACTTCACCAGCTGTGAAGGATGCCCAAAAGAAGACTGCCACCTAAAGCATTACCTCGGCATGGAAACTCAACTAATCCAAGCTTAAAACCTGCACTCAATAATTCCTTCTAATTATTATCGCATTTTTCTCCTCTTTGTATTCCCAAATTGAACTTAGACATATGGTTAACCGGAAAAGGAGAGTACAGTTTAAAGGAAAACTATAGTGGCCGCTCTTCGTTTGTTATGTTGGGCAGAAAAAAAGGGGGAGTAGGTGTTTGGGGGATCAAAGCACGTTTTGGTGCAGATGCGTCAAATGGCTCTTTGTTTGGGCTAAGTAGCCTCCGCGTCCTGCCAACGTTGACCAGCCAAACGATTCCAATTAAAGGGATCGTACTTCCCGTTTTAACCATACCTTTGTTTTTTGATAAAGGTCTTCTTATCGTGTTTTTTGTACTACGTTGTTTAAGATAGTAAATTGCAAACAAACAAAATTACCATTTAGGAATAAGAGCCAACATGTAATGATGATTCCACGTTTTTCGAATCATTCGATTCCAGAAAAAGAAGGCGAAACTCATCACCAACGCAATAAAATGTCTAAATTTCAGAGGTTTAAAAACAGTGTTTTCGTACGCTACTCGAAACATAACAAAACAGCTTTGAGGAAAGCTGCTTAAACTCAACGAGGAATAACTGCCAATCTTTGCACAGCCGCTTCCCCTGCTCCAATAAGACCCTTCCGTCTATGCTTTTGTTGTTAGTCTATGGTTTCTTGCCAGATGCAAATCAAGCTCAGCCTTAGTATTGAAGGATTTTCCACAAACTGGACAAATAAAAGCCCCTAACTCCATCTTTTCCAGAGGATCATGATCAGGTAGCGGGTTTTTTACGTCTGGAGATGGCGGGGTGACTTCATTTGTTTCTTGAGATAGATCTGTTGCGGGTTTGGCATAGGGTACGTCTGGTTCAGTCATAAAAAAACACTTTTTAATCCTTCGATTATTTATTATTCATGTCCTTTTGCTTCATGGTGTTTTGTATCTCTATGTCTCTCCATTTCTGAGTGAGTTTTGAAAGTTTTCCCGCAGACTGGACATGGAACTTGATCGGGGTTAGCTCCTTTTATGGGAATTTCTTGGGATGAAGGAGCGCCCAATGTATGATCATGAAGTTTATCTTTACTCATAGTTTGCACCTAAGAGTAGAAAGCAGCCAAGCGTTCTTAAGTATATGTGACTGTGGTTAGACAACCGCAAAGTCAAAAGGATTTGAATGCCTTCAATATTATAAGTAATTTAAGGTCGGCTAAGGGTTAGAAATCAAAAAGTTAAGATGGAAAAGTTAATCAAAGCTAATTTAACTATAAGTCAGACGCTGAATAAAATAACATCCCAATGATAGAAGGAAATAAATGAAAAAAAGTAACAGAATTTTGGTTACTGGTGGAGCAGGTTTTATAGGGTCACATCTGGTCTCAGAGCTTCTGAAAAGAAAGTACTCAGTTGTTGTATTAGATAATTTGTGCTCGGGAAAAACCGCAAATTTAAAAGAAATAAGTGGAAAGATGGGTTTTGAATTTATAGAGGGCGATATTCGGGACAAACCCAAACTTGAGGCTGCTTTTAACGGTGTAGATGCGGTTATACATTTGGCGGCATTGATAGATATTGCTCTCTTCCGTCGCCGACCCAGCATCAACCAACGACGTAAATGTCACCGGTACCCTGAATGTACTGCGGGAGGCGACTAGATGCAAAGTCAGGAGGCTTGTTTTCGCTTCATCTACCGCCGTCTATGGCGATGCAAAGAAACTGCCAATAAACGAAAATTTGACGATTAATCCCATTTCACCCTACGCTGCCTCAAAACTTGCAGGTGAAGCCTACTGCAAAGCCTTCACAGGAAGCTACAATCTAAGTACAGTTGTGTTACGTTTTTTCAATGTCTATGGACCAAGAAGCGAAAAAAGCCCATATTGCGGGGTAATCACAAAATTCTTGCAGCAAGCAAACAAAGGTGAGACCCTCAAAATCTTTGGCGATGGCAAACAAACCCGTGACTTCATTCATGTAAAAGACATCGTTGAAGCCATAATTCTAGCATTAGAAGCCAGAGGAGTCGATGGAGAAACCTTTAACATTTGCACAGGAATCCCGACCAGCATTAACGATCTTGCCAAAGCCGTTCAAGTTGCTACCCAAAAAGATTTACCAATTACTCATGAAATAGCTCGCCAAGGCGAAATAAAGTTTAGTTATGGAGACCCATCCAAAGCAGAAGAAAGACTACATTTCAAGACAAAAATCTCCTTATCGGAAGGTCTAAGCTCACTGCTTAAAGGTTAACTATCAATTCTCCGCTTGACCTATTAATCCTGAAATAAAAGAAAGCCAAAACTTTTATTGACAAATCTCCAATCTAACTTTTGCAAAAGAAAGAGCGATGAAAATGAGGCAGTTTTCTAAAGAACAAAAAATCTTTGGCATTATGACAATATTTGTGGTTGGTTTATTGTTCTATGCAAATCTTGTAGCTTTCAACCTAATTTCTGTTCCTGCTTTCGTTTTTGACAGCATTGCATATGTGGCTTTAGCAGCGGCAGTGGCTCTAGCTATAGTCATGGTGACGATTGTCAACAAGGATAAACATAAGGCATTGATTGCAGAAAAACAAGAACCAAATGAAAAAGCAGACGCAAGTCTTCCAAAAGTCAATTTGCAAAAACCTACAAGCAATATTGAGCTTGTCTTTGGAGAAAAGAAGCAGCCGGTCAAACAAGTAGTAATCAAACCTACTAAACTGTTCTGCCCAGCCTGCAGAAAAGAGTTTAGCCTAGGAAGCCTCGAGGGAGATTATATGATAAATTTTGGACCCCCCAAACCCTCTAACATAATCAAATACTGTCCTAACTGTAGAGCACCCATATCCTTAAAACGAAAAGGCACGGCAGAAGAGGATCTTTGGAACACTAAGGAGTAAGAATTTCTTCACCATTATTCCTAAAACTACTCTGTTTGTTTATTCTGAATTCATAAGACTCTTATGCAAAATTAGCCCTATTTTGATTGAATTTCTATGGTTCATTGTCCAAGTTGCGGCAAAGAAGCCAACAAACCCACTCGAGGACTGAAGAATCAAAGCTTCACGATTCAAATGTACGATTGTGGGAAATGCCACCATAACTTCAAAGTAACAATTAACCATTCAAAATACCTAGAAGACCCAATACACGGTTAACATACTTATCTTAATAATACAGTCATTTCTTTCTCACAGGGTCTCAATTTCTTTTATTTTGAGGCTTCTCCAAAATCTCAGCACCGATATATATTCCTCCATATTAACAAGGTTCTTATTCTGGTTTAATCAAAGCTTTTTTTGCAGCCAGCCAAAATATTTCTAAGGGTTGATACTGTCGGTGAGGAGCTTCTCCTCTCATATCTCCCTTCCCTCCCTCACCGTGTAATTCTTAAAACCGTCAGTTTTTCCCATTTCTTACCTTTTTGAAAGAAAAGTTTTTTTCGTTTTTGACCTTAGTACCCGTTTTCCCAAAGGTTTTATTAATCAACCCTAACACAATTGGTGAGATTGAACATAAGCAAATTCTTCAAGAATTGTTTCTGTTCAATAATAACTTAAAGGAGAAAGAAAAATGCAAAAAATAAAAGAAAAAATAATGGCTATTACGTTCGTTGTACTTTTAACAATCTCTATTGGAGCTACACTGATATTACCAGACGCTAGTGCTCACTCGCCAGCATGGCAAATTCCAACTTATGCTTACGTTAACGTTGCGCCTAACCCAGCGGGTCTGGGCCAATCAGTTACAATAGGCATGTGGATTCAGATTCCTCCACCAACAGCTGCTGGTGCAGTTGGAGACAGATGGCACAATTTCAACGTGACAATAACGAAACCTGACGGAACCAAAGAAACACTAGGTCCATTCACTTCCGATGACACAGGCGGAACATATACTCTATACACTCCTACACAATTAGGCAACTATAGCTTCGTGTTCAACTATCCAGGCGAAACAATGCCTGGCGCAAACGGAGCTTCACAGACTAATGCTTACATAGGCGATTACTTTAAGCCCTCCACAAGCGAAACTGCCTACTGCACTGTACAACAGGATCCAGTTCCAGCTATACCCACCAACCCGCTTCCAACAACCTATTGGACTCGTCCAATACAATCAGGAAACGGTATTTGGTCTACAATATCTGGAAACTGGCTGGGCTTCGGTATTCACTCATTCGCTAACACTGGAAGATACAACAATACAGGTAACTACAACCCATACTCGGCAGCACCACTGGCACCCCACATTATCTGGACAAAGCCAGTAGCGTTCGGAGGATTAACAGGCGGCGAATTCGGAGGCACTGACACAAGCAACTTCTACTCAACTTCACAGTACGAGCCAAAATGGGCACCAATCATCATGAACGGCATAATGTACTTCACCAACTACCCAACAAGCATAAACAACCCAACAGGCTGGACAGCACTAAACCTAAAGACAGGAGAAACAATCTGGACAAACAATGCCGAGAACCTCGGCGGCGGTAACCCTGCTCAAACTGCTCTAACCTCAACGGGAATAGTAACAGTTCTCAGATGCGGCCAACTCCTCGACATGACGAACCCCAACCAATTTGGAAACATCGCATACCTGTGGAGTACTGGAACCCCAGCAGGAATCGCAACTTCACCAGGATCAACTACATACAACATGTTTGACGCTATGACTGGAACCTACATACTAAGCATCGTCAACGGCACTTCAATGACACTCACAGAAGATGACGGCGGTAACCTCATTGGCTACTTCATCAACAGCTCTATCTCCGGCAAACCTATGCTGAACTGCTGGAACTCAACACAAGCAATCTTTTACCCCAACTCTCAGTTCATACCTGGAACAACTGTTGCAAGTTGGAGCTGGAGACCAGGTCAATCCTCCGTTATCAACTTCCAACGCGGAATAATGTGGTCTAAACCAGTTGCTACAAACATGTCAGGGAACCCATTGATCAGCACCACAGACCTCTCGGGCAACGTTGTAACCGCTTCACTGGCAATTAACAACGTTAACAGCGGAGTGGTCCTCATGACTGCCGTAGGAGCTACATACTTCAACATCGGCTACCAAATTGACGCTGCATACAGCGCAACTACAGGAGAACAACTCTGGATAGCTAACCGAACACTGACATCATTCACAAGAGACTCAATCACAAAAGTTGGCTACGGAATGTACTACTACATGCAATCGGCACAGGGCATAATGCGAGCTTACAGTTTGAACACAGGCAACCTGGTATGGGGCCCAGTGCAACTCACAGGTGACAATGGCAACTACCCAGTACCAGACCCATACAACAGCATCGGCGGCTACCAAACAGAACTCGCTAACGGAGTACTATACGTTATGGGCTTTGGAGGCGACGTTTGGGCTATAAACGCAATAACTGGACAGGAACTTTGGTACACAAGCACCAACAAACTCATCGGCGAAGCTGGCTCTGACACACCATACGGTGTATGGCCACTTTGGGTCTTCAGCGGCGGATCTATCTCTGGAAACGGAGTGTACCTGCTTAACGTTGGTCACGAATACAGTCCACCTCTGTTCAGAGGTGCACAACAGCTAGGACTGAACATAACAGACGGATCTCTGATCTGGAAGATACTTGGCTTTGACGTAACCAACGGAGCTACCATCGTTGACGGTGTGGTAACTGTATTGAACGCATATGATAACCAACTATACTCATACGCGCAAGGTCCAACCACCATGACCGTAACAGCACCGGATGTCGGCGTAACAACTGCAACCCCAATAACAATCAGAGGCACCATAACAGACATCTCAGCAGGCACAAAACAAGAAGCACAAGCAGCCAACTTCCC
>CAVZPM010000005.1:0-14983 GCA_963777155.1 Candidatus Bathyarchaeota archaeon
AAACCATAAACAAATAAGTTTTTTCAGTTTCAGATTACCTCTTCCCTGAACTTATTGATTTTAACCAGGTTATTTTTGACGGTAACCATTGTCTGCTATTTAGATTCGTGCAATAAAGACTTCGCCATTATTGCCAACGAGTAAGCCAAACATCTTCCAGGTTTCGTTCTAAGCCTTTAGGAGTTATCAATGAATCCTATTTGAATCGGCTACGCAAGAAAATTGAAAGACCACCCTCCGTCGCAAACATTTTTCTTCACATAAGTATGGTAAAGGGGTACTTACACACGTTTAAATATCCACAGCTTAACATAGAACAAAGAGGTAGAGAGGACGCCAGTGATTCGCAAGGTTGTAATTCCAGCAGCCGGCATGGGAACACGCCTGTTTCCAGCCACTAAAGAGCAACCAAAAGAAATGCTCCCCATCTTTTCCAGAACAGCCCAAGGAGACATGATGGTGAAGCCAGTTGTCCAGCTGGTTTTTGAACAACTCCATGAAGCAGGACTCCGAGAATTCTGCTACATTGTAGGCAGAGGCAAACGAGGCATCGAAGACCACTTCACCCCCGACGCAGACTGCATAAGAACACTGGAAGGCATGGGAAAAGACGGACAAGCTTCCGACCTCGAAGGCTTCTATGAAAAACTTGAATCCTCAACAATAATGTGGGTCAACCAGCCAGAACCAAAAGGCTTCGGCAACGCCGTCATGATGGCTCAACCCTTCGTCCAAAACGAAAGCTGCATAGTCCATGCAGGAGACAGCGCCATAATATCCAAAAACATGGACTACATAAAAAAACTCGTTGCAGCATTCGAGAAATTCAACGCAGACGCAACATTTTTGGTGCTCGAAATAGAAAATCCCAAACAGTACGGAATCGTAGAAGGGAAAGAAGTCGAACCTGGAATTATCAAAGTCAAAAAAGTTGTGGAAAAACCAGAAAAACCCGCAACGAATCTGGCGATTATGGCTATGTATGTTTTTCACCCAATCATCTTCAAGGCGCTGGAAGCAATAAAACCGGGAAATAACGGAGAAATTCAGCTTACAGACGCTATCCAAAAACTCATCGACTGGAAACTAAAGGTCTACGCGGTCAAGTTGGATAAGGGATATTCACACCTGGACATTGGCAGCCCCGAAAGATACTGGGAAGCCTTGGAGCTTTCCTACAAGCAATTCTGCAAGAGGACCCCGACGTGATGGATGACATAATCAGCCAAGACATCGATACAATAAAAAGTGCCGTTAAAGGCGAATGTTTCAGGGGAAAAAAGGTGCTTGTCACGGGCGGAGCAGGCTTCATTGGCAGTTGGCTCTGCGATGTTCTTGTTGATTTCGGTGCTGATGTAACCGCGTTAGATGATTTATCAACTGGAAAAATGGAAAACATTGATCATCTAAGCAAGAAAAAAAATTTTAAATTTGTTAAATCAGATGTTTGCAAATTCCAAAGCACCGAAAAATTTGATTTTATCCTCCACATGGCTGGACACGCATCCCCCGACGAGTACCAAGCTCACCCAATCGAAACACTCCAAACAAGCGCCTTAGGAACATTTGCGATGGCTGAGTTAGCAAGAAAAAATGGCGCCACGCTACTTTTTGCTTCAACCTCAGAAACCTACGGTGACACAGAAATAATCCCAACACCCGAGACTTACTGGGGAAAAGTCAACCCAATCGGTCCCCGCTCATGCTATGACGAGGGAAAACGCTTCGCTGAAGCCCTGCTGATGGCATACAACAAACAATACGGATTAGATGTGAGGATACCAAGAATCTTTAACACCTATGGTCCACGCCTAAGAGAAGACGGGTTATACGGTAGAGCTATGTCTCGATTTATTCATCAAGCAATTACCAACCAGCCCATAACAGTCTATGGCAACGGAAAACAGACACGTTCTTTCTGCTACATCACCGACACAGTAACAGGACTAATGCTACTCACCACCAACTCCAAAGCCAAGGGTGAAGTTGTAAACGTAGGAAACGCCCAAGAAAAAACCATCCTTGAACTAGCAACAAAAATCAAAGAAATAACAAAATCCAAATCCGAAATAACCTTCCACCCACTGCCAAAAGATGACCCAAAAAGACGCTGCCCAGACACAACCAAACTAGAGAAACTTGTCGGTTGGAAACCGAATGTAAACCTTGAAGAAGGTCTTAAGAAAACAATAATGTGGTTTTCAAAAAAACCTTGAATACCGATGGATCTTCTGAATTTTCTTTTGTATTCGAGTCTTCTTATCCTGGTATTTCTATAAGTATTGAAACCGATTCACCATTACCCAAATACTTTATAAAATATGTAAGAACGATTACACTAAACATTCGAGAGTCTTGATGATGCGATTGGGGCAAATTCGAGAGGACAGTAATCCCGACGAATCAAACAAGAAAAGAGTATTTGCTTTCCATGGGAAACAGCGAAATAACCCCTTGGGAATCATTGATTGCCGATAACATTCGTTCTTTGTTAAAAACTGCAAACAGATCTGACGTACGTTTACTTGATATCGGTTGTGGAGCGGGAAAATGGGATATTTTTGCCTCTGAAGTTTTGTCCAATGAAAATAAGTCTAATTCCATGATCGTGGGTTTTGATATCTCAAAAATGCCGATACTTCAAGCAAAAGTTAGACAGGGGAAAATTCCAAGAGGATATATTGTCGCTGATGCCTCAAGTATTCCGTTAACGAATAACAATTTTAATTTAGTTATTGTGATTGCCGTTCTCCATCATTTGTCTAATCAAGAGGCCTTCCAAAGGCTGATTAAGGAAGTAAAACGTGTAGCTAACGATAACGCATTTTTATTATTTGTAGAAAACACCATAGATAATCCATTGAAGAATTATTTGGTGAAAAGTTGGAGAAAAATTGGTTCTTCTGATTTGCATTTACATGGTTTTACATCAAATGAGCTTATCGAACTTCTAAAAACAAGTGGCTTTACGATTGTGGACCGCAAATACGAAAACCTTTTTGTTGTTTATACTTGCACGGCATTGGGTGTTTACGGTATAAAACTGCCTACAATAATAATTTCTCACTTAAACAGACTTGAAAGAAGATTAATTCAAAGTGGCTTTTGGAAGTACTGCGCAACAGTTCATTTAATCGTAAAATCATAAACATCCTCGAGGATATCTTCAGAATAGCCTGCTGTAGGATTATTCTATTTTTTGACTGCGATTACAATAAGACTATTTGGAAGTATTAAGCTGCCAACTGTTTCAACTAAACGACCAATCCACGAATAGAAGAAGACTCTTGATATTCTCCAGGCTGCAGATAACCCAGAATCTTCAACAATAGGACGACCCGTTTGATGCTCAAATTGTGAGCCAGTGAGCACTTGAAGCAAATGATAGATCGCTCTAAAGAACTCCGCATGATAAATATCCATAACACGAAAACCACCAGATTCAACAATGTCAAAAAATTCCGTGGCTTTGAAAGTCCTAAGATGATCCTTATGCTCAATATACTTACTATCGAGTCGTGAATACAGAGTTTCAGAAACTCTTGAAGGTACGAGAAGAAAAATCATTCCACTTTTTTGTAAGAGTCCGATTAAATCCCTCCAATGTATATGGAACGTCCGGAACATGCTCCAAAACATCTGCACAAACAATTTTATCAATTGAAGAATCTTTTAAAGGAAGGTTCTGTACATCAGCGTGTATTAAATCAATGTTGCCGATTTTTTTTACTGATTTTATAGCTTTTAGGCAATTTAAGGATAAATCGATGGAGATTACGTGACTTTCAAAATCATTGCTTATCCTAAGAGATCGCCCTCCATACCCGCAGCCGGCATCAAGGATAGTTTCGTTAGGAGCAATTGAATATTTTTCTGCAATAGGCTCCAAATTTCTTGGCGATGTAATTGTTACCAATTTCAAGTCATCCCTATTCCGTTTGGCTTATTTAGTAAAGGCTTCTTTTTTCGGAATCTTGGAACTACCAGAATCAAAACTAATGATCAGAGTTGTCAAAATAAATGCTATAACCGATATTTTAATTCCCAGTTGGAGATACCCCTCAGGAGTATAAGTTATGGTTATCTCAGAGGTTTTTTCATTTGCATCGTTAAGGTTGCCATCTATTAAATAGCCATTATTCACTGAGTTTATAATAATTCGTGAGGATGATGTATTAGATTCCCAAAACTCATCATATGGCTCCTGATAGGCTAAGATAAACGGCTTTGTAGCGTTTACAACTACTGAAAAAGAAACCGGATCCGATTTTTCATAACTAACTACATAAGGCTCTGCACCACCGCCAAGAATGCTATTGAGACTTTCCGTTGAACCGTTTGTATTGTTAACTGAATAGACGATTGCCATCTCGATGTTTAAAGAAGAGAAGTCTATGGTGTGATATCCTTGGCTTAAATTGAACGGTCCAGTTGAATACCAATTTTCAGTATCAGAAAACGAATTGGTACTAAACACATTTTGCACTTTATTATCTACAGTTAATTTAATGGGTTGTTTGTCAATGTGTTGATTGGTTTGAAAATTAATTATATAGGAAGAAGGATATGGCGCAAAAATTGAAACTTTATCATTATTTTCTGTAGAATTTAAAAATGTCTTGTCCATTAGGTAGACAATCTTAGCGTTGGATTGATTTATCAAATTAGTTAGATTCTGAAGATGCTCTTCAAGCTCAGTCACGGTGGGTAAAGCAATGAGATTGACTGCATTTAAGCCACCTTCGCTAGTGATTTTAAGTGTATGCGAGCCGCTGTTTAGGGTTACGTTACTTAGATTTACCCAGTTAAAACCGTTCAGAACTGACGAAGCAGTGTTAATCGTAATGGTAGTCGTTATCTATTCATCAATTGAGAATGTCATATTTCCTCCATCTGGACTGAATAATAACCTTAACCAAATAGAATATTCAGCAGATTTATCGATTTCAACGGGTAAATCGAAAGATGCACCAACATTTGTTGTATAGAGAAGGTTATGACCTAAACCGAAATCATATTTTTCACCCATGTAGTTGCTTAAAGTAATAGGAGTCCACGAGTAACTTGTTACTGCATCATTTAGCCACCATCAGTCGAAGTATTAACAAAAATTTCTCCTGGGGCTATATAATCGCCAGTATCTATGGTATCTAGAACAAGATCATCGAAAGTTTTGCTGTCATAAAATAACAAATTCTTATCTAAGTCTTGCGAATTTAGAATTGAGGCTAAGTCGGATTCAGACATGTGCTTGTTTTCAACGAAAAGAAATGCCGAATCATTAAGATAGAAGTCGCCGATTGAAGATAGAGAGCCAAATGTGTCCAAACCGCCTACCACAAGATTTGCTTTTGAATATGCTTGGAAATAATTCATCATTTCCATGTTTTCAAAGACAAAGAGGTTATCATTTGAAAAAGGTACCAATTTTAAGTCTTTCTGCGCTTGAAGATTGTTAAACATTTTTGGATAATTCGAACGGTTATAGTTTAGATATGTTTGATATTTTGTGTACTCTGAAGAGTTTTGAAAATTCTGATAGCTTGCAATACTTCTCGCGTATTCACCATTCTGACGTATAAATTAAATAATAATATAAAAAGGCCTCTATACTCAACTGAATTGATGAAGTTCCTATTTTCCGTGGAATTTGCGAAATATTGAGACCCTGTTAAAATCAAATATTCTGATGAATTTAGATAGTTATGACTATTATTATAGATTGGTGAATCTATGAAGTTTTGATACTCTTTCGAAAAGTTATTTAGATAGTTTTGATATTCTGGGGAATGTAGAGAGTTATTTAGATATAGCTCTTGAATTTGGAAGGTTTTTGTAAATTGAAGAATTGTTATATTGTTACGTCAGTAATTATTAATCATTATGCTATCATTTTCAATTTTGATTTAAAGTATCAATTCACTGCATCATGTTTTGAGAAGTTAACTTTGATTATTTAAAGAATCAATTATAGTGCTTTGTGACTTCTGGAGAATTTAAGGAAATTTTGATATTCTGTAGGAATTTTTATAATTTTCCAAATATTCTTGATATTAATATGGAATTAAGATAACCATCATCACGTACCATGTTTATCACACTTAGAAAATAGTAATTATATTCTGATGAATTTAAGAAATGAATTGAAATAATCTTTATATTGTTTAAAATAAAGGTCAAATGCTCGGGTATGCTAATGCTGGGTCACCATTAGTTTCTGAATCGTTGTGAAAAACAATAAATCGTACATTACCCAACGCCAGAAGCTTACCTAAATATTGGGTCTGATTAGTTAATAAATAGTCATAGACCAAATCACCTAAGAAGCCTGTGTTCGGCGAAGCCGATATACCCCACCCATACATGAGTGGAGTTGCTCCGCTGCCCCAATATTCTATCTTGTTGGCCCATGGATTAGCACTCCAATTAAAATTTGCCTCTTGGGGAACATACATGACTCGGAAAGATCCATTTTGACTCGAAAAAAAGGCATTCAATTCTTTATATTGATCTGGCAATGTTACAGGCGATAATGCACCGTTCAAATTTCCCGTCAAAAGTGGCGCCCCGACCAGAGCTATCAAAGATATTATTGAAAAGAACAAAACTGTGGGTAAAGCATGCGACTTTACTGAGAACCGTTTCAATGTTAAACTAAAGTTTACTCTTCTAAAAACTTCAGCAACCAGGAAGGCGCTTAGGAGAGCCACTGCTAAACTAACAATAGCTAAGAAAAAGTAAGGGTATTTTAGGAGAAAGGTCTGGTTGGGAATTATCCTTGGAGAATAGAAAGTCAGCCATTTGTAGAATTCACCTATTGGCAGAATATTTCACTCCCGTAGCCAAAAAAATACCAATCAGAAGTAAGCCAGAGAGAGACAAAGTAAACTTATCTCTACGCAATAAAACCGCCGAAACTGCAATAATCGGTAAAAACAACGTCAAAGACTGCCAAACACTAAAGAAAGAACTACCAAATAGTTGATTCTGAGACGCTAAAGTTGAGGGATAGAAAGGCTGAGCATTCCAACTATGAAGCCCAAAAATGTTCGTCAAACCGTTATATTGGGAGTTGCTTACCAGATTTGCTATGGAAAAAGGATCCCAAACCGGTCCAGAAGCCCTTTGTGTAATGTATGGTAGAAGCCAATAAGCTGCAAGCAACACAGTAACTATACCCATTACCAGCAATGTGAGCAAAAAATTAGGAACAAACCGATGAACCAGATTTTTTCGCCCATTCATAACGGCGCTTGAAATTGCAACAATAACAAGGATAAGTAAACCAACCAGCATACCCCAGGCGTCCGCCATAAAGGCAAAGAACATGCTTAAGAGAAGAGCACTTACCAAAACTTTCCGACGTGAAGAGGCATTGAATGATTCCCACCCAAAATAGAAGACTAAAGGAAATAGCGAATATGCCCAAAGGAAAGAGATATGAAATAATTCCGAGAATATCAGTGGATTTAAAGTGTAAAATAGACTTGCCACAATTGAACCCAAATAAATGGCAGAGAGTGTGTTGGGTAGTCCTTTTGAGGGTGTAGAATGCTACAAGAAACATGTTGAAACTAATTAGTGAGACAGTCAGGAAATATACAAAACGTTGCGCTAATGCAACATCTCTAAAAACCAGGACCCAACCATAAATCGGAAATTGGCTGGCAAAAATAATGTTACTTCCATTGTTATAGAAATTCCAAGTGTGAAAGAAGTACTCAAACATGGCGAAGTTTTGGTTCCACTGAATGTCGATGGCTTCAATAATTCCAGGATTTGTAAGTAACGATCTTAAAATTATAAATGCTAAAGTACTCGAGAGTAAGGCAGCGATAAGCACTACGAACTTGCGATCACTTAAATTTATTTTAGCCATTATTCCTCGCAGCCGACCAAGTTATGATAGAGTACTTTGAGTTTAATGCAATCGACCTGGCATATGTCATTTATGGTGTTCATCTTACGATGTTAACTCCGGTGGAAGCGGAGAACTCTCGATAGAGTCTTTGATTGTATATTAAACTTGCCGGATTAAAGTTCTTCATCAACATTGTAACGTATTGATCAGGCATTCTACGCACGAGATACTGGACAGCTAATACGTTTCTTCCAATTTCTTCTAAAACTTATTCAAATTCCACAAGAAGGCCTTAAGAATAGCAAGACTGCTCTCCAGCTGTCCACTTGCCAAACTCGAAGAAGCTCTAACTACTTCAAAAAACAACAACAATGGAAGGTACTTAATCAAATTCAAAAGACTATAGTTCTTTACAAGAGTCATTACACGATTCTTGCAGTGATGAAAGACAAGTATACCTCGCTTCCGAGAAGTAGTCGTACTCCTTCGGTGATAAACAATTGAGGTTGGAGCTACAACTGTTTTGTATCCTGCTAGCCTCATTCTCCATGAAAGGTCAACATCTTCATAGGCAAAGAAATAATCAGAGTCAAAAAGCTCAGCCTTCCCCGAACCCATTTTCTTGAGCGCTCGCATCTTAATCGTTACAGCAGCACCGTTGGCATAAAACACTTCATCCACTTCAGTATACATGTTTTTGCCTTTTACAAATCCCCTCTCAAAGCCATAACCACACTTATCGATGAAAGCACCAGCGCTTTCAAGAACCTCACGATTATACCAAAAAAACAGTTTACTCTGAATAATACCAATTTTCTCATCCGACTCGGCAACTTTTATCGATTCACGCAACCAATCCTTGTCAACTTCGGTATCATTGTTTAACAGAGTAACGTAGGCACCTTTGGAATAGGTTAACCCAATGTTATTGCCTTCAGCAAAACCCTTATTCTCATCATTTTTAACAAAACGCAATCGTTTATCTTTGCCAAACTTGCTAATAGCCGATTCATAACTCCCGTCTACTGAAGCGTTATCAACAAAAATAACCTCAAAATTTGAGTAGTTGGTATCCAAGACAGATTGAATACATCTATCTACAACACTGGCGCCATTGTAATTAAGAATAATAATCGAAACCAAGGGATTAATGGGAGCTTCGTTCAAAACATCTCACTTGGAGCGTCCAAGAAGAGACAAGTACTCTTTAATGCCTTCTTCAGGGCTTCTTGCAACTATACCCAATTGTTTCTGCATAAAGCTCGTTTCAGCTAATGTATAATCGAAGTATTTTTCAGGTTTTGGAACAAAGACGGGCTCAATTTTCTTCCCCAACAAGTCATTAATTATGTTTACAACATCGTTGAATTTGAGGTTCCTTCCAGTTCCCACATTGACTATTGTATTTGAGATTGATTTCTCTGCAGAACTTACAATCGAATCAACAACATCATCAATGTAAACAAAGTCCCTATTCTGAGTCCCATCTCCAAAGATTACGGGGCGCTCATTTTTGAGCATACAATTCAGAAAAATCGTCACCACACTTGCATAATCGCCCTTATGTTCCTCTCCAGGACCGAACCCGGCAAAAATTCTTAAGCCCACGCTTGGGACTTGGTCAAAATTCCACATTGCGATTTTTTCGCAAGTGAGCTTAGTTATTCCATAGAGATTTGTTGGTTTAGCTAAGCCATGTTCTGATTGAGGAGCAGGAGCGGTTCCATAAACACTGCCACTTGATGGATAAACTACTTTTTGGGCTCCAACAGTTTTTGCAAATTCAAAAGCATTGGTCAGACCACAGATGGTGCTGCTTAAAGCAAAGACAGGGTCTTTGTTAAATAATATTATCGATGAGGGTGCTCCAAAATGGAATATGTAATCGATATCTTGGGGAAGAGTCTCGAACGTTTTTCTGTAACTTACATCGGCGTTAATAATATCTACAGGCATTTTCGAGAGCGTTTCTTTGGGTTTTCCAGTGGAAAAGTTGTCCAAAGCAACCACTTTGGCATTTAGATGAACAAATCTTTTCAGAAGATTATAACCAATAAAACCTGCGGCGCCGGTAATCAGGACTTTTCTATTATTCCACTTCATGGTAGACCATCTATCAATCTAAGATTTAGATTGCTATTGGCTTGGGCGATAATTTAAGACTTGTGTTTTTCTAATACACGATAATATAGGTCCTCTGTGCATTTTGCTACTTGCTGCCAAGAACGCTCCGCTGCAATGCTTCTCGCGGACTTTGAAAGCTCCAAATTGAAAGAGTCATCATCAAGCGCCTTTCTCAGTTTTTGGGATAGATCAGAAACAGATCCAGTTTTAAAAACAGCCGATTCTGGGAGGATATCGCTAAATGATGAGACTTTTGAAGCAATCACAGGTTTGTAGTGACCAACGGTAATGTTCATTGGTCCACCGGTTGAAAAAGAGGCAACATAGGGAAAGACGACAACATTAGAAGCTGAAATATAAGTTGATAATTGGTCATCAGGAATGAAACCGACAAATTTTATTCGTTTATCACCTGAGATTTCACCCATTATTGAATCCCAGAATTTTTTGTAGTCTGGGTCGTTCTTCAATCTTGGATGTGCCGCGCCACCAATTACAAGAACGCAATTTGGATCCTTGATGTTTTTAAAAGCCTTAACAAGAATATCAATCCCCTTATATTTTGTAATATAGCCAAAATATAGCACAACTTTCTGCCCGTCAAAACCAAGCCTTTTCTTAGCTATTTCTGTGTCAATTGGTTCGCTTTTGGGGATACCATGAGGTACCAAAACTATTTTTTCGGGTGAGCAACGATATTGTTCTATTAGGACATTTCTATGAGTGTTATTCATTACAATAATTTTGTCTGAAGTATCAGTAATTAATCGTGTAATCAGCAACAAACCCATTTGCGATAACCAAATTGGTATTCCCTGAAGGTTTTCATTCCCTAAACTGCCTAATTCAGGGTCTCTAATTTCAACAGGATTAACTATACCATGCAAAGTCACTATTGTCTTCAATCTAAGAAATTTTCCAAGGAAAATAGCTATGGGGAATAGCGCAGCGGAGAATGCGCGACCAAAAATAAAGTATTCATGTTGAATATGAACAATCTGTGGTTTGTTTTGACAGAGTGACTTAAAGATTTGAAATGGATATAAGATGCCTTCATTCCAACAATTTACGATTTTAATTTTATCAGAAAAGGGGTTTTTTCCCAATTTTTTGACATTATTTTTTTGAGATAATATTACTATTTGAAAATTTGAAAAATTGAATGATTCAGTAAGATTTTTTGTATAAGTGGAAACGCCACCGCCATCTGGTGGAGTGGTAGAAACAATGCATACTACTGGGGTATTAGTTCTGTTGACCACCCGTCTCTTCTGCATATTTCTCAACAACTATTTTGAGCGAATAAAAGTGTTGCTATTTGAGTTTCATATTTGACAAATGAAATGGCTTGTTAGCCGCGAAAAATAAAAGAAATCATGTTTTGAAAACCATTTTTCTTTGGTAATTCTCGTTGATACCAATGGATAATACGAAGTCTGTATGCTATGCCTAAAAGATCCAAAAACATATGTAACATTTCTTTTGGCTTAAATTTTGCATCTAACTTTATACTTACAGGCATTTCTACTACTTTTAGGCCATAGAGATTAGCCACCGCCAATAATTCAACGTCAAACGCATAACGTTTGACAGCTAATCGAGGAAAAATATCTACAAAGGCACTTTTTCTCATTGCTTTAAGTCCAGATTGGGTATCTTTAAGAGGCACTCCAGTAAGAAGTCGAACTAGAGCGTTGAAGGTCTCACTAAGAATTCTTCGAGATACAGGCACTTCAACTTGTGATTGGCTATGTTTTTTTGACGCTATAACAATGTCACCATGTCGTAGAGCGTCAATGTAGTCTGATACTTTTTTAAGATCAATTTCCATATCGCTATCGGTAAAGAAAACAATATTTCCAACAGACCGCAAAAAGCCAATTTTGATAGCATGCCCTTTCCCCACGTTTTTGGCATAACTTAGCACACGTACATGGCCGTTTCTTCCAGCGTACTTCCTTGCCTTCGCTAAGGTTTCATCAGCGCTGCCATCGTTCACCACTAGAATTTCATAGGATAAATTCTTGTCAAGTACTATAGCGTCGATTGAACCTAGCGTGTCTTCGATGAAGTCTTCCTCATTGTAGGCAGGAACAACAAATGATAGTTCAACTTGACTCAAGAAGGCACCTCTGAGGTATGGACTTTTTGCTCATATTTTAGGAAGCTTGCAAGTTGTAATACGACTCCACCAACTAGAGCGTAAAATGCATAGACAGAAAGAGTGTCGGCTGAAGATACGGCAGAACCTGCTAGAAGCACCATAAAGCTAACTAGAAATGGTGAACCCCAATTCTTTATTACGTAATCTTTGAGTCTATGGAACATCTTGGGGAAATTATTTGCAATGTTGCTTCTAAACTGTTTCCATAATATTCGAATTCTATTCATCACTCTAATTCCTAAATTGAAGAGTACTTTTTGTATCACTTTAAACTGTAAACCAAAATGCACCGCTTTAATTTTGAAAAACATCAATTGTGTATAATTAAGGAGTAGGAAGTCACTGCGATTAGGTTTACCATCGAACATTGCTAATTTCCTTGCAACAAAGACGCTTTTTAGAATCCTTTTGTTAGTATTTATGAATTGTGTATATTAGATAAGTAGAACCGTCATAATTTAGAAAACTGAAAAGATATAAAGTTAAATTTCTACAAAAATAGTTATCATTATTTGTTCATTACTGTTATTGACTCGCATTATAGCTATAAATGGCAATTCTTCCACTATGATAGATTTCACTAAATGACAAGGGCAAAGTGGGTTGTTCATACCATCCTTGTCCATTTACCCACCATATAAGAAAAACCTGCTCGTGTCCTTCCTGCGCAGCTGCCATTGCTGCTTTGTCGGGAGCTCCGAACTCATAATTCATTACTTGACTTTCGTTAAGAGTAAGTAAAGCCCAGCCGTTAAAAACTGTATGCGTAAGCAAAAGCGAGTTGTTATTTGTATTGTTCTTAAACCATTGGAGGGCATTAGATGTATCTACGCAATCGGATTTTGGAATGGTATTTTGAAGCATTGAAGAGGGAATTTGATATCCGTAATGATTCAGATATTGAGGACTAAAGTAGGCAAAAGGCTTTTCAGAAGTCATGAACATGAAGCCAATACCCAAAATAATTGTTGATAAAGCAAGGTATACTATCGCAATTCTCCTGGCTATAAGTCCGTAACGTTTCCATTTAATTGACTTCAGCCTGCTTAGACCATCTGTCGCATAAAATGCAAGTGGATAGGTAAGCATAAGTACCCAACGATAAGGACTTACGGAAGCAATGGGTAGTAACATCAGAATTACACTAAACAGAAGCCATGACTCAAATTGAATATTTCTAAGCCTCCAGAGACTTATCACAACCAACGGCAAAAGTAACGAGAAACAATATAGAAACAATCCTCCAGTGCTTATCAGCATGGATTGATATGAAGTAAAGCCAGTCCAGCTAAGCATGGCTGACCCAACATTGGTGGAGTAATTAAGAAAACCAGCTTGCAATACACCGCTTACGTAAACCACGAAAAAAAAGACCGCTGCGGGCAAAGAAAGTAAAACTAGATTTATTGAACTCCGAATTTTCTTATGGAATAAGTCTGTGACACATGTAAAGAAAATGACCCCAAACATTAGTACCGAAACTAATTGATGAGATAACACTACAGCAAACATTGCTAAAGAAAGAGAAAGGAATTTTTTCCGAGAATCAAACTTTTGGTTAATGAGCAACATTAAGACAACAAAGAAGAAAATCAAACCAAGTTCTTCTCGAAGTTGATCCCAAGAGGCTCGCAAAGCCACAAAATACACTGTTCCTAATAGAGAAACAAATACACTTTTGGAAGGTGACCATCCTAAGCCCTTTTTGGCGTACGCATACATTGATAATCCTAATAGGCCGAGAAGCAATGGTGGAAGTATCTTAAGCACCCAAACCGGTGATCCGCCAACAGCAACTATTGACGCAAAAAACGTATAGAACAAGGGTGCAGTTGCAAGAAAGTGACCTAAGTCTACACCATTGTGTAACCACAGGAGAGTATTTGGAACATAGAAGCCGATTGTATCAAAACCAACAATGAAGGGTCCCATCAAAATCTCTGGTATAACCCTAATAGCTAATGGTAGAAGGAATGCTAGAAATGGGAAAATACATCGGTTCTGGCTGATCCAAGTCTTCACAATATTAGGAACTGTTGTCACTTTATTCTTCCAACACTAGAGCAAATTTGAATGATACTAAACTTTGATAGCCACCTAAATGCCTTGCGCTATTATGAAATAAAATAGTGCTATGAAGTTGAGCCCCAAGTAATACTCGTTACGGGCTGTTCTGGATTGCGTATTTTGCAGCGCTTAAAATTAAACCGTTCGTATTTGACCCCGTGCCTGCAAGTTGGCGACTATCTTCAGTGACACCCTCGCTGAACCCATTTGAGGGGGCAGGAAGAGCTTTTTCAAGATGTACGTTCATGTTGTAAGCGTATGATGTGTTATAGATAGCAAGAAAGCCCATCGCTACCTTTGTGTAAATTATAGGACTAATGTCAAAGGGTTGGTAATTCTCATCTAAAATGACCCAGGTTCGATTTCCGAGAACTACCCATTCATATGTCCAGTGATAGTCGAGAGAAGCGCCTTCACTAAAAGCGCGGTAAACACCTGTGGCGTTATAGTATGCTTCGTGAGCCAGATAGATTTGATGCATTATGTACATGAGTTGTGAGCTATTGTTGTTGAGGTCAAAAACTGAACAGAGTAGGGGATCCCCCAGAATTGAAGAGATAGGTAAAGTGACGTTGTTGGTTGTAACATTGCCAGATGTAAGAATATTATTGAGAATCATGTTTGGAGCAGTTGAGAGTTGGGCTGGCCAAAAACTGGCAAATCCACTGTAGACATAGTAAGAATAAATGCTAGTTGATATCTTGCTGTCTGCTAAGACACTGGGCACTAATGTTTGAAAATCTGATCTATTGTTTAGTTGTCCATAC
>CAVZPM010000006.1:0-27579 GCA_963777155.1 Candidatus Bathyarchaeota archaeon
CTTAAACTGTATTCTGCAGGGCATGTTCGGGCGTCGCTATGACTGGTATTCGTGCAGAGGGAAAATCTGTTCTGTACACAGGAGACTTTTGCCTTCATGACACCGAAATCCTTGAGGGCTGCAACATTGATTTACTTCCTAAAGAGCCTGATCTTCTTGTTTCTGAATCAACCTATGGTGGAACAGTTACGCAGGACCACGAGGCGAACTCGTAGATAAGTTGCGGGGGAGACTAAGGGCACGTTAAAACACAGAGGTAATGTTTTGATTCCTACCTTTGCGTTCCATAGAAGCCAAGAGATGGCTAAGAGGTTAGACATGGCCATTGAAAACGGTACATTGCCCAACCGCAACGTCTATATGATTTCAAAGTTGGCCCATCCAATAACAACTGTTTTTAATGGTTACAAGGATCTTTTCAAGCAAGAGACGGGTCGATCGCTGGCTAAGCCATTTGAGTACAAGCATGTAAAGGAGATCGAGAGGACAGCGGATATTGAAGAGCCAGCCGTAGTTGTGTGTACTCCAGGATTTGGACATGCAGGAGCAAGCCTTAGTTTACTTAATGCGTGGGCAGAAATTGAAGAAAATACGATAATCGTAACTTCAGGTTATCTGCCGCCTGACAGCCCTTTGAAATTAGCTAAAGATAAGCACTACATTAAGATGGATGGCGAAAGGTACCCTGTACAAGCCAAAATTGTTCAAATAGAAATGTCAGGACATGCGGATCAAAAGGAACTATTGGAGTTAGTACAACGTCTAAAGCCAAAGCGAACGCTTCTTGTTCATGGCGATTTAAAGCAGGCGGAAGCACTTTCTGAAATAATTTCAGATCTAACAGAAGTTTCTATCCCAGAAAAGAATGAAAACATAACTATTTAGGAGCTCCACAACTATATCAGGGGATTTTCGGCACTAACTAATTAAGAATGTTGAAATTTCCTTGATCTTTGCCGCATTGTAGTGCTCTCAAGAGAACAACAACAATTGAAATGGCAGTGTTGTTGTTCTTTCATCACTGTCATTAAGCTTTGGAAGTAGTAGTCGATTGTGCAAATTTCAACTGGACTACTACTTCTCTTGTTAGAAGAACTTTTTTTGCCGATTACTTTGGATGTTTCAAAAATGCATAGTTATCGAGTATAAGAAGTGAAAATTTTTTAATCTTCTTCTTTTTGCTGGCTTAGCTTTCTTTGGGAAAGCTAAGGTAGAAGTTGTTGTTCACACTAAAAATTTCACCCGAACAACAACTACCAGTCAGAATTCATGCGGCAAAATAATCGTGTTAGAAGTAGTAGTCCAACGTTTTTTTTCAGAGCGGACTACTACTTCTACTAGGTTAAAGAGCATATCCCAAGGTTGGAAGAAGATAAAATCGATTTTCCCCCTAAGCAGTTTTTCTTTTACACAAAGCTAGCTGTGCTTTTCAATTGTTGAACTGATTCTATCGGCTACCTTCTCTACGCCTTCGCTTCTTTCCAGTTCGTGCTCCCAGACCCTTAAAACGACCCATCCATTGTCGGTTAAAACATCAGTAGTAAGTTTGTCTCGTCTAATATTTCTCTGTAATTTTGGAATCCAATATTCTTGATTACTTTTCGGCATATGTGAGTGAATTGGGCATCCGTGCCAGAAGCATCCATCAATGAAAATCGCCACTTTTTTCGATGGGAAGGCGACGTCTATTTTGTTTTTACTGTAATGAATTTTGTACCTGTGGCCTTTGGCAAACAATGCCTTCCTTAATTTTAATTCAGGCGCAGTATTTGTTGAATGTATTGCGGACATTACTTTTGAGCGCTTCTCTTTTGAGATTTTGTCAACCAAAGTCCATCAAACCTTAATACTAACTTGGTGTAAATAGGTTTGCATGTCTCCTAACCTGTTGACTGCAATTAAGAATATCGCAGAATTTAAGAGCAATGATCTAAAGGACTATTTTGGAACTTATCCGATAAGAATAAACCAAGTTGGCGAACAACTTGAATGGTTCATTAAAGATGCTTTTTGTGGGTGCTTTCAGTCAACCAAAGATGCGCTTGTTCACAGTAGAGGAACTTTTTCATATTCTGGGAATCAAAATAACGGTCCTGATATAATAATAACAAATGGGGATGCTTTTGAAATAAAGAAAATTCAGGGATTAAAAGCATCTCTAGCACTAAACAATTCGCCTCCAAAAGACCGCTTGTATCGAGACGACCATCGAATAACCGATGAGTGCCGGAAGATTGACGGCGGAAATTGGGCAAGCAAGGAAATTTTCTATGTTGTTGGAGTTGTAGAGAAGAGCAGAATTAAGCACTTGTTCTTTGTTCATGGTTTGTGCTATGCTGCAGATAGGTCGATTTATGAGAGCAAAGCTAGCCGATTGAAGCAGGGAATTGACATATTCTTTAAAAATGAAGGATGGCATACAACCAGTACTACGGAATTGGGGCGTATCAACAGAATGGATCCTCTTGGCATAACTAACTTCAGAATAAGAGGCATGTGGGAAATCGAAAATCCCATTAGAGTCTTTTCCTACCTTTATAGTCAGGATGGACGAAGAGACTTCTCCCTTGCGGCTGTTTTGACTAAGCAAAAATATAATTCCTTCGATGAAAATGACCGTATTGCTTTGGAATCCATTTCAAACATTAAATCAAGAACGGTTGATGTCAGAAACCCTAATAATCCAGCCCAGCTAATGCAAGCACAACTAATTACTCTGGCATGGTAGAATGTTGAAGATCATATCCCTTTTTTCCGGCTGTGGCGGACTCGACCAAGGCTTCACAAACGCTGGCTTTAAACTAGTTTATGCGAATGACAACGATAAAGTTGTATGGGAAACTTTCGAAAAAAACCATAATATTTCAATAGATAAAAGGTCTCTATTTGAAGTTAAGTCGGATGAATTACCTGAAGCTGATGGAATTATTGGCGGTCCTCCATGCCAAAGCTGGAGCCTAGCTGGGGAAATGCGTGGGGTAAAGGATGAAAGGGGTTTGCTTTTTTATGAGTATATTCGAATTCTTGAGAATAAAAAACCGAAATTTTTTCTTGCCGAAAATGTTCCCGGAATAGTCTCAAGAACACACTTGCCTGAATTTAATAAGATCTTGAGGATGTTTTCAAAAGTAGGATATGAGACCTCTTACAAGCTGCTTGATGCCCGAAACTACGGGGTTCCTCAAGAGAGAAAAAGAGTGATAATTGTTGGTCTAAGAAAAGATCTAAAAAGGCGTTTTGAATTTCCTCAACCGACACATTCAAAATACGGCAATAAAACACTTGATAGGTCAAGAAAACACTGAAATGGTTAACCTTGAAGGATGCAATCGGAGATCTACCCGAACCAATACATGCGCTAGACAAGAACAAGACTAATGGTCCCCTGTCAGTTCCCAACCATGAGTACATGAATGGAAGTTTTTCATCGATGTATATGTCAAGGAATAGGCGCAGGTGTTGGGATGAGCCGTCTTTTACAATTCAAGCGGGAGGACGGCATGCTCCTCTTCATCCTTCATCTTGCGAAATGGATAAAGGTGGAAACAGACTTATGGAAATTTAAAGGCAATAATCCTGTTTTTAGAAGACTTTCTGTGAGAGAAGCTGCAAGAATACAAACTTTTCCAGACAATTTTATCTTTTATTACAATAATATTGCTAATGGTTACAAAATGATAGGAAATGCCGTACCAGTCAAACTTGCTCAAGCTATTGCACAAAAGTTAAAACATATTCTATCTCATAATTCCATTGTCAAATGAGCGGGCCGGTAGCTCAGCTTGGCTGGAGCGTTCGACTGATAATCGAAAGGTCGGCAGTTCAAATCCGCCTCGGCCCACCATCTACATCTCATTAGCGATTCAAATTAAGTACAATTTGAAAGTTGACACTGCTCAAAGTGTATTATTGATGCAGAAAGCTTATCTTAAACAGTAATATATGAGATATTGGCGAAATAGTTGACCCAGTTTGCTCATGACAGATTCTACGATAATATGCTCAAAGGTAATGCATACAAAGATATGATTAAACTTGTGTTACAAAAGTCTGGATATGCTGTTTACCCTTACGGTTATGAAAGCACTTTTTCCGATGTCAAATCCAAACTCACAAAAGAAACGAAAAACTCTAAAACAGTTCGTAGAATAAGATCATCCCCAGATTTGCTTGTTTATGATGACCAAAAAAATGATCTCATGCTTGTTGAAGTGAAAATGCGCGGAAGTACACCGCCAAATATCAGGCCAAATCTGATTGAAAACATCAAAGATTTTTGGAACGATTCCATTCTCGCTATCGTAGTTCCAGAGGGTAACGTTTTCTATGCACAGCGAATAAGTGAATTAGAAATTAGACAATCCTACTATCCTTTATCAGATTTTGAAAAATTTCAGGATATTTTCACAAGGGTTCGATCTGAGGATATTTTGCATTATCGAAATATTGCCTTACAAAATATGAAATCGCGAAAAGAAATAGGTTTCAAAAGCTCCAATATATCTCTCATGAATTTTAATTCACAGTAATGCATTGATAAAAAAAGTCTTTGATTCAATCGGGGTATATGAAAACAAAATCTTTGCTCTTCATCTTATTCGTACTTGACAGGTCCATTGGAGGTTGCGGTTGCCTGTCAATGCTGGATCGGTGTTGTTTACGTTGAGGCGGTTTTTGAGGCTTTCAAATGCCTGTAGTTTCTTACCCGCTCGTTTCCTATTTTGCTTCGACTCCGAAAAATGTCTGGAAAGAGACTAACTGATGTTAGTCAAGTTTTCTTGACTAAGCTAACTGAGTGTCTGTGTTAGTTTAGTAAAGGTTTCTTGACGAAAAGCCCTTAAAGACACCGACTTCACCGTTATTTCGACAAGAAATGAAAGCTTCCACACCGATAATCCTGGCAAGCCTAATCGCTATTGCTTTAGTATTTGTCTCACCAGCACGTGGTTATGAAGAGACTTCGGTGGGAGTTAAGGAAGGCGACTGGATAGAATACAGTGTTAACATAGTGGGTAATCCTCCTGCAGTACACAGAAACGTTACTTGGATGAGGATGGATGTTTTGCGGGTTGAGGGCGCGGCTTTCCCGGTGAATCTTACGGTTAGGTTCGCTAATGGAACATTGGACAGTTCGATTTGGAAGTTCAACTTTAGCGAAGGCAACACGGAAGGGTGGGTAATCATTCCTGCTGGCCTAGGAGTGGGCGACACATTCTTTGATAACTTTTCAAAAACAGACAAAGACATAACGATTCAAAGCCAAGAACAAAAAACAGTGTTGGGTGCAACCCGAACAGTAACAGGTGCAAATGACTCCTACAGGGATAAGCAATGGGACAAGGTCACGGGTGTCTTTGTTGGTTCTTCGGAGGTTTTCAGAAACTGGAGTGCCTATGTAACCGCCGTAGATACAAATATGTGGCGTCCCCAAATTCTGAGTCTAAATCAGACTGAATTCTACGTTTTTGCTGGGGGAAGTGTTGTTCTGGCGGCTTCGATTGTATCTTTAGTGTTTGTCGTGGAGAGAAAGAGGCGTGGATTTGAATGATGGTTGCTGAGATTAATCTGGTTATGCAGACTTTTTGGTTAGCTCTGATCTTGGTGAGTATGTGGTTTAGAAAAAAAGGCAATTACCTCGTACACGGAGCAATTATGGTAGTGGTTGTGGGTGCTACTTTGATCAGTTTTTCTTCGGTCCTGCTTATGACTCCGCCAACGGGCAGTTCTATGGGAGTCTATTTTAGTTCTTCGCTGAAGATGGCTGAATTCATCTCGCATGCTATCCTGTCGATTCCAGCGATATTTTTCGGGGTATGGCTTGTTGCCCTTTGGCGTCCGAAGTCAACTTCTTTTCCGGCAAAGAGCAGAAGGATAGCGCAAGCAACAGCAATTCTATGGGTCCTGTCGTATGTAGCAGGCGTTTTAGGATTCTTGGCAGACTACACCACCCTCTTTAGATAAAGAACAAGCTAACATTGCTGAAGCGAGAGGTCTGTTCTGAACCCATAATAAACATTAACTTTCTCCACTGTTTAGCTTTAGCAGAATTTCGGAAATCTTGTAAGTGGTTTTTGGAAACACAAAAAACCAGCAACCAGTGATGTGCCAGAAAATTATAGTGATGGTGTTTGGGCGGGATCTATTACTTTCAATTCCAATTTGTTCGCCAATCGCCTGAAAATATCGTCGTGAGTAACAATCTGAGTTATATTATGCAATTTCATTGTAGCAATCACCGTTGCGTCTCTGCCTCCTAAACCTTCGGCGTAAGCAAATGTCAAGAGCCTTTCAACAGCCTCGTTTAACATTTGTCGATTAAAGTCTGCGATATCTATGTTACTCAAGTTAACAAAGGTCTCTATTTTCTTACGGGCGATTTCTTCCGAGAAATGCCTAACCAGGTAATGCGCCACTTCCATAGCTATAACGGTATTGCAAGCTATTTGCTCAGATCTTATAATTTCCCGCATAGTGTCCCGCACATGTGCATGTTCAGGAAGGCGCTGATCAAAATAATAGCACCATATGTTAGAATCCACGAACAGCATTCAAATCACATCTATTTTTGATGGGGTTCCCACATTTTCTTCAATCCTAATGGGTCCATGACGGGGGCGCCTTCTTTAATGCAGCCCTCCATTTCTTTTATGAAATCTTCAGGGGAAATTGGAGGCATGATGACTATGTTTTCTTTTTCTATTTTTAGGCGAGCTTTTTCTCCAACGCGTAACCCTACTTTGTCTCGAACCGCTTTGGGTATTTGAATGCGTCCTTTGCTGTCAACTGTGATTTCTTCAGTACTCATTCTTTTCCCACCATAAAAATGTCCCACAGTGGGAAATTTAAGCCTTGCGCCAAACAATAGCAAGAAGATATTGCTGCTACAAAAGAGTACGAGGCCATCAGAAAACTCCTCAAATAAGGTGACTACAAAAAGCTTAACTGTAGTCACCTCTTTCTTGTGGTTTTGCCATCTGAAACAATTGCGCTTACAAGGGCTTTTGTATTGAGGGCGACTCGAAGATCTGGAAACGGTTATTCCTCAAAAAATCTAGAGGCATATTCACAGAAACATCCTTAAGTATAACAAGAGTATAATTAAATATAACAGTGATTAATATGCGTCAATGCTTAACCAAGACCCGAAAAGTCGGTGGCTCCATCGTTGTCACTCTTCCCAAAGAAATAGTCGACCTCCAACAAATAAAGGAAAACGAGTATGTCGAAATCACAGTCAAAAAATGCCGAAAAGACGGTTTCGGTATCTTAAAAGGCATGGCTCCTTTTACAGTTGAAGACGAGTTGAAATCTTCGCTTGAGTAAATACGTAATTGATGCTTGGGCATGGGTCGAGTATCTAGTAGGCAGTGAACACGGTGCTAAGCTTAACAAAATCTTGGATGAAAATAATAACGAAGTTTACACATGTGCCATAACGCTTGCAGAAATTATTGGAAAAGTCGCCAGAGAAAGAAGAGACATCGAAGCGGCAAGCAGTGTTGTGTCCAGCAACTCACAAATTGTGAATGTAGATAAGGAACTTTCAGTGAAGGCGGGGCTTTTACATTGTGAAATGAGAAAGACCGTGAAAGATTTTGGGCTAACAGACGCTTATGTCTTAGCCACTGCTAGGAGATTAAACGCTAAAGTTTTAACGGGAGATTTACACTTTAAAAACATCAAGGACGCTATGATGATAGAATAATTTTTGAGCAGTAGGACCTACGTCTCAGTTATTGCCCTCTGATAAGAACGCATCCAAAGCAACCACAATCTGGTTTTTCCATATGAAATCGGTGTCTTCAGATTACAACGATTGTGTTTGTGTATAGTAACCTTTATCTGCAAAAAAGTATGAAAGTTATACTGTGAGAACATGGTACAAGAAAAATCAGACATAGCGGTGGTAGGAACCAAGGGTCAGATAGTTATTCCTCAGCACTTCAGAAAAGAGCTTGCAATAGTTCCAAACACCAAAGTCATTTTGTACCGAAAAGATGACAAACTTGTCCTAGGCAAAACTCAACATTCCCCCACTAGAAGAACTAAGAGAGCTTTTCAGCGAAATCGACCAACAAAACAAGGGAAAAAATAAACCTGCCGAACAAGAAATACTAGACGAGATTCAAGCTTACAGACGATTGAAACCAGTGACCAAAGGCGCATGAAAATGGTTCGCGTGGTCATTGACACCAATGTTTTAGTGTCAGCTCTTATCGATGACGGAAAGCCTCGAAGACTTGTCGTTGAACTTTTAGATAAACACACTGTTATCATGTCTAGGCAAATGCTTGCTGAACTAGGCAGATGTATTATCGAGAGACAAGTTTTCTGTTACAGGTTCTCAGGTTGACCGGTTTGTTATAAGTTTAGTTCGAATGTCTAAAATTGTGCCAGATAATGCTCGGTTCAAAGCCGTATTAGAAGATCCCGATGATGACAAGGTCCTCAACACAGCCTACGCTGGAAAAGCAGAGTTTATCATTACAGGAGACCATCACCTTTTGTCGCTGGGTCAATTCAAGAAAACAAAAATCGTAAACGTAAACCAAATGCAAAACATCTTGAATGAAAAACAAAACCCAAAACAATAAAGAAAAAACATACTTGAAAAGTTCTTAAATATCGGCTCAACATGTTTCAAACAGGTAGTATCTTATGACAGCACATTTCACCCTTGAAAACCAAGAAGTTAACTGGGAAGTTGACGACATTCCAGTTTATGGAACTATCACCTGCCCAAAGAGTGAAGTTGTAAAAACGGCAATAGTTTTTGTGGCAGGTAGTGGTCCAACCGATAGGGATTGGTGCTCGCCACTCTTACCTGGAAAAAATGGCAGCGGCAAGTTGTTGGCTGAAGCGCTCGCAAATCAAGGATTCCTAACCTTACGCTATGATAAACGCGCCTCAGGACCGCATGTTCAAGAAAATATTCCTAAGATGATAGGCAAAATCAGTATGCAAAGCCACCTCGACGAATTGTCTGGTGCAGTTGAAACCCTGCTTTCAAAAAAGTATGTAGACGAAAATAATCTTTTTATTCTTACAAATAGTGAAGGCGCAATTCACGCACTAAACTTCCAATTGAGTTCGAAAATAAAATTCAAGGGGATGATACTCACTGGTGCACCTGGACGATCGGTTGGTCAAGTAGCACGCAGCCAAATCTATAACCAACTTGTTTCAATCCCCAATAAGGAAACGATCATGAAACAATACGACGATGCAATTGCTTCATTTTTAAACAACAACCCAGTATTGCTCGATGATAGTATTCCTGTAGGCATCAAACAGCTTCTGCTTTCCTTGGCAACTCCAGCGAACCTACCTTTTGTCCGAGAACTATGGAGTTACAATCCATCGGAAGTTCTCTCTAAAGTTAAAGAGCCAATATTGGTTGTGATCGGCAAAAAAGACATTCAGGTTGATTGGCGAATTGACGGCAAAGCTTTAGAGACAGCGAATGCCAAAGAAAGTTCAGTTACTTTTGTATATCCCGAAAACGCAGACCACGTTCTAAAATATGAAGAAAAGCCTTGTGAAAGTTTAACCGCTATGGACTCTCTCCGCTACAACGTACCAGAAAGAATCATAGACCCAGAAGCTAGAAATACTATTCTAAATTGGCTCATCAAACAAAAACAGAAATAATCAACGTCAAAATAATCAAGGATAAATGAGGGTGCTTGGGCGTGTTTTTCTGAATTTCTGAGCACTTGGTTTAACACAATACCTTAAATAACATCCTATTATTCTGTATTATTTGGCGTAATTACTCGAGATGTTTCGATGGTAAAGAATGTAATCAATTTGGATGAAAGGGAAAGCCGAGTAATCAACATAGTCAAAGCAAAATATGGACTCAAGGATAAGAGTCAAGCCTTAAGCGTGATAATCAAACGTTATGAAGAATGTGAGCTTGAACCTCAACTCAGACCGGAATTTGTTAGAGAAGTAGAAGAGACAATCAAAAAAGGTAAATTTGTTAAAGTTAAGGATTTCGCGGAAGAATACGGACTTAAGTGATTGCTTGTATTGCTTGGAAATTGAGGAAGAGGTTTCTAAGGCATTCAAAAAACTACTCAAGAAGGATAGAGTGCAATTAGAGTCTATAAATAAGAAAATTGGGCAGATTCTTACAGATCCTTATCAATTCAAACCTTTAAGACACCCCTTGGAAGGACTGAGAAGAGTTCACATTAGCTCATTTGTGTTGATATACAGGATAATAGAAAACCCGCCGACTGTGCAGCTCATAAAGTACGCTCACCATGACAAAGCTTACCTCTGACCAATCACTTATACTCTATCACGAAAAAGTCGAGTTTCAGTTTTCTTCAAATAAGAGCGCATCTACATTGTCTGTATAAGGCGATTTGAGGGGTAGATTTGAAGAAATGTGGTTTGTGTGGAGAAGAGATCAAGGATGGTAAGTACTTTACAGTTTATCAATGCAAGGGAACAGAGAGTAGGCTTGTTCTGGTAGCGTGTGAAAGAGATTTTAACGATAAGGCATATCGAGAAATCATCATGAAAATCTCAAGTATGTAACAAGATAATTAATGTGTTCTAATTCATCCTCTAAACAGTCAACAAGTGAAGCAGATTACCATACAAGAATAAATGCAAATGCTTAAAATCATTTTAACAAATAAAGGAAAGAGGTGTAAGAACATGAATAAGGGTAGACTTTTTGAAGAGCTAATTCCGATTGAACAATTATCTTATAAAGGGTATACTACTCCTGAGCTTGCTAATGCTAAAATAAGGCAAGTTTTGGATGAAGCTAAAAAAGAAATGCCGCCTTTCATCGAAAAATGGGTTAATACAGAAACTGAAAACCCTGATTGGAAAGCAACTTGTGAAGCTATGAACGAGAGAACATTGGCAAGAGAAAAGTGGTTTATTAAATGGTTTGGTGAATAAAAATAGCGAAGTCCTAAAGGTCTTTCATAGTTTATTTTGGATCTTTGGGCAAAACATTTATTGTTTACTTTTTTCTCATTCTATGTGAGGTTATTTTTATTAAAGCTGATAAATCGCTAGATTGCTTGGGTTTGTTCTGTCCCGAACCGGTTTTCAACACTAGACTTCAGTTGGATGAAATGAAGGTTGGAGAAACTCTTGAAGTCACGGCGGATGATCCGGCAGCAAAATCTGACATTGAAAACCTTGCTAAGAACTTAGGCGACGAGGTACTGGAAAGCAAACAGGAAGAAGGCGTAACTCGGATAGTAATTAAGAAACTAAAATAGTAAAACGAGGGAAACTTTTTTGGAAGCCGATGGTACAAGAAGAATTTATATGGATTACTCAGCTGGTACGCCAGTTGACTCACGTGTAACTGATGCGATGTTGCCTTACATTAATTCCCGCTTTGGAAATCCTTCCTCAATACATACTCTGGGACAGGAAGCAAAGCAGGCATTGCAGAATAGCAGAGAAGTTGTCGCGAAATTAATCAACTCAGAGACCCCAGAAGCCATAGTTTTCACTTCAGGCGCCACGGAGAGCAACAATTTAGCCATAAGAGGCATCGCTGGCCGAAACAAAAGCCGCGGAAACAAAATCTTAACCTCAAGCGTAGAGCACATGTCAGTTGTCAACCCTTGTAAGTTGATGATTCGAAACGGATTTCAAGTCATTTTCCTACCCGTTGACAAGTTTGGGGTTTTGGATTTAGGAAAGCTGGAAGCCGAGTTAGATGATCAAACTACCCTTGTTTCAATCGTTTACGCAAACCCCGAAATAGGAACCATAGAGCCGATTAAAGAGATCAGCAAAATCGTGCATAGAGAAAAAGGCTTTTCTTCATGTTGACGCTACGGCAGCTTGTGGTCAAGTCCCAATTGATGTTCAAGATGAAAATATTGACCTGCTGACTATGTCAAGCAACGACATGTATGGACCAAAGGGCGTTGGAGCACTCTACATCAAACCCGGCACCACGATAGAACCTGTGAATCAGGGTGGCGGTCAGGAACGCGGATTACGGTCTGGAACCGAAAACATACCTGGCATCGTTGGGTTTGCTAAAGCTGCCGAAATCGCCAAAAACGAAATGGCAAACGAAAGCCAAAGATTGACTTTGCTCCGAGACAACCTAATTAAAGGTCTTATCGAACCCATACCCTATTCATACCTAAACGGGCACCCGACTCAAAGGTTACCCAACAACGTGTCAGTTAGGTACAGCTTCATCGAAGGCGAGTCAATCCTTCTAAGTTTAGATATTGAGGGTGTTTATGCATCGTCGGGATCAGCTTGTGCCGCAAAAACACTACAGCCTTCGCATGTTCTGCTTGCTTTAGGCTTACAACCTGAGGATGCACATGGTTCCTTGATGGCGACGTTGGGAAGGGAAAACACTCAAGAGGACGTGGATAAATTGAAAAGTTTAATGCCTGATATTGTTAAGAGACTAAGAGATATGTCTCCTCTTACTCCTAAGGAGTTGAAATAGTATGTATTCTGAAAAAGTGATGCAACATTTTAAGAAACCTCAAAATATGGGAGAAATCCCAGATGCCGACGGAGTGGGTTCAGTTGGAAACCCCACCTGCGGAGACCTAATGACGATGTACATAAAAGTTAAAGACGACCGCATCGAAGACGTTAAATTCAAAACCTACGGATGCGGAGCAGCCATTGCAACAAGCAGCATGACCACAGAACTTGCAAAAGGAAAAACAATCGATGAAGCCATGAAAATTTCCAGAGCAAGCGTAGCCGACTCACTTGGAGGTCTGCCCCCAGTAAAAATGCATTGCTCAAACTTAGCAGCCGATGCACTCCACGCCGCTATCGAAGACTACCAAAAAAAGCAGAAAGTCAAAAAAGAGGTGGAATAATGAAAAAAGAAACTGCCAAATGCAACTGTTGCGGCACTGAAATCACAAGCGAACCTTGCCAACTTGCAGCTTACACCACCGAAGTAGATGGGAAAAAAGTCAGTTTTTGCTGCCAAAATTGTGCACCACAAGAAAAGAAGGTGATAAAAAAATGAGTCAAACCAAGAAACTAGCATTAGTCGTTCAAAGTGGAACAATCGACAAACTCTATTGCGCTTTCATTTTGGCATCCACATCTGTAGCCATGGGCTGGGAAGCACACTTGTACTTTACTTTTTGGGGGCTACAGAGTCTAGGAAAAGGCGCTATGGAAAAAGCAGTGTTGCCTGGAGACTACAAACATCTAGAAGAAACGATGCGAAAGAATCTAGAACGCATGAAATATCCCTCGCCATACGATATGCTCAAACGCATAAAGCAATCCGGCAAATGTACAATCTACGCATGCACACCAACGATGGAGATGTTTGGAATCAAAAGAGAAGATCTTGTTCCTGAAGTCGACAGCATGGTTGGCGCTGCCACTTTCCTTGACATCGCAGCCGGCGCAGACGTTTCAATGTTCATCTAACCGCCTAATCCAAAAAGAGAACGACCAATTCAAACAACAACTATAACATCAACTCAATATTTTATTTTTTTTTAACTGCACACCAAGAAATTTTCTGAAAATCTCAAGTATGTGAAAGCCTCTTCTATTGTGAAGAGAGATAAGAAACGTGGGAATCATCAGTAGGTTATTTTCGCGGCTGCTAAAAGCAAGTCCTTTTCCATCGGATCCCCTAGACAACCTTGCTGAGGTTATGCAGGTAACCAAAATTTTGAGAGCAAAAAAGTTGGAGCGTTACTTTAGTGTTGGTTTCTTGTCGGTTGTTGGTATGGCTTTTTTGGACAGGGTATTCTTCGACAGCACATGCCTAAGGGTTCTTTTGCCTGATGAGTTGCTGGCTGTTGGAGCGCATGAGTTTACTCATCTAAAAAAGAGACATGGCACAAAGAAGTTCTTTCGGCTAACATTACCAGCATCAATAGTTGGAGTCCTGATAGGGTTGTTTGTGTTCTTCAACTTTTCACTAATCGCCCCAATTCCCATTATTGGCAGTTTAGGCGAAGTTGTATCTGGTTTGCTTGCTGCAGTATTCTTCGGTTTTTTTGCCCTGGTTGCAGGTTTATACGTCAACGCTAAATGGCTCCGTAGCCTCGAAACCGAATGTGACCTGAGTTCAGTTGAGTTTCTAAACGGCGAATCTATGATTCAAGCTTTGATTAAGATAAACAATCTTCGACCCAGAAGAATGCCCCGTCTGGAACGGTTGTTACCCAAGGTCTACCCGACAATTGAACAAAGAATAAACGATATCCACAAGGCAGCTGAGAACAAAAAGAAACAAATTTCGACTGCTCAATAAGACCTAATTGATTTAGGCTTAAGGAAGTGGTGGTGCACTCTGTTCTGAAAGAACTTTTTCTATTATCAATAGGAGGGCACTGTTTTTTATGTTAAAGGATTGCTATTCTATCTGTGCCCAATTACTCCAAGAAACCATTCCTAACAAATAGCGATGAAGAATATCTAATGCTAATTGAGGTTAGTGAAGAATTTGAGAGACAGAAAATCGACAAAACAGCTCGCGAGAAATCTGGAAATCCGGCTGAAATAGTATTACGCAATCGTCTCATAAGAAAAAACTTTAACCTTTCAATGATTCCAGACGTCACAATTCAAGGATCTAAGATCAAAAACGATCTGCTTCTTTTGAAAAGCGGCGTGGACCCAAACCAAAAAACCTACCCGCCTAACCAAGTAAAGATGGTGATAGAGGTTAAGAACAACTCTGTTGGTGGCAAAACTTTGGAAAACGGAAAGCAGGAAGACCCAAGCAAGGTAATGCGTGTTAAATTCAATGAGCTTGAGGCAACTACTAATGTGAGGAATTTTGCTGTTATCGTTCTTTCTGAAATGCTGCTTCCACCTAGGACTCCTTACAGATGGCGATTTAAGGAAGATGTTATAGGAAAAGAAAACTGCAAAGTCTTTACCTTAGTTGCACGTCAGTTGTATCCTCCTGGTGGACTCTACATCAAATCCAACATTGAGGGAATGCTTCAGAAGGGGCAGATGAAAAAAACCGGAGAATTCCAGGAGCTTATCGCTTACCTTAGATGCTTATAGCTATGGCTAAAAGAATACCGCGCCCTCAAAAAACTCTTCAAAGAAGGTGACTACAAACACACAAATGTAATCACCTCGCAGCTTACTTCTGATCTGCTGAAGGTGCTTAACTTTTTTCTCAAGAAATGCAAGTCTGCAATTTCCATAAAAGAAATGAAATAATCGGATCGATCAATCCTTTTATTATACATAGATCGGTTGGGAATTGGAAGGCAGTATTACTTTTTGTTTAAACCTTGCTTCAAACAAGTTTGGTTTAATTGTATGGATAGGGATGATTTTCAAAGGAGCTATTTTTTCTATTAGTTCGAAAAGTTCGGTCTTTGAGGCGTGCCCTGACACGTGCCGTCTGACAAACATCTTTTTTTTGCCCTTTTTTTCGTATTCGTAATCAATGCCAAAGAAATCGAGCCAATGAACCATTTTTGTTTCATCGATCTCCATTTCTTCGCTGAAGGGCTCAGTCGAAGCAGAAATATACCTTGTCTTATGGTTGCTATCCAATGCGACTAGGTCGAAGAGTTCGTTTGCATCCCAATACGAAAACATCAACACATACTGCTTGGGGTTTTCTCGGATACGGTAGGCTCTTACTCCGTTGTCTAAGTGGTGGGTTGCTAACTCATAGAGTTCTTCGTAATCGTATGGTTGTCCTTTACTGGTTGGTGGCAATGGATTTTTGGGGTTGTCTGGGTTGCCGCCTACTCCTAATCTTTCTGCTACACGGACGATGTTGCGGTCGTCTTGGGCGATGTTTCTTCCGTGGTAGTGTAGGTACCCCATTTTGTATTTGTCGTAGTCTGCTTTGGAATATAGTAGGTCGCCTTCACGTTTTAGGTAAACCCTAAGGTCTGGCATCGTTCGTGGGTCTGCATATTCATCCGGAAAACTGGTGTGCATCTCGTAGAGTAGGTAGGCGAGTTTTGGTGTGATTGCGAGGGTGCGCCCGTTTTCTTTTGCGGCTTGATAGATGGTGCTAAAGCGTGTAAGGTCTTTCCAACCAAAGTTAACCAGGACAAGTCCCTCCGAGCGAGCTATGTCAGCGCTGATTTCCCGCCCAACATCTTCCTCAGTTAGAACTTCGTCTGAACCAACCCTGGTTCCTTCTATAATCAAAACATCAACCGGACCACCAACAGCGCTTACATAATCGTCCATCGAAACCTCGCCAGCGCCATGGAACCGCACATCTCCAGTGTAGAGAATTCGTTTGCCGTCTGGGAGAGTGAGCAGTACGGAGCAGGCGCCGGGAACAGAGTGTCCCACTGGAATCAACTTGTACTTGACGCCCTTAATCTGCCCCTCACAATCGGTCTTGAAGGTCCTGTAGCTTGGTGCGATGTCGTAGGTAAACTTGAACTTGGTTTTGGGGTCCTCGATGATTGGTAGCTCGGCTTCTTTTTCTTCGCTGCAAGCGCACTCGCCTGGGCAAAGCGTCTTGAACAGCTGCGGCTTCTGCTTAATCGTTACCTTCTTGGCTACTTTGTAGTACTGATCATCGACCCCTGAGACCGAAACATCGGTCATCGCTTTAGCCAGCACTTTAGTTTTTTCGGTACAGTAAACGGGGATGCATGGGTCAAGGAAACTAACGTCTTGGATGTGGTCGAAGTGGGCATGCGAAACAAAAACCGCATCAACTGCTGGGTGCGCGGGGTTGCAAGGGCAAACATCTAGGGTTTTCCAATAATCCAATGCTTCCTCTAAAGGCACCTTTTTGGCAACCTCATCGTTCTCGAAGAGCACTGTCATGTCTACCAGGTGCGGCGTGTAGATGCCGTCGATTTTAGGCAAGATCCCGAGCCGAAGCATGTCGCGCAGAGCATTCTTGGAGCGGGCTACGAGGAACTCTGAAAAATACTTGCTGTACTCTCCCATGCGGCGGCCAAAATCCAAAAGAACAGATCCGTCTTCGGTTTGGAGCAGTATCTTGTTGCCGCCTATCTCGTTGACTCCACCGTAAAACGTAAGCTTTGCAGTCATGGCTTATCCCGAATGCGAGTTTACTGTATTACTTGTTTTAATAATTTGTCATTACTGATGGAGTTTCATAAAAAACAAGGACATAGCAGACTCATGCTAGAAAAAGCAGATTAAATATGTTGCGTAGTTAGAAGACTCTCGATAATTCTGGCTGCTTCCTTTGAACCATTAATAGGTATTGTTGCATAATCGACGGCTTTTGTTATGTTTGAGATTATTGCTTCGGATAGTATTTCTGCGTTGGTTGCAGAACACGTCATTTTTATGCCTGCTCGATGGCGTTTGCATCTATTCGCAACTTCCACTTCCTGCTCAAAATGATCTTCTAGGGGAAAATACAAAAACGGTTTTTGAAGAGCAGTTAACTCAAGTGTTATTGTACCGCCACCCGAGACTACGCAAAGGTCTGCAGCTCCCATATGTCTGTAGAGGTTAGGTAAATATCCAAGCACCTTCACACCTTCAGGAGCTTGAATCGAGTCAGGTTGAACCCGAGGTCCACAGACCAAGACCATATCAAGATCAGGAATTTGCTTCCTAACAAGGGGATAGGCATCAACACACAACTTGAGAAGGTCTTTTCCAGCTGCGGTCCCGCCAATAGAACAAATAACCAAAGGGTTGCTTCCATAACCCAGAAGTTCACGGGCTTTCATTTTATCTCGATAATCTTTAATATCCTCAGGAAGAACGTAGCCGACAAAGTTCAACGCCTTCTCAGCGAGTTTTCGTTTGTTCGGCTGCATAAAGCCAAACTTTTTATCAGGAATATCTGCCATTTCTCCGATGAAAATGCTCTGGTCTGCAAGAGGAGGGTTACTTCTCAAAAACTTAAGCCAAAGCCTATTTGTCATATAAACCACAAGATGATCGATGGGGTTCAGGGTAGTTGCTTCAAGACCAAAAAAATCATAGATAACTACAAAAGGGCACTTCTTGAGACTGTTATCCGCATTCATCGCAATCATAATGTCATAAGCCTCATCCCCTATCCATAGATCAAAATTGTAGCGTGCAGAGACTCCAGCGTACACCTCTGCGTTTTTTGCCCAACCTTTCCGAACGTTCATGACCCATCGAACCAAGTTTGCTTTGTATTGGCTCGCAGATCGCTCTAGCTCAGAATTGGATGAATACAGCAAATGGGCTTCTGGCAAGAGTTTTTCTCCTGCCTCCTCAAGGACTTCGGAAGCTGGAGATTCAGCCATCCAAGAAATTTCAATTTCTGGAAAACGTTGCCTTAGTGCTTTAGCAATCTCTAAATCGCGCCCAACATGTCCTAAGCCAAGTGAGCCGCTGACAAATAGAATTTTCTTCAATCAAGATTCCTCAAGATTGATTCTTTACTCACTCTGTAGAATGTCTTTCTACGTTGCTCGTATTTAACAGCTACCTTCCGCGATTCTCCGCTTCTAGACTGAGTCTCGTTGAATCTGAGGTTCTCAGATAGTGTACATCCTTCTATCTTTCACTTTGATGTTTATCCAACATTAAGTGATGAAACTTTGATTTCCAAATTACACTTGGCAGGTTGCTGGCTGATTTCAAAATGTATGTTTGCTTGCCTGGTTACCACAGGGTTTCTTAGCTGCCCTTTCTAGCCCATACAAGCCACATTTTTTTATCTTTGTTTCCATTCTTTTTTTGATTTGTTTTTGGTTTGGTTAGTTTGCTTTTCGTTTTTCGGTTTGTTTTTTGTTTTGCTTTTTATTTTGATTGTCTCCTTAACTATAAGACTGCGTTGGCTCCTTATTCGGTTTGCCTTAGCATTCCCGATTTGTCATCCGGATCTAAAGATAACTTGCTATTTTAGTGACAAAGGCTGTGCTGGCAGTTCTCAAGCCTGCATTTTGCGCATTTAGCCTGTCTTTGATGATGCTGAGGCTGGGTTTGACCGGCTGCTATCTGTGCAAACCTTTGAAGGTTACCTTTCATGTATTGCTCTAAATCGTTTGTCTGTAGACCTTTGAAGGTCTTGATTGTTTCTCCGGTTTTTCTGTCTTTGACGTTTATGATCCAGGCTTTTTGTTGGTGAGGTATCTCAAACCAGGTTTTTGAATCAAAGGAATTTTCGTTGGCAAAAAGTGAGTTGAGGTAGAGCAGAGTTTGCAGTTTGTGGTCAGGGTAGGGTTCGAATGTTTGAAGGTATTTGGTTGGGTTGAAGGGAAATTTGGATTCTTCCACGATTAGTGTGCCCTGGCTTCTGTAGACTTTGTCTGCTCGCCCGAAAATCAACATGTTTGCGTTAGGGTACTGTGGAAGACTCAAGGGCACTATTAGCCGTGTGTTGATTGACTCATAGGCGAATTCTACGTCTTTTTTTAGGTCCGCTAACTGTTCGTTAGTTACTGGAACCATTTCAAAATGTTCTTTTTCAAATTGTTCCTGTCTTTGGTGAGCTTTGGCGCCTTCGATGGTTGCCTCGGTTGGGGGCGGCTTAATTCCTTTTAGAGCAAACGGTATTTTGAATTCACAGTACCCCATGGAGCTGCAAAAATCTGAGACAGTTGCGACTATGCTTAGTTCGCCGTGGGATACTTTGACCTCTATCATACGCTGATTCTTGCAATCAAGCGCATAAAAGCTTTAGCCGGTAATCCAGATGCCTGCAAGAAATTCAAAAGTCAGGATTAGCTAACGAGGAAAAAAGTTCGCTTCATTATATTATGAACGGTAGTAGAGTGACTAGCAAGACAAGTATTACGCAGGCTATGGTTGCTCCAATAGTTATTGAACGGATAGCTTTTTCACTCATCTTTTTGCCCACAGCTCTTTTCAAAGTGATATCGAAGATTCTGCCTCCGTCTAGGGGATATATTGGTAGAGCATTGAAGATGGCGAGGTTGAAGTTTACAAACCAGATCCAAAAGAAACCGTTTGCTAGTATTTGCCATTGAGGTATCGGATTTGAATAGAAAGGCGCTAGGGAATCAGAGTACGGTATTAATTCGGAGGCAAGGGTTGGGGGAACCAAGTACAGGGCGAGACGATCTAATGAGAATGTTCGGTAGTTTTCCAGTCTTTGTTCCGTGAATAGGTCATAGCTGGTTACTCCCATGATGGTTCGGTTTCCGGATGTGGTTAGGTTGACTGTTGTGGAAAATCTGTTCTGCCAATGATCGCCCCTTGCCACCGTTACCTGAATTGTGTCTCCAGCTGTCTTATTATCTAATATCGCCCTTAACTCGGTGGTATTGCTGATTGTGGTATTATCGATTGAAACAAAGACATCTTTTGGCAGCAGCCCTGCAGTTTGAGCTGGCAACCCATTTGAGACATCGTTGATGTATACGCCGTCGATGATTGGGGTTAAGCTGCCAACAACCAATAGGACACCTAAGAGGCATACGGCTGCTACGATGATGTTTGCGCCAACTCCTCCGGCCATAACTTTTAGGGCGGGGCGGGGTTTTGCTTTCTTTATTTGCTCTTCGTCCACGTCTACAAAAGCGCCAATGGGAATAAACAGGAAAAACAGTAAACCACTCGACTTAACATTGAACCCAACGTTTCGAGCTATGACTCCATGTGCTCCTTCATGAACCACTATGGCAAATACTATTGCAATCCACCCATAGACGATTGGAAGCAAGGGGTTGATTCCAGGTAACAGCAGTATTGATCCTGGTCCTAATTCCCGAACTATTTGTCCGACCCCTGGATTGGATAGCACACCGATGAGGCTGTTGATTAAGAGGTAGAGGGCAATTCCAGCAACAAATGGCACAAGGACAAGGCTTATCCACGAAAAATATCTGGAGCTACGCAATGTACCTAATCTGTCAAAGACGGTTGAGAACCGTTTTGTTCTAACAATTAGCATTGGAAAATTAAATTCTACTCTTCGCTGCTTAGCTTCGGGCTTTTCGCTTTCTACGTTATCGGTTGCCAAATTCGCAATCGCTCGACTTGAAAAACCTGTTTTCTAAAAAATAAACCTTTAGCGTGAGGAATAAGAAATCATGGGAAGACACTAGATAGGGCGAATCATAGTTCTTTCCAAGTGGATTTTCTATAGGTACTCTGGTCTTTTGATAGCGCAAAACAACTGCTATTTGCTTTCTCCACTAGGTTTAGGTAGGGCATTGATCCATTCGGTGAGTTCCTTGAACATTTTGCCAAAATCTACATCTTCACTGATTAGCAATTGTGAATATCGAGAAAGCGTGTTATCGTCGAGTTCTTGAGTCAGCTTTGGCAGATTGAAGTCATATTTTTCGATAATTTTTGGTCCTACCTCAAATGTGGGATCAGAAAGCATCGCTTTTAGTTCTTGCCTTTTTTGTTTCATTTGGGCGTAAATTTCTTTTCTTAGATCAGAAATCATCGCTTTCATTTTCGCGTCAATTTCTGGAAGTCCCTGTTTAATTTCCTTGTCAACTTTATCTGAGGCTTCTTTTCCACCCATTGCTTCCGCCATCCCTGAAGCCATGGCGCCCATTGTGGATCCAACTACCTGAGTAAATGCACCCATCATTGTGCTCATTAGGATAACACTTGTATTAGCCATCGCGTTTAGGATTTTATCTTCGAGAACTCTCTCCTTTTGTGGCGCGAGCTCCACATTTTTTGAGGGTTGCTTTTTTGTGATAGATGACTTCTTTTTAACCATTCAATCGCCATCACATTGGTATATGCTTGGTTAACTAAATAACAGTTGGCAGGAAATCAATTATACCAAACTCCGGTTGAAGCCAACCTTGTTTTCTCCACTGTTTGCCTTAGAACATCTTGCTGTAGCCCAGTTTTTTTAGCGAGTTCATTTAGGTTTTCACTAAGCAGTTGACTGATGAGTACTATTCCAGATTCAACCAGCTTCAGCCTGAACTCGTCGCGTAAGCCTCTAAGGCAACTCAAAGGATACAGTTTCTTTTCTTCGATCATGCTTTGTAACCCAAGTTTGTCTGGTGAGCTCCAACCGATCTGAAGTATATTTCTGCAACTGCCATATTGTATGGCATGGTCTGAATATTTTGTGTTAGTAACTATCATTGCGCGGTCAATCTTCCCGCCAGTTCTATCAAGCAGTGTTGCCCTCAGTTACATCTTCCAGTATAGCCCGCGCTATTCGACTCTCATCCAAACCAGTTAGGGCATGATAGCTAAAATGGTGTTTTGCCTCCACAAAAAAAGTGACCCCATCCTTTTTTGCGATCGCATCAACTTCATGTTCCACACATTTTCCCCTCAAAATCTGGCTAGACCATACTTCAAACCCATTATACATCAACAAAGTCTGAACGAATAGCTCAAATTCAGGCTTGGGACTCATCAAGCTTATGCCTTTTCTCAAATCAAAAAGATTCCTAACCTCAGGCTTGTATTTTCGCAAAAATCTAATGATCATCCGATGAATCATCTGGGTTGATATGCCATCGTAGAGTCTGCTTTCAACTTTTTCGACAATTTCATAAGCAACTTGGCGGCTTGCACCCATCTTCATGCAAGTCCTAGCAGCCTTCTCTTTATCGAATAATTGTCGTGAACCATCTGCCTTAGTTACAAAAACCCCCAAGACAATCTCCCTCTAATGATCAACTAGAATATGTCAGGAAACCTTTTAAGAAGTTGCTCTGATCAAAATTTTTTCTTCTTAATTACATTTGGATTATCAGGTGAAAGTGAAGTCGTAGTGCATGGTGTATTCGAAAACTCCTGAGTATGAGTGGACGGTGTTTGAAAGACTAGGTTTGCTGTTCTAGTTGAAGAGGCAACATCAGATGCATAGGGGACGTCGGTTGGGAGAGCGGGCGAGGTTTCTGAGAGGGTGTATCCTTGTGTGTGGCTCATAACTGTACTTAACTTTTTTAGCATAAATAGGATAGGTCTGATTTACCTATCATTATGTGCATGAATATGGCTGCAAAAGTGAATCATGTATAATAACTACCTTGTTCTTCTTAGTTGATTGCGCGGATCGCATTATTGTTTTCTTTACCTTGATCGGGATTTTATGATTTAGTGACGTCTGGGCATGAAAAGAGGAGTTTGAGAAAATGAGTTTAACCCAAGGAAGTACAACTAAAGAAGTCCCAAAGACGCATCAGCGCTCAGTTGAAGACTGCCCTGAATGTGCAAGTAAAAATCTGATTCATGATTACGACAGCGGTGAAACCATCTGTGGCGATTGTGGTCTTGTTTTATATGAGCAGATGTTGGATAAGGGACCGGAATGGCGAGCTTTCACTCTGCAAGAGAAAGCCTCAAGAAGCAGAGTCGGCATGCCAACATCATATTCAATTCACGATAAAGGATTATCTACAACTATTAGTCAAGTTGATAGAGACGCATACGGAAGAAAACTACCCATATCTACGCGACTGCAGATGTGGCGTCTACGCAAGTGGCAAATCCGCTCACGTGTCCATTCATCTATCGACCGAAATCTCTCTCAAGCCATGAGCGAACTTGAACGTTTATCAGGCAAACTCTACATCTCGCCGTCGCTTAAAGAAAAAGCAGCGCTTATTTACCGTAAAGCACTCGAAAAAGGGTTAGTCCGTGGAAGGTCAATAAACTCTATCGCTTCGGCTGCACTTTATGCTGCTTGCCGCCAAAGTGGGACACCCCGAACCCTCCGCGATATCGCTGATGCAAGTCTTGTTGATAGGAAAGATGTTGCAAGATGCTATAGGCTGCTGCTACAAGAGCTCCATTTTGCTATGCCCATTGCTGATTCGTTGACGTATGTTTCAAAGATTGCCGAGAAAAACAGAATTTCAGGTAAGACACAGGGAGCTGCAATCGCGATACTTGCTGACGCTAGACGAAGAAGGTTTGCAGCGGGAAAGGATCCTATGGGTCTGGCTGCAGCTGCATTATACATTGCTTGTTTGCAACACGGCGAGAAGATCACACAAAAAGATATTGCGGATGCGTCGGGAGTCACTGAGGTTACGGTTAGAAACAGGTACAAGGCACTAAAGAGACAGTTGGACCTCAAAATACCGGACAAAATGCGCACTCACGGATAGGACCAGCATTAACGCATTTATTCTCGAAATATGTATGCGAATTATTTCTGGGCAAGAATGACATTCCAGTCGGATTTTCTCTTTCTATAAATCTTCACTTTGCTAAAACCTGCAAAATAGAGCGTTTTTTGCATTTCCTCTAACTCTACAAGTTGAACTTGGGTCTTAGCAATTATTTCCGCGTTCTCCACTTCGTATAACCCGTCCTTAATCATTTCGCTTATGACAAGAAACCCCCCTCCTTTCTTTAGGACACGTTTTATCTCTACAAAAGCTTCCGTAAGATCAGGCCAAAAATAGTAAGTCTCCACCGCAGTCACCAAATCAAAGAAATCGTCTCTGAAACCACTTCTCTCAACTGAACCATGTACGATTTCCACTCGATTAGATGCGATGAGTTTTTTGTTGACTTGCTTTGAATATTCAACCATATCTGCCGAGCAGTCAATACCATAGACTTTGCCTTGAAATGCACGCCTTGCTAAACGGCTAATGGTTTTGCCTCCTCCACAACCTACATCCAAAATTATGGAATCAGGATTGAGCCTCACATGTTTTAGACCCCAGGTTGTTAAGTCCCAGTGTCCCTTGTTCATTTTTGCCGCAACCTTTCTGCCAGAAACACCAGTAGGGCATCTAAATTGGCTCCAATTGTCTTCTGACGATGTGTTTTTCTCTTGAGATTGCATCTTGCAAGATCAGGAAGACAACGTAATAAACCATGCGTGCTGGTAGCAAAAAAAGATAATTGCTACTGCTGAGTCTGGGTACGAGTATTTTCAGCTGCGATTATTTTTTTCCGTTCGAGTTGGTTGACTTGCGTTTTCTTTTACGTTTGATTGAAGAAAGAACGTTGGCTATTTGGTTTAGTTGGTCAGTGTTAAGGGTGGATCTCTGAGGTTTTGGACTTTATGTCTGCTTTTTTTAGCATTTCATGGAATGGCTCTCTTTGAAGGGTGTACGCTTTTTCTGATTTAAAAGCTGTGTGGTAATCTCCCTCATCAGTTTCTATACGTGCTTTATCGATTATTCGAGCTAATTCAATTACTATTTTGCCACGTTTACTTAGGTCAGCTACGTAGGCGTTGTCACCGAGCTTAAGCTGCAAAAAGGTAGTGTAGCCAATGTCTCCTAGTACTGAATAATTTGTTGACCAGTTAGTTTCCTTCTTTATCTTGCGCTCAAATTTTGGAGATATCCACTTTGGAACTCCAATATACCAAGTGTTGATGTAGGCGTTTGTCCACTCTTTGATTTCGGTGTGAGGCTTAACTTTTTTAATACTGCTATTTTTCGCTGTCTTCTGCGATATGTTCCACATATGCTTGTATTTCTTTAAGTCACCTATTGATTTTGCAGAATTCCATAAACTTTCATTAAAGAAGCTCTTTGCTTCCTCTGCCTCCGTCCCCTCTAGTAGCACTCCAGCTTCAATATTGGTTTCAAAAGCTGCTTTTGTCAAGGCAGCGGAAGTTATCAATGCTGAATTGTCAAAAATGTAGATGTTCGAATTGAAATTTTCATTGGATCTTATGCTGATCCCCTTGAAGTGTTCTATCAGATACTGTATTTCATGAGGGTTGACTTCACCCTGCTTGACGGTAAAATCGTTTACTTGGAAGACAAACCGCATGTCAGTTGGAGGGGTTTTCAGGATTTCTTGCGAAAAAACCTGGTGGGCACCCGAACCAAGAGAAGCAGAACAAACAAGCAGGGTTTCTTTGACTTCCAATGATTTTTGAAGAACAGTTTCATACAACTGTGTGTTGTAAAGGAATCTAGCCATACCGTCAAGTTGTTTTGTATGAATAAAAGTTTAACTCAAACAATCTACTTGTCAGTTGAGTTGTCCACCTGTTCCAACCTGTAAGTTGACCTATTACGCAGTTATATTTGTCTACTATGGTCTGCAAAACAATTAAGTAAGGAGCAATCTACTTAGCACGTATGGCTCAGGAAGTTCCAAACGATCTAAAGGACTTGATTGTCCAATTTGTTAACACCTACAGTAACATGGTCGATTTAGAACTCGATCAGAACCTCGACCCTAAGCTTTGGTTTATGCCAATAAACAGCGATGTGGCTAAGAAAGAAGCTGCACACTATTTCTTGCTCGCCGCATCTCTAAGTGACCAGAAGTTAACTGGAAATCCAAGAAACATTAGGATGCTTCTAAACCACTTACATCAGATATTGGGGCAAAAACTTTTCTCCTCGAAGAGCATTGACACCTTCAAAAAGGAAATCCCAAGGTTCGAACAAAAAAATCAGCTTCTAGACAGACTTGGCGATAGCAAAGCCGAAATTCCAGAAGTTTTGTGCTCAGTTAACCAATTCGTAGAGCAGAAAGCTGGCGGAAACCTAATCGAGTACGCGACAAAGCTTAGGCAGAAAGGTAGAAAACCAAGAGACCTCGTACAACAGCTTTCATATGCTGTCAAGAGGATGAATAAGCAGAACAAATCCAAAGCTTGGCTGTACCTGCGTTGGATGGTGCGAAAAACACCTGATTTGGGGCTGTTCCCGTTTGAATCCAAAGACCTCATGGTCCCGTTAACTACTCCTAAATTCAGGGTCTATGCTGCACTGGGACTTAGCAGTGACGAAAACTTGCCCTTTAAATTGAGTGTCAAAAATAAGCCGGAGAGCTGGTGGATTAACACCCAAGAATTCGATGCTGACGCTGACAAATTAACTACTTTTGCAAGAGAACTTTTTCCAGATGACCCTGCGAAGGTTGACTTTCCATTCTTTATCTTGGGTGTTTGGCTTGAATACTCAGACCTGACGCCTGCTTCTTTAGAGAAATCGATGAAGTTTTTCATTCAGAAACATGAAGAATTTCTTCAGCCACTGATGCGGTACTTAACCGTCGTTTACCATTATAATCGAATTGGCGAACGCATTGAGCCAGGGGCTTTTTCAGATTTGGAGCTTGCTGTATACGATTTTCTGCGAAGCAAACAAGTCATTTTCACCTATGAATTTATGGAGTTTAACCTCTCAAAAGATAACCCAGCGTTTACATACAAACCAGACTTTCTTTTGCCACAATATACCCACAGAGGGAGGAAAGTTGTGCTGGAACCGCATGGAATCAGAGACAACCTTGAAGATACGCTTGGTAAACTTGCCATGTTTAGAGGACATTACGGCAAATACTTCTGTCTCATTCTAATTGTCCCCGATGACTTTGTAGATGTCATTAACTACCTTGATCAAGGGCATAACTCCTACGATTTCTTATGGAAACAAAGCGACTACAAAATACAATTTGAAAACTTCAAGAAAACTTGATGGCTGTTTTATGCTATTGGTCCTGTTGGGTAGCGTCCTAAGGCATCCAGTATTTCTTCTGTTGTTGTCTTTTTGCCTACGTTTCGCACGAAGTCTGAGGAAACCACTATCCCAACCAGCTTATCGTTTTTGAGAACCGGTAGTCTCCTTATCTTGTTTGCCAACATTACCCTTGCTGCTTCTCTAAGTGAAGTATCTGGACTTACTGTTATGAGTGTGTTAGTCATGACTTCCGACACTTTGAGGTCGAGGGAGCTGCGTTTTGCCACGATTCTTCTGACTATGTCGCGTTCGGTTATTA
>CAVZPM010000007.1:0-66586 GCA_963777155.1 Candidatus Bathyarchaeota archaeon
GCACATACATTTTGCAGTAGGCGCTTCGTTCAACATTACTTTCGCTTCCTAAATACTTTATGCCCTGCAATTTCGGTATGAAACTCAAAGCCAATTTCCAAGAGCTTTATTGCATCTTCTAACTCGTCAGCGACTTTAACGATAAACTCATTATGAGTGTTGGAGAAGGAGTTCTTTTTCTCGTTTTATGCCTTACATTACTCTCTTGAACTAACGAATTTTTACTTTCTCCTTTACTCGTTTCTCCTATTCCTCTTGCGTTATTATCCCCCCTTCAATAGCACCTCAATTAAGGTAGAGTGCACACCTATCTAAGAGATGTTTAAACAGGATATGTAAAAAAAAGAGGATTATTTAGTATAAAAGTGGATGGAAGTTGGCGCCGGCGAAAGGACCCTATTGCCTACATCCACAAGCAAACTAAGCAACTTACGCTTAACACATTCAGCATTAACCAACTAAGAAATTCAACAAAAAAAGAAAAAGAGGGCTTTGATTTTATGCCCGTTTTCTGAGCATCAGTATTGCTAGAACTGCTCCGACTAATACTATTACAATAATTATTGCTGCGACTGCTGGTACAAAGTATTGGTCCGTCATGGTTGCTGGTTGAGGTGACGCGGTTGGGGAAGCTGCGGGCGCTTCGTCAGCGATGAAGGCTGTTTGAGCGGACGAGCCATAGTACGAGTTTGTGCCTGCGAAGGTTGCAATAACGGTGTATTTACCTGAAATGTCAGGGGCCCATCCTAAGCTGTATGTGCCGCTTGCATCGCTTGTGGTACTGCCGATTGTTCTGTAATTGCCGTTTGAGTCGATAACGCTGATTTGAACGTTGACACCTTGGATGTTTGCTGGCTTTGCGAATTGTTCATAAACATATTGCATCCAGCTTGTCATGTTGCTGTCTGAGACTGCAGGTACTCCATTGGGGAAACGTAGTTGTATAGCGGTTTGTTGTGTGCCTGGTGAGACATCAGTTACTGTACCTCTTATGATAATGCTATCTCCTACTGAAACGCCTGACATTGGAGCATCAACAGTAACGGAGCTTGGACCTTTGCCGATTGCATAGATTTGTTGATCATAACTGTTCATAGCTGCAATTATGCTGTCGCCAATGATTGGGTATCCACCCCAGTGGGTTCCTCTTAGCAATCCATCTGCTCTCCATATGAGATCGCCAGTTGTTGCGTTAAGGGCAATCATTGGAGCATCGGGTGGCAGAGATTGTTCGTATCCGGAGTGTTCGGTGTGAATTACATAGATTATTCCGTTTGCAATGAACATTGGGTATAGGGGCCATTGTGAGAAGGCAGAGCCTGCAGCATTTGGGTTGTTTGCGGTGTAACTCCATAAGAGGGTGCCTGTCAGCGTATCGTAGCAGTAAAGGATTCCTGCGTATCCAGCGGCGTAGAATTTGCCATCATAGATTTGGTTAACTGAACGGGCTGATGTTCCAGCGAGTCCCATGGTGTAGAAATCTAGGTAGTCGTGAGGTTGACTTACCCACATAAAGTCTCCTGTTTCGGTACTAAACGCATAGTCTTGTCTTGTTTCTTTTTCCCCAAAAACAATTATACCGTTTTTAGATATGTCACTCATTGCTTGCCATGCTATAGTTACGTTGCCTTGAATCCAGTCTGCTGGAGGTGCCCAACTTTTACTGAATAACAATTGTCCTGCGCTGTTTGGTGCTATGCTTATTGCCCATAGGTTGACTCCTGCAGATGAGGCTGAGCCGCCGATTATTCGGTCATTTTGGACTCCATAGACTGCGCCAGGTAAGTTGGTGGGTATAGTTACGTTCCACATATATCCAGCAAATCCTGTTGGCGTTAAATAGTAGCTTGCAGGTTGTCCGGCGAGGTTTGTTGTTCCAGCAAGACCTGTTCCGTTAACGATTTTTCCTTCAGCGACCCATTGTTCTATGTCAGTTGATCCCACTACGGCTGAGTTATAAAGTGCGGGTATGTTGGTTGAGTTCCATAGGGTAAGGTAACCTCTTGCTATGTTTGTTGTGTAGATGAGAATTTCTCCGTTTTCGCCGAATACTGTGTTTCCTGAGGGAACACCATATATTGCGTAAGTGAAGCTGCCAGTGTATGGGTCAAATGCGCACCAGGTTGTTCCTGCCGTTGACGGTAATCCTAAGAGAGGTAATGTTGCGCTGTTTGCTGTTGCCCATAGATATGGATATGTGCCTAGAAGGTTAATTGAGTTCCATTGCATTAATTGTCCGCGTGTTAGGGTTAGGTTGTTGAGCAAGGTTTTTGACCACAAGGTTTGACCTGTGTGCAGATTCATTGCAGTTATTTGGTGTATCTTTGAGGTGCTTGGATATTCGTCGTAGTAGAGGTTTCCTAACATGATGAGACTGCCAAGGAATTTGCCTTGATATGCGTCTCCTATTGTTACTCGGTTGTTGGTGATTTCTCCGGTGATTGAGCTTTCTGCGCCTCCGATGAGACCGCCTGCAGTTATGGGTTTACTCCAGAGTATGTGTGGTGACTTGTGGAGCATAGTCGTTACCCCATGCGATGCGGTTGTAGGTGCCTGCGTTGTTGGAGGCTGGAAGCCAGTTGCCGCCGATGTTTTGCCAACTTTGGAATTGGTCATTTATGGGGCGTGTCCAGTATTCTGTTGGGAGGGGTTGGCTTTGGTAGCTAGGAATTGGTTCTGTTTGGACGGAAAGTACTACTGCTTCACTTGAACTAGCCAACATTGTCGCGCCAGTTGGAATAACTAGACCGTTGGAGTTGATTGCTGCCGGATTTGTTTGTTGTGGGAAGAACGACTGTAGAGTGTAGTTTCCGGCGATTGTGGGTGTGTAAATGGTGAATGATCCACCCGTTGCATCGGTTCTGAATGGACCGAGTGTTTCATTGGTTCCGTCTGGGTGTGTGATGGTGACCGTGAGACCTTGCCATCCATATTGGGGTGCTGCTAATTGATCAGTAATCCCCAAGCGAATGACGGCTTGTTGACCGACGCCGACAGGATTGGGTGTAGCGCCAACGAAAGCATAGGTTTTAAGTGTTCCTTGTGCATCAACAGTTGATACTGTAAATGCGGAAATAGCCGTTGAAGATAATAGAATCAGAGCTATTATTGTGGTTAGAGTCTTTGTTTTTATTTTTTGCATTTTTCTTTTTTCTCCTTTAAGTGCTTACTCTTCTGAGAAAGCACACAAACAATTTTAACTTGTAGATTAATAATCCTTTGCGAAGTTGGTCTTGTGGATCTTCTGTAAGCAAAAAGACGCGCTCCAAATTAAGGATTGATTAGATATTCTTTGAAAAATTGATTGAATAACGAGGAGAGTAATATTTAGAACTTGTCACGGTTTTGTTGTGTAAGTAAACCTGTTTCTTGCGGCAGTTGAAAAAAAGAAAAAGAGAATTGTGTACGGAGAGGAGAAATCACCAGAAAAGACTTGTCCCTATATAGGCACTTCGTCTGTTGCATGCGTTGCAATATCTGATTTCCAGTTTGGTATTAATCTGTTTCCTAACCCAAAAAATATTCTTGAAAAGTTAGATGATTTCTACTATAAGAGCAGTTTTAAGGTACTTCACGCATAGATAATTATGCTTGGGTAAGGGCTATGGCAACCGACGAAGTGCAAACATTACTAGTCGAATTTATAAACAAAAACTCTAACGTCGTCGATGTCCAATGGGACCGACGAATGACCCCCAGACTGCTATTTAACCCATACTCAGAAAAATTTGAAGAAAGAAAAATCGCCGCTCACTATTTCCTGCTCGCCGCCTCAATCCTCGACGACACAATCGTAGGATACCCAGAAAATGCTCGGATGCTCCTTGTCTACCTTCATGAAGCCTTCGGTAGCACGTTCTTTGAAATTAAAAAAGCGCATCTTTTCGAAGAGGAAATCGTGAAAGCTGACTTTTACCACGACTTAGGCCCTAATAAGAAGGCTGCATCAGAAATTTTTGCCCAAATAAACCTCTTTGTTAAACTTAAAGCAGAACGAAACCTTCTGCAGTACGCTCAAAAATTTACTAAACCAAAGGACTTTATTGAAGACCTTGCTCAAAACATCCCCGCGTTGGCTGGTCCCCATAAAGATAAACTCTGGATTTATATGCGGTGGATGGTCCGTCCCCAACCAGACCTGCAAATCTACGACCACTTCCTACCCGAAGACCTCTACGTGCCGCTTACTAAAGAGAACGCTAATGTCGCAGCCAGTCTAGGCGTGATTGAATCAGCTTCACCATCTGTTTGGCGAGACGAAAAAACAGCATCGGAAGCACGTCAAAAACTAACATATTTTGCAAAACGCCTTTTTCCACAAGATCCCGCAAAAGTCGATTATCCCTTTTTTCTCTTGGGCAGGTGGCTTAAACAGAAAACCCTAAACCGCTACACACTAAAAACCGCCCTTGACTTTCTAGAACGTATGCAAAAAATCACGGGACAATCGCAAGCTTATTACCAAAAAATGAGCCGGTACAAGAGTGGATGGGAAAAAAAAACTGCCTTAACGCTTCTTCGAATGCACATACCATACGGTTACGAAACAATTAGTTTTCCCCTTCCAAATGAGGTCTATACTCCAGATTTCATTTTGGAGAAAACGGTTCAGGGAAGAAAAATAATTCTTGAACCCCACTTTGAGATGACTAAAAAACAAGCACGTAAATATGCTCTCTTTAAAAGAACCTATGGACACAAATTCGTATTGATTCTTCTTTTAAAAAACGATTTAATCTCCATGTATCACCAACGTAAGATTTTAACTGACGATGTCTGCGACGATGTTTGGCCAATTGAATTCGTTCATTTGCTCGCGGAGAAGATTAGACGGGGTACATATGGTCAATAATTTTTTCCAGCCAACTTTTGGGTGCTTTAATATTTACTTCAAGTATTTCTTTTAATCTAAATATTGTATCTTAAGGGGCAAAGGATTTTATTTAGCAAGCAACCAAGAACTGTAATGTATTAACATGACCTCTATTGTCAGCCGGACATTTAGTAAAGTCAAAATCCAGATAGAAGACATTTCTTTTCACAAAAGCATGAGGGGTACTGCATTAATCGTACTAAATATAGTAAACCGCAGAAAACTCCCTTTGCCGGTTGCAGTCTATAATCATTTTACGGGTTATGGCAAAGAGAATTGTGAAGATATTGTAGGTTATGAAGACTACATCGAAAAATATATGCTGCCTGAAGAAGGTAAATGTTTAGTTGACATAGGTGCCAGCGTCGGGGAATGGACGGTTTTTGCTGCAAAAGCTGGACGAGAGGTGTATGCCTTCGAACCAAGCCCCAAAGCATATGACGTTCTAAGAAAGAGAACCCAGAAGTATCCAAACGTTCAGGTTTACCCTTATGCTTTGGGCGATAAAGATGGCGTTGGACGAATAGGTTTAGCTGCGCTCTCTTTAAGCGGCACTATGGATGTAGAAATCAAAGGTCTCCACAATGGAGGAACAATCGATGTGCCCGTCCGCTCTCTGGACAGTCTAAACATTCCTAACATAGGGATAATCAAAATTGACACAGAGGGCTATGAAACTCCTATACTGCGTGGTGCTAAAGAAACGATTGAAAAGAACAAGCCTCGATTAATCATTGAAGTTCATAGGGCAAGTGGCAAAGCAGCAGAAACATTTCCTGAAGAACTGCAAAGAATAAGAGATATCTTGAAAGATTATGGTTACACCTGGGAATTGTATTCGAGAAGAATAAGTCTACGTGATTTGCAACCCCACATTGTTGCTGAACCCAAGATTTGACAGATTTCTATAAGAGCTAGTTTATGTACCTCTTGCTTAATGTCGCAGGATAACTTCAAACCAACCGTTGTTTGGCTTATAATTAATGGTCGAACAGAAGAAGCGCTTGACATTTTGTCAAGTCATTATCGTGTGGCAACTCCAAAATTGAAAGTGGGCTTGCCTAAAAAACATAAGATCAGAGCCTACGGCTGCTACACTGCCAAAAACCAAACTATTGCTGTTCAAAACAGCGATGTACTGATTAACCCCTTCGTGATTCTCCATGAATTCTACCATCATTTGCGTAGCAAAGGGGTAGATAAATTGCATCGGGGAACGGAGGGTAACGCTGATAAATTTGCCTTAGATTTTCTTATGCATTATCAGTTATCCGCTAAGAAATCCCAAGACTACATTTCATAGAAGTCTTCGTCATCGCATTTAGTGGGGGCAGTTATTTCTATTGGGATTCTGTCTCCTTCAGAATCGTATGCTGCGATGCAACTTTTTCCTTCAAATGGATAACCCACAATCATAAGGACCCGCCCAAAAAAATAGTTCAAATCGGTGTCGCTGGGTGAAATGTTTCCTGACGGATGAGAATGGACGGTTCCGACCAACGAATAATCTCCCGTAAACATGTAAGGGTTGAAATGGGCAAAACCTTCGCCATGAACAGCAAAGGGAGCCAAAACCAGGTCAGTTATGTTGATAATACCTTTGTTTTTTCTGCCTCGGAGCATCAGGAAACTTTCGCGTGGGTAGAGTTCTTTGGCGCCTGCATAGACGGCATCAAGAATGTTACTTGGAATATGGACAGTTGTATTTGGTGGCATGCAACAACGGTTATGAAGGTGGGTTAAGAACTTTTGCCAATAATCTTTGTTTTGGATTCGGTAAACATTTAAGACACAGTGAACTAGAACTGTTGATTCGTAGTGCCGAGGTGGCAGAGTGGTTAACGCGCGGGCCTTGAGAGCCCGTGGAACATCCGTTCCGCATGGGTTCGAATCCCATCCTCGGCGCCACATTTCTTAATTCTTCAACATTTCAATCATTTTGCTAACATTGTTTGTGGGAGGCAAACAGGTTTGGTTACGGCAAACGTAAACAGTAGGTTTACCTTCGATTTGTTCATACATAACGCCAGTGGATGTGAATTGTGCGCTTTGGGGCGTCAACATTTTAACAGTCAAATTTGGCAGGTAAATTTTTCTTAAAGCATTCACCATCTCAACGCTATAATTATCCTCTGGGTCACCTACTACAACAATGTTGAAAGTTGGTCCAAGGGCAAACTCCAAGCCAACAAGCATAAAGGAGTGGCCAATCGGTTGATTTCTAATGTCTTCGGAAAATGATTTTAGAAGTTTTTTACCATAACTCTCAAATCCTGTCTCATTAACCAGCTGGGACAAACGCAGTAGATTAAGAAGCGCAACCGAGTTCCCAGATGGAACTGCTCCATCATAAATTTCTTTTAAACTCGGGACTCCTTCCTCAGAGTTTAGGCTGGCAAAGAAGAAGCCGCCGTTTTTCTCATCCCAGAAAAGCGAGATCATAGTTTGGGTTAAGTCCAAGGCAGTTTGCAGAAATTCTTCTTCGAAGCTCGCTTCGTAGAGTTCAATAAGACCAAACACAAGGTAAGCGTAGTCGTCCAAAAACCCAAAAACGGCTTTCTCACCTTTTGCGTATCGGTGAAAAAGCAAATTGTTTTGTGTCTTCATCCTTTCCAGGAAAAACTCCGCTGCTTTTATTGCCGCATCAAGATATTTAGGTTCATCTAAGACCTGACTTGCCCTAGCTAACGCGGCAATAATCATTCCATTCCAATCTGTAAGTATCTTATCATCTTTTAAGGGATGAACTCGTCTTTCTCTGACTCTAAAAAGAACGTCGGTGATTTGCGCAAGTTTTGTGATCATTTGATTTTGCGTTAAATTGTTTTCAGCTGCTAGTTGGTCAATCGGCTTATCAAGGTGGAGGATGTTTTTGCGGTTTATGCCGCTGGGGGATTCGTAGTAGTTGCCCTCAGGCTTTATGTTAAAGAGTTTTATGGCTAAATCAGCGTCTTCGGGGGGCAAAGCTTGCTTGATTTCCTGTTCGGTCCAAACATAAAACTTCCCTTCTTCACCCTCACTGTCAGCATCTTCAGCCGAATAAAAGCCACCTTCTTGCGACGCCAAATCCCTCAATACATAATCCGCAGTCTCTTTAGCAGTTATTCTGAATTTTTGTTGACCAGATGCCTGGTACGCTTCAACGTACGCTAACGTTAGCAGGGCTTGATCATACAGCATTTTTTCGAAATGCGGAACCAGCCATTGTGCATCTGTGGAGTAACGGTGGAAACCCAAGCCTACTTGATCGAAAATTCCGCCTAACCTCATTTTACGTAAAGTCTTTTCAACCATGTCCCAAGCGGTTTTCTCTTTAGTTCGGCTCCAGTATCTTAACAGGAATAGAATGTTGTGAGCAGATGGAAATTTAGGTGAGCTGCCAAATCCGCCGTTTTCTGGGTCATACCGTAAAAAAAGCTGTTCGTAAGCATTATCAAGGTCTGTTTTGTCCAATTCGTTTTCGTTTCTTGTTTCTGTTTGTTGTTCTATTTGTTCTCTGAGTTCTTTGCCGATTGTTTCCATTTCTTCTTTTCTTGTTTTCCAGATTTCGCCAATCTGCGGCACAAGGCTCAACATCCCAACTGTGCCATAGCGGTTGTCTTTGGGGATGTAGCTTGCGATAAAAAAAGGGTTTTTGTCAGGGGTCATTATTACATTGAGGGGCCAACCACAATTTCGACCCATGGTTTGGCAAACAGCCATGTAAGCTGCGTCAAGATCCGGGCGTTCCTCCCGGTCGACTTTGATAGACACGAAGGTTTTATTCATTAATGCTGCAATTTGATCGTCATCGAAGCATTCTTTCTCCATGACGTGGCACCAGTGGCAAGTGGAGTAACCTATGGAGACAAAGACTGGTTTATCTTCTGATTTGGCTTTCTCGAAAGCCTCTGGGATCCATGGGTACCAGTCAACAGGGTTGTAGGCGTGTTGAAGTAGATAGGGGCTTTTTTCTTTGATAAGCCGGTTAGGTTTTCGTTTTTCTGCCGAAGAATTTTGCATCTATTCACCATCTCCTATCAAAAACAATGCCCCTTGGGCTTATTAGCTGTTAATAGAAAAGAAGGATTTAGTAGTAGTATTTGGCTGATACAGTTGCATTGTTGGCTGCAGTTTGGTTTGTATTTCCGATGTTTATCTGCAATGTTCCTGGTAGAACTGGAAACACTGCTGTTCCTGATGTTCCTGTTGTTTTATTGTAGTCAAAGGTTGATCCAGCATAGCTGTAGTTTACTTGAACAAAGGTTGTGTCCGCTGACGCAGTGGCTTGAATCGCAACATATCCGGCGTAGTATATTGTGGCGCTAAAGATGGAAGTAGTCGAGTTCGCATCTTGGGTAAAGACTTGTTGAGAAAGCAAGACATCTGATGCGTTCATCGTCGCGACGTTGTAGTATCCAGATAATTGACCATTTAAGGTTGAAATTTCCTCATTTAAGTTGGATATCTGCTCATTTAAGGAGGCAATTTGGTTTTGGTAAACTGTTGAGTTGGGGGTTTGTGAAATCTGTGACTCTAAAATAGCAAGTTGCGACTGCAAAGATGTAATCGTACTATCCTTACTAGCTATCTGCGATTTTAGGTCTGCTGTGTTCCCGTTGGATACATAAAGTGCCAAAACACCGACTAAGCTGGCTGCAAGCACAATACATGCAACAGTGAGTGCGATTACCTTGATATTTTTCTTTGGACCTGGATTGTATACACCCATATTATTCATCTGCTTTTCTCTACTTTAGAATCCTTGCATATAAATAATTTTTTCCACATTACACCCAACCAACACCCAAGAAAGAAAAAGAGGGTATGTCTGATCTAATATTTTACGCTTAGATAGAACAGTACCAGCAACGCTGCCATCTCAAAAATATCGGGTAAGACTGCAAATGGACCTAGACCAAACAAGCTAAAACCGCCTAACCCAATGATGAAGGGACTCCATGTTATGTCTTTTATCAGGAAAAGTGATGCAAAGAGCAGTAGTCCAAGGGTGAATTCAGATTTGGTTTTTCGGAAAAGACTCACGTAGTTAATTATTAGAATGATTGTTAGAACAATATTTATTGTGGATAACACGGTTCGAGCCATATAGTACAATTCTATATCTGCAGGGTTGAAGGTGTACTGTCTGGGGGCGAAGGGAAAACCAGGAGCTCTTCTAAGGCTGTTCTGATAAGTCGCCAATAAGAAGGCGGCTATCGCCGTTAAAACTATTAAAACCGCGAGCAGTATTACGATTTTTTTGGTTCTGTTCATTGTTTCTTCCTCTTACTTGATCTCCTTTTTCTACTTTTTCCCTATTTTCTTCTCAATCTCCTCAAACAAGGAGTAGTTGTCTTCCATAACCTGCGATAGAAAATACGTTGCACCATACCTGTCTCCGATTGAGGTGATGATTTTGTTCTTCTCCAAAACTTCAAGGTGATGACGCATCGTTTTGTAGTCCATTTTGAGCAATGTTGCCAGTTGATTCGCGTTCTGGGGGGTTTCTTTCAGAGCATCGATAATTTTCACACGGGTCGGTCCTCCTCTAGTGCCTGCGATCAACCACCCTAGCAGATATTTTAGCGATCGCGCGTTTGATGACACTTTTATCGACCTTCCGTGCAAGATTCTTGGTCACTGTTAATCGGAATTTGGTAATAAACTTGTTCTTTCAAAAACAAAGATATATGGAGTTTGGGTTAAAATTAAAATAGAAACTGACTAGTTTATCTAACAAATATCTTTTTTCAATTTTTCTTTTAAAAAGACAGTTTATTAGATTTTAAAATTTCGAATAGCTGCTTGGCAATTAGGGTTAGATTTGGGTAAGATTTTGAAAAATTGTTTAATAATACATCGGGGTTTTTGAGGACAAGGCAACCAATAAGGGATTTGAAAAAAAAAAGGCTATAGCCCAATAATTGCCCAATCTAATCCCCTTTGAAGTCTCTTGTTGGTTGCCAATATATGTTTAGACTGATGGTGTTACATATGGGAATAGTCAATAGAGCAATAAGAAATATTTCGAGAAGAAAAATCCGTGCATTATTAGTAATCATAGCCTTAGGATTTGCAATGGCAATCATGATTTCAATTCCCGCTGGCGCTTTAGCCAATCAGCAATCAGCCAACGAAATGGCTAATAGCTTAAGCAACACAATAACAGAAACCAGTACTTCAATCAACCAAACGTTAACACAAATAGATTGCAGTCTCTCGGCAGAATTTTCAGGTTTCGGTTTTAGACCTCCAGACCAAACAAGTACCAGCGGTTCAAACGGATTTGGTCAACTTCCCCCCTCAGGAAGCACTCCAAGTGGAGGTATTAGCGGGTTTGATCCAAGCCAATTCGGTGGTGGGGGCACACCCGGGCAATTCGGGGGTGGTGCTTTTGGGGGAGGACAAGCAAGTCCCATGAATCAAAGTCTTTACAATGATGTTAACAGCACAATTTATGGGATTGCAGCAATTGAACCAATATTGCAAGCTTCCGAAGGAAGCAATACAACAGTTTCATTCATGGGGAGAACATTTACACGCCAAATAACAGAATATACGATAGAAGGTGTTCCGCTAACATCTGAACTTGTTGATAATTATCCAATATTAACAACAAACATAACATCAGGAAGAAACTTACAAGCAGGTGACAGTAACGTTGTATTATTAAGTGAAAACAACTCTGCATATTTTGACAAAACAGTCGGCGACAAAGTGACCATCTTGGGACAAGACTTCACAGTAGTCGGAATCCATGGAACCAACTCAGTATCAGACAGATTGACCCTATACATGAACTTATCAGATGCCCAATCATTAACAAACAACACCGGTTACATAACGAGTTTTCGAATTTTTACAACAAGTAGCGATATAGTCTCAACTGTAGCCAGCACCATTGGCTCAATGCATAGCGAATTAACAGTAAGTACACCTCAAGAGCGTATGACTCAACTCCAACAACTGCAATCGAGTTACACAGCAGCACTGACAAGTGCAGAAGACTCTATTAACTCAACCCAAACAACAGCCTTCGAAGAAATCGTTGTCGTTGTTGCAGCTACCAGTCTTATTGTACTCTTTGTAATGCTTTACACTGTTAGAGAGCGTACAAAAGAAATTGGAACACTGAAAGCAATCGGGTTCAGCAACAAGACAGTAATGGGTCAATTTATGCTCGAAGGCATCCTACTAAGCATAATTGCTGGTGTAGTCGGTATTGCCATAGGTGTCATAGCTGCACCCACATTATCATCTCTTTTATTGCCAAGTGTAAGTGGAAACCTTTTTGGTGGAACAGGAGCGATTATAAGAGCTGGCGTTGCACAAACAGCAACAGCCTCAGTCAACATAGATCTAGTTCTCTTAGCATTCGGTGCATCAATAGCTCTTGGCGCAATCGGAAGCCTTTATCCGGCATGGCGTGCTGCAAAAATTAGACCAGCAGAGGCGATGAAATATGAATAAACCAGTCCTACAATTAGAAAATTTAAACAAAACTTTCACGCTAGGTAAACGAGAAATCAATGCAGTAGTCAATCTCAACCTAACTATATACGCCGGCGAATTCGTCGCTATCATGGGCCCATCCGGTTCAGGCAAAACAACACTACTAAACATTATTGGCTGCATCGATAAGCCAACCAACGGAAAAGTATTCCTTGACGGTATCGACGTAGGCCAAATGCACGAAAGTCAACTTTACAAAATACGTCGAGACAAAATGGGCTTTGTATTCCAAACCTTCAACCTGCTACCCTACCTAAACGCTCGGGAAAACGTAGAGTTACCCATGGAAGGCAAAATCAAATCTAAGACTGAACGCAAAAAACGCGCAAGCGAGCTCCTCGCCATGGTTGGACTATCAGGACGCGAAAATCATCGCCCGCAAAGACTCAGCGCAGGAGAACAACAACGCGTCGCAATTGCACGTGCATTAGCCAATAATCCTGCGTTTATTCTTGCAGATGAGCCCACCGGAAACTTGGATAGCCAAAACAAACAGGAAATAATTAAACTGTTAGCCAACCTTAACCTGACCCAAGGCACCACAATTATCATGGTTACACATGATAGTCAAGCCGCAAACCACACCGAAAGAATGCTGTTGCTAAAAGACGGGAAAATAATTAAAGAAAAAGAAGGACTGCATCTGGCTATGAAGAACAATAAATGTCCAAACTGTGGCGGTAGCATCAAATCAACTGATGCGGTTTGTCCCATCTGCAAAAAATCACTTATTGCATCTGAGGAGCCTTTCTCAGCCTAAAAACAAAACGGATAAATATTGTTTAGCTTGAGGTTTTTTTATGGAATCATCACCCTCTATTTCAGTTTCTCCTCCACCACAAAAACAAAGACGATTTTCAGTAATAATGATAATTGTTCTTTTACTCGTAGGCTTAGTTGCTGGGGGCTTCATCGGTTACGCAGTAACATACTCCGACTTCAACAACAAACTAACCAACTTACAGTCGCAGCTTGGCCTGTATCAAGGTAGTGGCGATTCAACTTTCCTTCTAGACGATAACGTCTCGCTTTCAACGCTCTATCAAAACGTTAAATCATCGGTGGTTATAATTCAAGACCTTGCACCAGGATTCACAATGTTTGGTCAACGAGTCTATACTTTGCAACAGGGATCTGGTTTTGTTGCCGAAGTCAACAATCAACTAGTTGTCGTAACCAATGACCACGTTGTAACTGGCACCATTAATGTTACTGTGACTTTTGCTGATGGTACCTGTTATCCGGCAACTGTGTTAGGGCAAGATCCCAAAGCTGACCTTGCTGCTCTCTCCGTGACTTCGATGCCGAGTGGAGTAACGGCTCTGCCGCTTGTCAGTTCTTTAACCCTGAAAGTAGGCGACCCCGTAGTTGCAGTGGGTACGCCTTTTGGATTATCAGGCACACTAACCACTGGTATAATAAGTGCTTTGGGAAGAACAATCGTTGAAGGCTCTGATTCAGGTCAAGACGGACAAATTATACCTGACACAATCCAAACAAGTACTCCCATTAATTCAGGCAACTCAGGCGGGCCACTTCTCAATTATGCTGGACAAGTTGTCGGTATAACGACTGCAGGCATCAGTAACTCGGAGGGTTTGGGCTTTGCGATTCCTTCTTCAACGATAATGCGGGAACTCGCATCGCTTGTCAACCCTGGGAGCTATGACCAGCATCCTTCAATAAACGCCGTTGGCACAGACATGAACTATCCGATTGCCCAAGTCATGGGTGCAACCGTTACCTACGGGTTTCTCGTTGAAAGTGTTTCGGTGCAGAATGGTTTGCAAGGCGGCAATTCAGTCAAGGCAGTCCTAAACGACAATGTTGTGGTTGGCGGCGATATCATAATTGGCGTTGGCAATGTGCGAATCGCTAACACAGACGACCTACTCTCCTATCTCGAACAACATACACTGCCCGGACAAACCGTCAATTTCACCGTGGTACGAGGCGGACAACAACAAACGATTGCGGTTAGTATAGGGAAAGCTTAAACAATAAAAAAATATTTTACCAATTGAGTAACAATTGTGTTTTGCAGATTTGGGTATTTTTTTGTTTGCTTTGCTTAAGCTTTAAAAATCTTGCGATTGAGTATCAAAAGCTCTAGAGTTTCCGGAAAGGCGAGTTTTCTTTTGTTTTGGTTGTTGTTGTTGGTTTGTCCTGTGTGCACAAGCATTTTTTCTGGTTGCTTTTGAGGTTTGTTTCTAGTTTGCTTTGTGATTTGGGGTCTGGTTGGTTGTTGTTGTAGAAGAAATCGGCATTTTTCGATGTTGGTAGTTGTAATTTGGAGACTGCTTGTTGATGTTTTACAACAGAAAAAACTGTTAAGCCATTTTGATAGAATAGACGCTATTTTTATAAGCTCAACACTTGAATTAGGTTTTTATGCAAGCTGAATTTGGAGTAATCGGTGGAACGGGTCTCTATGATCCTAAACTTCTCAAGAACGTTCAGGAAGTAACCGTTGATACACCTTACGGTAAACCCTCAGACACCATCACAATAGGTGAACTCGGGGGTAAACTCGTTGCGTTTCTACCCAGGCATGGAAAAAAACATACAATACGCCCAACAGACATCAACGTGAGAGCCAACATTTTTGCCCTTAAAAAACTCGGAGTGAAACGGATACTGGCGCCTTCAACTGTTGGTTCTTTGCGAGAAGAGTACCGTCCAGGAGAAATCGCGTTTGTGGATCAATTCATCGATCGAACTACGCGTCGAGAACAATCATTCTATACGGCAGCAGAAGGAAAGGTTTGCCATATATCCGTTGCTGAACCGATGTGCCCTGAAATACGAAAAATCCTAATCAGCGTTGCCAAAGAGCATGGACATCAAGATGCATGAAACAGGAACCTACGTTTGCATCGAGGGACCACGATTCTCAACCAAAGCTGAATCCAAAATGTACCGTCAATGGGGCGCAGACGTAGTTGGCATGACCTTGGTTCCTGAATGCGTCTTAGCAAGGGAAGCCGAAATCTGTTACGCAAACATATCGACAGTCACAGACTACGACGTTTGGAAAGACCACGTTGTCAGCGTCGACGACATCTTAGCAACCATGAAGAGCAACGTTGAGAATGTTAAGCGGGTAATCGCTGAAACAGTCGCCAAGACTCCTGCTACATGCAGCTGTGGATGTGACCAAGCGTTGAAAGGAGCCTTCGTTTAGAAAGAGGAAAAACACAATGAGCAAAACAAATAAAAAAATCGATTTAAAATCTAAGGTTCGAAGAATTCCCGAGTTCAAAGGCGTAGTCTTCTGGGATATAACACCCCTGTTAAAAGACAAAACCTGCTTCCATGAATGCATCAAACAGTTAGCTGACCATTACAGGGGTAAGCCCATAGACGTTATCGTTTCAAACGAGGCAAGAGGGTTCATAATTGGTGCAGCCTTAGCCTACGAGCTGGGAGTAGGGTTTGTTCCCATACGTAAAAAAGGAAAATTACCCTACAAATGTGTGGACCTAACCTACAAGAAAGAGTACGAGTGCGACACCATAGAAATCCATCAAGACGCTGTCGAAAAAGGACAGAACGTGTTGCTCATTGACGATTTACTCGCGACAGGCGGAACAGTAAAAGCTAATATTGAATTGATCGAAGCATTAGGCGGCAAAGTCATTGGTTTAGGGTTCCTAATCGAGCTAGGTTATCTCGATGGACGAAAAGCACTTGGCGGCAAACATGATATCTACTCGTTGATTCAACTGAAGACAACAAATGGATAAGCAATAGACCGACACGTATTTTGTTCAAGTTTGGGTTTGATAATAGAAACATAAGTCAAACTCCCTTCTTCATTTCCTCGAGATAACGAAAAAATATTCTGTGATTAATCAAGAACAAGAAACATAAGTTCAGTCAAATCAACATTAACTCTAACGTTAATCCAAGAGTTCGAAAGATATCTTACTTAATCCAGTATTTTTGCAGGTCATTTAGGTAATCAGTGAACAGAATTTCTGTATTTTTAGGTTTATAAATAAAGCCTCGCGCTTTGCTTTGAAGTCTCTCAATAATTTTTAGCTCAACCAGTTTAGCTGCACAACCAAAAATTGATTCAACTGCACCTGTAAAGCTTTCAATCATAGTTGGAATCTGCAGTTTTCTAATACCGTAGTTGTTTTCCAAGTATCTGTACATAGATTGTTTAACATCTTCGCCCAGCGATTCGAAAACTTCGTCTATTGCTTCCGCCAGAGCTTCTTCAAACGTGATTGTCTTTGGTTCTATTTCGCATAATTCACATATTGTGGTTAATTCAGTTAGTTGTTGAGTCATTTCTATTCCCTGCTTGCTGTCTGTTGCTTACCGCATTTGGTATCTGAATTGTTAATATATCAGTTGTTTTTGTTTTCGATATATTCCCAAAGTCGATATATACAAAAAAGAGACATCCAGGACACTGAATTGCATGTCGTCAAGGAACTGGATATTCAAATAGCCCAATAATTGAAACAGAAGACGTCTCAGTTATCATTCAAAATAAGTTCAACAAAAGATGAGCAATTAACACAGTAACGTTTTGGCTGCTACCGAGTACACCTCTAAATCCCGACCTGAATGCAAAACGAAAATAACTTTATCAAGCCTTTCCTCTTTTTCTAGAAACGATTTTACAGTAGCCAAGGCTATACGACTTGCTTCTTCAATGGGATAGCCATATGCTCCAGTGCTGATAGATGGAAACGCAATGGTTTTAAGCCCCTTAGAAACGGCAAGCTTTAACGTATTTCTATATGTCTGTTTTAGGAGTTCCGCTTCAATATGCAAGCCACCGAACCAGACAGGACCGACCGTATGAATAACGTACTTGGCTTTCAATTTGCCCCCTGAAGTAATAACAGCTTTTCCCGTAGGCAACCCATCAGGCCATTCAGTCTCGCGGATCCGTTTGCACTCTTCAAGGATTCTTGGACCACCTTTCTGATGTATTGCTCCATCTACTCCGCCGCCGCCCATAAGTGTAGAGTTAGCTGCATTCACGATGACATCAGCTTCGACATCAGTAATGTCGCCCATTACCAGCTGCAGAGTTGCTTTTCCAACTTTAAATTTCATAGTAACCAATTATTCAAAAACACTATATAACTATGCAAATATCGACCATATTGCTGAGCCCATAAAATACGTGCCAAATCCAATGAATACCAGTACGCAGAAAAACGTAATTCCCATCTTAGCACGGTCGGTCCAGAAACGTTGGGATTTAAAAATCAACAAAGCAACCATCGTGTACCAGGAGAAGTCAGTTAGCCAATGAACTCCTGCGAAAACGGAAAACCCTACTATCCCAAATAGTTTAGCATTCAAAATAAGTGTAGTTCCGATGGTTAACCACCAAAGAATAAAGCCTGCGTTGGCAGCTGTGGTCCATGCTCCCGCAAGCACGGAATCCCGCTTCAAACTCACCGTTGTCTCCTCCTGTTTGTGCCTGTTGCGGAATGCTTGAACACCCATAAAAATCATCAGAAGACCCCCGACCAACCCAACCGCAACTTGTACAATAGTTGGAATATCAAATTGACTAAGCACAAAGAAAATCAGAAACATCAAAGGAAACTCCACAATCCCGTGGCCTACAGCAATTAACGCTCCTGCCGATTTGCTTTTTGCAGCTTTTTTCAGGGTAACGGCGAACAATGGGCCAGGCATTAGAACTCCGGAAAGGGAAATTAGCAGAACTGAAGCTAAGAAAAGGTAGAAATCATTAATGAACTCCAAGCTTCAAGTCTCTCTCCGCGTCTTTTAATCATCATCTGCAGGGTTGAAAATAAGTTTTTTCAAGCTTTCGTATACAAAAGCATCCCCCAAACACAGTTTACTCGCATTTTTTGCCCTTAAGAAGCTTGTTCTGCATCTCCACGATTTCACTGCTGTCCTTAGCCATTACGTAATTGTTAAGCAACATGCTGTTTAGCTCAAGAAACGTATGTCCCCATGTGAAAATCGACAGCAACTGCTCTGTCTCATTTTTAAAACCTGCAATGTAGAGGGCTGCGGCGATGGCTTCAGCCGTAGTCAACTTGGTTAGCTTTCCATAATTGACTGGGTTACCCGCAATCAAGATAGGTAAACAACGGCTTGTTCCCCTAACATGGTCCCCCATAACTTTCTGGGCATGTTCCCAACTGCAATCTAACGCAGCTAACCCGAATTGTTCCAATCTCTCCCTGTCCGCTGGAGAAAAAGCAATTTCGCTAAAAGGATTTAGCACAATCGCTCGTCTTGGCAGAAACCTCGTTTTTGTAACTATCCTAGCAAATCCTCGTCGCTTAAGCCTTAAGGCAGTGTTTTTCTTAGGGTCATCCTGTGCCGCGTGATAAATTGTAATCCTCACAGGTAAAACTGGTTTTTTTGCTTCCGAGTCAGCTTCCACTTGACTTATGCACCTTCAAGTGACTCATAGGATCATTCAGAACCCTTGGAATCCAATCAAGTAAATCTGTTGCAACCATATGAAACCCGATTTCGCTGGTAACAAAGTCACCTGCGGCACCATTAACGAAGGCCCCAGCCACCGCTGCTTCAAATGCATCTGCTCCTTGCGCTAATAAACCACTCACGATCCCACTGAGAACATCGCCTGTTCCTCCCACGGTCATGCCTGGGTTGCCTGTGAAATTCAATTTTGCTCTCTCAGCATCGCAAATAATGTCTACTTTACCTTTCACAAGGATGGTAGCGTTTAGTTTTTTAGCGTTCTTCTGAATAGCCACGACACGTTCTTCTTGGTTATCGGGCAATTCTTCACCGGTAAGTATTGTATATTCACCCACGTGGGGTGTTAAAACAAAAGGCACCTTTAGCGCCCGTTTGAATTTTGCAAACGCTTTCAATCCGTCAGCGTCTAAAAGTAGTGGTTTCTTTGCTTTTTCAACCTCGTCTACACATACTTTAACAAATTTAACGGTCTCAGCATTCATGCCTAGACCAGGACCAATCGCAACCGCATCAACCATGCTTAGGTATGGTTTGATTGTTTCTATGTTAGTTGGTTTCAGATTCTCGCCGTCGAGTTTTATTGTTATCAAATCGGGAGACATCGCTGATATAGCGTATGCGGTCTTTTCTGGAGCTGCAAGGTAAACGATATCTACGCCTGTCCGCAGAGCAGCTAACGAGACTAAAGCAGGCGCGCCAGAGTAAACTTGGCTTCCACCTATAACGAGCAGCCGTCCAAAATCGCCCTTATGAGCTTGTAGATTTCTTGGTTTGGTGACAAGTGAGACATCGCCTGGACCAGCAAAACGCTCCAGCTCCATGGGTAAACCAATATCTGCCACGATAAGTTCGCCAACATATTTCTTAGCTTTATCTAGACCTACCTTTGCCTTATGAAAAGTGATTGTTAAGTCAGCTTTAACAGCTGTACCCAAAACCTCACCGGTGTCAGAATCGATGCCTGTGGGCATATCCACAGCAACCCGGCAAGCATTAAGCGAATTAATATAATCGACGACTTTGGAAATTGGAGGTTTAAGTTTTCCTTTTGTACCAGTTCCTAAGAGAGCATCAACGACTACTCCAACATTCACCTTAGGAATAAGTGCACTATCAGTTACTTCAAACAGAATTATATTATCTTTAATTGACTGCAGAATATTCCAGTTACATAAAGATGCTTCGTGGCTAATATCTCGCACCCTACCAACTAGAATGACTGTAATCTCAAAACCGGCAGCCAACAAATGCCTCGCAACAACAAAACCGTCCCCACCGTTGCCGCCTAATCCACAAAAGATCGCGATTTTCTTGTTTTTCTGAAACCGATTGATGATCTCTTGAGCAACGCTATGTCCCGCATTCTCCATTAGCTGAAGTAAGCTTATGCCAAAATATTGTGCATTGACTTCTAGAGCTTGCATGTGACTGCTTGTTATTGTCGGGATTTTGGTTTTTGCTTGCATATTGAGGTCATTATGACCATGCATATTTAAAGATAAGCCCAAAGCTCGACTTCGACTTGTACACAAAAGCATCACCCAAAACAGTCTAATACTTACTTTCTTGCCAAATCAAGCAAAAACATCGAAACTTTGCGAACCTTATATATACATGCAAAATAAAAATTTACAAAAACAGTCGATATAGTAATTTAATGTAAAGAAACGTGCCGTTAAGTCTTTAGAATGACCTGATTGCCACGTTTGCACCTTAAGTGCTCCAATGGGCGAAATTTTTGAGTAAAATAAAAATTCAATCAGAATTTCTTTCGCTTGAAGTTGGCTTTTTACTGTTTTTTGGCGACTTTGTTTGTACCAATTGGGCATTGTCACGCATTTTTCTAGTCACATCTAGAGTTTAGAGTTCTGGAAGATTGGTTGTTTTGTGATTTTGTCAATTTGCTCATACGAATTATCATCGAACGTACATTTTTTATATCTAAACGTTAAAAAACCTGTAGAACATCACGTGAAATTGAACTTAAATTGTGCACTTTTCCATAGCTTAGTTTGTTGATCGGCGTCACCGGTTGCGAAGTAAACCGATTTATCAATAATTTTATTAATCAACCACATCCAATTTTTTTAAGCGTCTTAACATATAGTAAAAAAGTTTATCCAATACCTTCGCTTAACTAACTTAGATGAGTATTTCTAAATGGTGACTTGTTTGAGTAAAAACTATGTTGTAGAAAACTTCGATGCTCTTCTAATAACCGATATACAGCTGGATTTTTTACCCGGCGGTGCACTACCCATAGAAGGCGGCGACGAAATCATACCGGTTCTCAACAATTACATTAAACATTTTGCAGCAGGAAAAGCGCATGTTTTAGCTTCCAGAGACTGGCATCCACCTAACCATATCTCATTTAGAGCACAAGGTGGACTTTGGCCTCCTCATTGTGTCCAGCAGACCCTTGGAGCAAAATTTAGCCCCGACCTTAACCTAACAAAAGACGTGGTCATCATTTCTAAAGCTACCAACCCTGAAATAGAGGCATATTCGGCTTTTGAGGGAACAAGCTTAGCTCATGAATTGAACGCATGTGGTGTTAAGCGGCTGTTTATCTGCGGTTTAGCTACCGATTACTGTGTTTTAAACTCAGTTCTTGATGCATGTAAACTGGGTTTTGAGACGGTCGTGCTTATGGATGCAACTTTGGGCATTAACGTTAACCCGGGAGATGTAGATAGAGCCATCGACGCCATGCTCAAAAACGGCGCTCAACAGGCAACTGCCGAAGATTTTCCAGACGATATTGACACTTTGCCCATAGAAGAAACATCCTCTGACTCCTTAGCCGAAAAACCCTCGCAAAAGGCTGAAGTAAAGAAAAAAGCGCGGATGCGTTCCAAGGGATCGGCCAAGAGGATCCGGACAGAGCGATAATGCCAAGTTCCTTCGAAAGACCGCGAACCTTATATAATCATATTTTTTTCTTTTTGACAATAGCTAGAATTAGCCACATAGCCTTTCTTTTTTCGATCAGAAATCCTTTTGAAGTAAAATTTTGTAGCCAAAGTCTTCTATTAAGGATTTTTTCCTTTTCCAAAAGCCTTATGGATTGTTAAATTAAAGATTAGAAGCGTTTTTGAACTAATATTTATCTAGATCTAACAAGACTTTGGTTTGCATTTTTCTTTTTTCTATCGCGCAATAATATTGTTGTTATTGTTTTTATGAAAATACGCTTACGTTGCTTGTTTCCTCTTCAAGAAGTCATCTTTAAGGAATTCGATAGATATTCGATTTGTCACTTTTTACAATAAATAGTTAAAAAGACAAGCTGATTCTTGTGTTTTTAGCTTCAAAGTGATAAAATTATGATAGTTACATAATTTTTGTTTGTACGAAAAGCGAAAAAAATGAAGCTTGACAAAACTGGTTTCCCCCAAAACGTCGCGATCTAGTAGTGTCATTTTTTTATTGTTCACCGATCACCTGGATAATTATCTTACGTTCCCGAGGATAAACGTCGGTTTCCACAAAAAGTAACGACTGCCAAGTTCCAAACTCAACCCGCCCATCAATCACCGGTAGCGTCTTATCCGGTGGAAGCAACATAGATCGCAAATGCGAATGAGCGTTAGAAGGATGTTCGTATGCACCTTGTTTCGACGCCAACTCTTCAAGAAAAACTTTGATGTCATCGAGCAGGGCCTCATCGTTTTCGGTTAAAATTAAGACACCGGTGGCGTGAGGAGCAAAAACGTGAACTATGCCGTTTTTAATTCCTGAAGTATTTACTTCTTGTTGGATTCTTTCTGATAGATCTATGAAATCTATTTCTCCTCTGGTGGTGAACTTCTGGATTTTGTTGTAAACTTTAAAATTTGACGTTCCGTTATTCCTCCTTGTTGTAGAGCTTGGTTTTTGTTGAAAAGCTTTTCGTGTTTAAGCTAAAAATAATGTGTTTGGGTGATGCTTTTGTATACGGAGCATCATCCGAGTTCTATTTTTCATTGCGTTCATGTTGGACTGAATTCAGTAAATCCTTCGTGCTTAGATCTTTCAAAACCCTAAAAGGACAGGCAGGATTTGGATGTGACATTTTTAACGGTGAAATCTTCCAAAATTAGAAAACAGCGGGAATCCCTCAGAAGTATTGAAGATGTCGAGAATACACTGACAGATTACTAAAGTGAGGCTGAGGATACTGAAAATTTAAGTTCAACGTCATATGAACGTCTGTATAGGCCTAAGGGCATCACCAACATAAGAGCGAAAATCTGAAACTTGTGGATGGGTAGTTGATAGAGACTTGTCTTTTTGTAATTCTTATAAAGTCTTATTTCTATAAATCTTTTTAGTTTACCTGCGACAGTGTTTCTACTTGATGTGTTAGATAAGCTCCTGAAGAAAAAACCGTTAATCATCTAGGGGTTAAGGAGAGCTTGTATTTTTAGAGTTGATTTCAAAAATTCTTTGAAGTAGGACAATTTGTAAAACAATATTTGTCTCCAAAATTTACGGGCAATCGTTAGGGGTTTCTTACCGAAATCGCTTCAATTTGGGTGTATTTTATCGCAAGACTATGGTTTAGTCTTTGTTTTACTCCGAAAGGCGCTAAATACAAAAAGCTGTATTTTTTTTCTATGGAAACCATAATCTAAAGCCCTAATTTGTTGTTAAAAAGTTAAATAGCCCCTGAATATGCCTTATTTGCTTTTGCCTTAACCAGTTGGCATGGACATTACCAACGCCTCATATAAGTACCTCCGAAAATCTCCATGCGAAGCAAACCCCGTTTTTTTCGGACACCCTTCGAGGTTTAGTGACACTTTTTTATAACAAACGCGAACTTTGCATCTTGGTGTAAAACTTCTAGAATCAAAATACAATTTTGATTTTGTGGTTTTTTATTTTTCGTTGATTGTAGTTCTCTTTTTTCTTTACACTTCAGGTTTCCAGTAACTGCAAACTAATTGGTTTTGACTCCTGTTGTGGAATCGGCAGAAAAGTGGGTTAGCTAATTCATTCTGAATCTGAGGTCTATCTTTTGTGACTTGGGTTTGTATGGATTGGTTTTTTGTCTTTTAGGCACATTGTTTTTTTGAAGAGCGACGGGGCAGACGGTGACTTTTCAAGCGCTTAGTGTAGGCAATATGTGGGATATCTTTCAAGCGTAGATGTTAACAAATACATAATTGGTGACCACTGTTGCATCTGTATTATGTTAATATATCAACATAACCAGTGCTCTCCAGCGTCACCAGCACAAAATCAGCGCATACAAAAGCATCCCCTAAACACAGATTTTTTGTTCCCTTAGGGAACATTTTTTACCCAAAACAACTCATAGCACACTAAATGAGGAGACATATTGAGCACAGAGATTGACCGGATCAAGCTTCGGCGCTGGCGCAAAAGAGGATTCTACAGTGAATCTGTCCTAGTGAAACTACTGCAGAAAAAAGGTTACAACGCCGTCCGAGTCCCAGTCAGCAACCCAAGTCTTAACCCGCTTCCAGACATAATGGCGCGAAAAGGCCCACACAGTTACGCCTTCGAAGTAAAAAACGCCACCTACTACGCCTACTTCCCCAAACAACAAATCGACAAACTCTTCCGGTTCCTAGATCAATTCATTCCCTCAGGCAACGAAAAAAAACACGCAGTCGTTGCAGCTCATCTTGGAAAACGGTGGTTGTTTAAGGAAATCAGCTGGACTGATTGGCAAAAAGATAAGTTGCCTGAGAAGGTTCGGATTTTGAAGCGGGACCGGGGTAACCTAAACATAGACAAATGTTATCCCGAGTAGCGGTAAGGGATTGTACCTCAAAGTTATTATTGCCATAAATTTAGAACTTTGTTAAGGGGATTGGCGGAAAAAAAGTGACACAAACAGTAGAAGTGATTATTTCGACCGAAGGGTTAACGAAGATCTTCCAAGTCGGAGACAGAAAAATCATGGTTCTAAAAGATATCAACCTGCAAGTTCCCAAAGCCAACTTCACAGTCATATGTGGTCCCTCAGGTTCAGGAAAAACTACTCTTCTAAACATTATAGGCGGAATCGATCGACCCACAAAAGGAAAAGTATCGGTATCAGGTGAAGAGTTAACTGGGAAGGATGAGGATTTCCTCTCAGAATTCCGATGCAATCATATAGGTTTTGTTTTTCAATCCTACAATTTAGTTTCGACATTAACTGTGGCTGAAAACGTTGCTTTTCCCATGGAGTGGACTCGTAAACCTTCCGTAGAAATAGAGCTCAGAGTCACCGAGCTTCTAAAAACCGTGGGTTTAGAGAATCGAGCAAATCATTTTTCATCGCAACTTAGCGGTGGCGAGCAACAACGAGTCGCCTTTGCCAGGGCACTATCCAATGATCCTGAATTGATTTTGGCTGATGAACCCACCGGAAACTTGGATGCAAAGAATGCTCAAAAAATCCTGCAGGTACTCCAGTTTTTAAAAGCCAATGGAAAGACAGTTGTTGTTTCCACGCATGACCTGCAAATTCAGGCATTAGCGGATCAAATTATACGTTTAGATGAGGGTAAAATGGCGACCAATAATGAGTAGCACTGGTTTTCCAATAGTCGATTTAACCCGGAGAAAACTACAGACAACCTTAACAGTGCTATCTTTAACGTTAAGCGTCGCCTCCACACTATTTCTCTTATTGTTTACTAATCGGTTAGGCTTAGGTATTGCAGCCTCTAAAGGCACTTTAACTTTAGGTTTAAGTAGCATTTTTAGCCAATTCACTCTGTTCATCGGAGCACTAATTTTTGTTATTGGTGCCGTATTAACGGCGTTCATTGTTTTTTTGATGATGGCACAGCGGACCCGCGACTTCGGTTTAATCAAAGCAGCTGGATGCCCTAACAGCTTGGTGGCAGGATACTTCATGACAGAACTTCTCACTGTAACACTCTTGGGTTGTGTTTTGGGAATAGCGTTTGGTTTTTTAGCTGATTTTTTGGTCACACCCCTTGTTTTCTCGAGTTATGTAGCGCCAAATTTCTGGTTTGCACCCTTAGTTTTCGTCACTTTTTTTGTTCTTGCCTTATTTTTTGGTTTACGACCCATCATTAAAGCATCTAGAATGTCACCGATGGATGCGCTTTCCCCAGTGAATTATTTCGGGCTAACAGGAGAAGCAACTAAACATAAGCCACTATCTAGACGGGGAATAACTTGGCGAATTGCCCTACGCAGCCTATATAGGCGACAATCAGCAATTCTCCGCATAACATTTTTGCTATCCATAGTCTTTATCCTGCTAACAGTATCTATCGCTGGCGGAATAATCGCGGGCAACACCGCAAACTCTTGGATTGCGCAACCAGTCGACAAAGACGCCATAGTTATCGCTGACAGCACAGTGATAAATCAATACAAAATGTTGCTCACAAACTTTTCAAAACCACAAGAAAACCCTTTCTTTAACTATTCAGACCCTAAACTATCGGTTCCAGACACATTTGTCAAGCAACTTAAAACTTTAAACAGTGTTGACATCATTGATTCGAGGCTGGTTTTATCGGAAAGCGTTAATGAAAAGGCTGGTTTTGCCTTTTTGGAACAAACAAGTTCTTCGACAGTTTTTGTTGGTGGACATCGGCAAAGTGAATCGGTAATAATTGGTGTTAATCCAGCTGCACTTACGGGTTCTTGGTCTCTTAAGGGACAATTCTTAGGTGGTAATGACTCGGAGGCGGTTATTGGAGACTCGTTAGCTCTAACGATGTATGTTCGTGATACACGTAATGGGGTTGCCTATTCAGATCCTCTACTTGAAGGGATAGAGATCAATGGTTTCACGTTTAAAATTGTCGGGGTCTGCATTGATCCATTAAATAATGGTTTTGTCACCTATGTCCCGCTGGATAAACTTGCCAACGTAACAGGTATAACTGAACCTAACATATTATTTGTCAAATTGAATACTTCAGCCGACTCTAACATGGTAATTAACCAAATAAGAGACATGATTCAAACATCCGGTTTAGATTTGGAGGTATCAAATCTTGACTCAGCGGTTGAGCAAAACACAGTCTTTCTATCTTCAACCTGGCAAACAATCATGCTTTTACCGCTATTTACACTTGCATCCGCAACCATGTGCCTCTTTAGTTTCATGATGTTAACAGTGGCTGAGCAGCATCAAGAATTTGCCATTTTGCGAGCCATGGGCGCCAAACCGAGGATTATTATAAACATCTCAGCTATTCAGTCTGCAGTCGTACTCTTTTCTAGTTTCGGCATTGGAATATCGTTTGGAATTATAATAACCACACTGATTCTGATGGCTAATCCATTAATAACAACTACAACAATACTGCTGATTTCAGCATGGCTTTTCTCTGCATTAGTTACAATGTTTATTTTAAGCATTTACCCAGCATTTAGGCTTGCGAAGGCCCCAATTCTAAAGATCATGCCTTAATTTGTCAAATTTTTTTAAAATATATTTGAGTTCAGGGACATAGGCTGGTAGTTGAGTTATGAAGTCCTGCAGTTGCAGGATTGGTACTATAGGAACTTGACAGTAAAACTTGTAGGCGCATGGCACTAAAGAAAGGACTACTGGAATGAACTTGGCTCTCTCCCAAAGTGCACAATCAACTCTTAGCTTCGGGTTTGGCAGTGAATCCGCAAATGCCTCTGAGCGTTCAATCTGTGCATCAACCATTTTTTTAAGAACAGACGGTGTGATTGCACGTTGCCAATGCTTACAATCAATACAAACCACCAATGGCTTACTGCAACCGACCACATCAATCTCCCATCGGCGCCCCATATGGGTGAAATGAACGTTCTTCTTTACTGTATAGCCGTTATTTTTGAGAGCTAAAGACGCGATTTCTTCAAACTCCTGCCAACCCAATAAATCACTTATGCGTTCTATATCAGCACCCAAAGTCACTGCTTTAATAGCTAATTTAATGCGACTGGCACTATCCACCTCAACACTATCACCCTCCAGATAAACGAGGCTTTCGTTTTGCATTTTCTGAAGCAATTTTTTACTTGTTGCTGAGGTTAAGTGAGCATCCATATTGATAGTTTCGATTAAAGCTGAGCCTTCTTGGGTCAATTTTAGAAGCGAAATTGCTATATTTTTTTCAACACTCAGAATTAATCCCCCGTAGAATAAACATAAATCAAGCAAAAGACAGCCAAAACTGGCGATATTCGTGTGTGAGGAAGTGTAGCCGGCGGTAATCCGTATACAGAAGCATCCCCTAAACCCAATTCTATGTCACCCATTCACAAATTGCCATCCTTGTTAACCAATCTTAGTCTTGTATTTATCCAGGTATACCACGGCTCTGAAATAGCTTTTTTCCGAGATTAAAAACCATGCCTTGCAAAATTTGCTATTCAACCAAAATTTCAGTTGGCGACCGACCTTTTCGCTAATCGTAGTTGTAAGAACAAACGAAATCTATGGAAACATTGACTTCTACCAATCATTTCAAAGCATAATACTCTACGCTTTTTAACTTTATAGTGTAAAAAATGCATGTTCGTTTGTTTTTCGCAGACCAAAATCTGGAGCGATATCTAAATTGAACAACTTTGGCTCTACAAAGGTGCAGTCAACTTGATTCCAGAGCAACTTTGAGCGTAACTTAGGAATAAACGTTGAAAATAGTTAGAACTGGCAGGGTATTATGAAAGTAAAACCCTCAAAGAACTCTTAAAACCACCTCCGACAGGTCCGGAAAACATCGCGTTTACCTAATGGGACACCAATTTTTAAGTGGTAAACACTTTTTGTCCAAAAGACTTACAGATGATCAGCCTCAAATTAAGAAAGGGAATGATTTAGTGGCTGTTTCATTTTTTGGGCACTAAATGAAAAGTATGATTATATAAGGTTCGCTCGTTTTCGGCTTTTTCTGGGTTTTTAGTCAATCGTTGTCTTTTGGGAGTGTATCTGAGGAGATTAACTGATAATTTGTTTGTTGGGGGATGCTTTTGTATACAAAACTGAATTTTATGGAAATACGTATGTTTAAATATCGACGGTGCTTAGCCAGAATAGGTAATATTTGTGCCTTTGATAAATGAAATCCAAAGAATAATTCGGGAGAGGCAATCGGCAAGAGTACCTTTTGAGGCAAATCGAAAAATCTCAAAAGAGAATCTTGAGCAAATCCTTGATGCAGCTCGATGGTCACCCACTGCGCATAACATGCAAAACTTTGATGTGATAGTAGTTGATGACATCGAGGTATTGGAGATAATTGGAGCAGTAAAATCCCGTATATCGGAAGTGTTTCTAAGGGAGAATTATGAACAGCTGTCGTTTTCAAAGGAAGAGTTGCTTAAAAAGAAAACCGGGATTTTAAGCGCCATGTTTCCTTCAGCATGGACAGATCCCTCAAAAATGGGGGATGTTGCACGTGAATGTGCACATATGCCGTTGACTCAATCTATTCGTGGAAGCCCCTGTCTTTTAGTAGTTGTTTATGATCCCCGCAAGAGGGCGCCTGCTTCTGAAGGAGATGTTTTGGGGTTCATTAGTCTAGGGTGCGTTATGGAGAATATGTGGTTGATGGCTCAATCTCTGGGAATTAGCCTTCAGATATTAAGTACTTTTGCCGCACCAGCCATAGAAAAAGAGCTTAAGAAGATATTGGGCATCCCTGAGCCGCTAAAGATTGCTTATTCCTGCCGTTTAGGGTATCCAACAGGAGCAACTAAGTATTTGAGAGTGCGCCGAGACATAGCTGACTTTGCTCACTTCAACAAGTTTGGAAACAAAGGACCATAGAAAAAAACAGTCAACCCATTCTTCTATTTGCATGAAGGATTGTGTTAAGCAACAATAGAAGTATTTAGTATATCTTTTCAAAAGATGCAACCGTTGTTTGCAGAAGTCCGTTGCAGCAGCAACAGCAGCATCTTCTTAGGTAAAGAAGAAAAAATGACGTCTATTCTTTTTCTTCTTCTTTAATTTCGCATTGCAACTTCTTTATGATTTCGTCTGCTCTGAGCGGTTCAATCTTTAGGGTATAGAGTTGACTGGATGTGCGAAGCTTCAATTTTACGGTGTCTTTAAGCCTTTTAACTTGGCATTGTTTTGCTTTGGCGCTCATGGCCACGAATTTTTCAACATCAGTAATTTCAGACGGCATGATTTATCCTTCTTGTGTTAGTTCGTTGTGATGGATGCAAAGCCGAGTTTTTATCTGTTTTGGTACCAATTGTAATTCCTGCAGAAACTAACATACTATTGTAACTTTTATATTCAATTTATTTCCATAGTAAAGACAATTCAAGTTAGTCGTCGGAGTAGCTAATCTAATGGAGAACTCATTTGGATGAAACAAGTACACATCTTCGCAGTTATGCTAACAACAATTTTGTTAGTAGCATCGGCGACCTTGCTTGTTACATACACTCAGAGCCTAAACAACAAAAAAGACCCCGTTTACGTCGGCGTTGCTTTCGGCGGCGAAACCGTAGCCCAAGCCAAACTCCTTATCGACAAAACCAAAAACTACACCAACCTCTTCATTTTAGATTCAGGAATAAATCCCATAAGCACAAACGAGACAAAGGCTAGAGAAATATGCGATTACGCTGTAAACGCTGGTTTAAAAATTATTATTAATATGGGTTCATGGACTCCTTGGAATTGGCCGTGGCAAATACAATTTTTAAACACATCCAGGTCTATCTACGGTGACAGGTTCCTTGGTGCCTATTACGATGATGAGCCTGGAGGAATCCCGCTTGATTGGAACTGGACAAAACAGTTTGCTGAAAACAAGCTGCTCTTTGGACCAAACGGAACCACAAATCCCCTTAGCTTAACGTCGATTTATAATAGAATTCAGCTTGCAAACGAAACTGGAGTGTTACCGCAGAACTATACAATAGAAGCGGAATGGTTTAATCAGCTTCTAGAGCGAAACAGAGGACACAATGACCTTAAAAGCTACAACATAACAAGCTTCACTTCGGACTATGCCCTCTACTGGTTTGACTACATTGGTGGATACGACACCCTTTTCGCACAGTTAGGCTGGAACCAAACCGAAAGCACACCAGCGTACCCAAGAGTTAACCAGCAAACAGCATTATCGCTTTTACGAGGAGCCGCAACTATGCAGAACAAAGATTGGGGTGCAATAATAACTTGGAAGTACACGCAGCCACCTTACCTTGACACAGGCGCCAATGTCTACGACCAGATGTTAATGGCGTACAATTCTGGGGCAAAATACATCACAATTTTTGATTACCCGTACAATCTAACTGGTAATCCATATGGCGTATTGACTGATGAACATTTCCAAGCGTTGCAAAAATTCTGGAACCAAATCAGTCAACAAGCACCAAATTCTGCCCATGCTAAAACTGCGTTAGTTTTACCCTATAATTACGGGTTTGGGATGAGGAGCCCAACAGACAAGATTTGGGGGTTTTGGGGTCCAGACGACAAATCACCCATAATCTGGAATGCCACCCAGACACTTCTTGCACAATATGGTTTGGGGTTGGACATAATTTATGATGACCCCGCGTTTCCCATTCAGGGAAATTACAGCAAAGTCTACTATTGGAACCAAACAATCTAAAATTCAAGAATTACTAAAAGAAAAGGGGTTCAGGCTGAACCTGAGGGTTGCTTTAAGCTTTTTTTGGGCGGATTCCAAGCTTAAGTTTTACTTCAACGGTGTATTCTTTTTCCATTTTTCCAACTGAGAAGTTCCAGTCTTTAACTTCAACTTCCATGTCTTTGAATTGCTCCATTATTGCTTCCTTGTATTCGTTAGCTGTTTCTCCAATTTTCTGTAGCTTCTCGGTTATGTTGACAGATGTTTCAGGCATAAATTGCACCTCCCAAAGAGGTTCACTTCGCTTAAAGCAACTGATACTTATCTGCTTTTAAGAATTTGTGATTGTACAGCTACAACATCAAAAAAGCCCTAACTTGACAGCTGACAAGCTAAACAACAAGAAAGGAAACATGTGTGAGTGAAATTGGAAAGGTTGCCTTAAGTGGTATCTTTTGGTTTTTCTTTTGGTTGTTGTTGGAGTGTCCTGTGCGCAGGGACGTTTTTTCTGGTTGTTTTTTGGGTTCTGTTTTGGATTTGCTTTGTGGTTTTAGGTTTGTCTGGTAGAAGTAGTGGTTGTGGAGGCGCCTTTTCAAGTTGGTTGTGGCAGATTTTAAGCTGCTTGTGGGCACTCTCAACATGGTTGTGGATTGAGATGTTTTGAAAGCCAAAAAGGTATTAAAGACCCGGCAGACTTGCGTTGCTGCACTAACTATTTTCTATAGGGTTAGGGTTAAGAAAAGTCTTCAATCAAAAGTGTGAAGGTCATAGCTACGCTATGCAGGGATTACTCGTTTTGTCCGTTTCATGTACTCGACATAACTGTTGCCTAATTCACTAATGAGAACCTTTCATCCACAAACATCCTGTAGTAGCCAAGTCAACAACATTTCTAATATCAAGTTGACAGAGCCTATGAACAGTGCTCATGAATACGCTCACCCGCGACAATTTGGCTCTACAATATGTTTCAATGAAAATCTTTCCAAATCCCTAATATGTTAGGGTAAATACTTATTTCTAATAATGCGTATTTCTTATTTCAGCCGATATGCATGAAGGCTCCGCACTCTAACAAGGTAGATTAAATTGAGGTTTGCTAATGAAAGTTTTAGTTATTTATGATTCTAAATATGGAAATACCAAGATTGCCGCCGAGAATATTTTGGAGGGTTTAAAACAAGTTGAGGATATTGAAGCTAAAATCAGTTATGTTAAGGAAGTTGACTCTCAAAACGTTGTCAGTTACGATGCGTTGATAATAGGTGCACCTAATCACATGGGTAGCCCTTCTCGAACTATCAAAAAATTTTTTGATAAGTTGGCTGAACTTGATTTGAAAAGTAAAGATGTGGCTGTTTTCGGTACATATTCTGGAAGGATAAGAGTTAGCGATAGAGCCGTGAAAAAACTGGAAAAAAGGGTGGAAAAAACCTTGCCTAAGGTAAAACTTCTTTTGCCAAGTCTATCAATCAAGGTGAAGGGAGTAACAGGCCCAGTTGTAGAAGGAGAACTGACTAGATGCAAAGACTTCGGCAACAGAATCGCAAAGCAACTACTAAATTAACTCCAACATTATAACAAACTTGGGAGTGAGTCCTGTAGAAACCCACTCAACTTAAGCTGGGGTTCGGATGGAAAAAGCTTTTGGCGCTTCCTCTATGTACTTGCCAACTTTTTCAAAGCTTAGATCATCATCACGATATGAACTGTTTCTTTTCTCGCGCAAATTTCCCTTAGCATCCAAGCAAAATTCATGTTGGTTTGACCCCTATTGGGTTCAAACTGATGATTTTTAGACTCTTTTGGGCCACGTTTCTACAGGATTTAAACCTATTGGATAAGAGTCTATATTTTTTAATTCCGATTGAATTCGAGCTCGCGCTAAAAGAAATAATTGAAAAATAAAAGAGAAAAGAAAACGTATTTTCCTCTTCTTTTTTGAGGCACTTTTTATGGAGTCTGTTTACTGTTTATCGGGTGATTCGGTCTAATTGGGTTCCGTTGGAATCAATGAGTTGAACTTCTAAAGGCATGCTTCCAATCGCGTGTGTTGCGCAGCTCAAGCAGGGGTCGAACGCGCGGATAACCGCTTCAACCCTGTTTAGCATTCCTTCCTCCAGTTTTCGTGCTTTCACGTATTTCTTGGCTACCTGTGTTACTGCCTTGTTGTATGCTGAATTGTTGTGTTCCGTGGCGATGATCATGTTTACCCAGTTTATCATGCCGTTCGGATCAACTGTGTAGTGGTGAATCAGTGTTCCTCTTGGAGCTTCAGCCACACCGACGCCCTCGAAAGTGTTTACGGAAGCTTTGGAGGATACCCATTCTGAGAGTATCGCTTGGTCTTCGAGCAGGTTTTTGGCGGTCTCGATGCAGAACAACACCTCTACTAGTCTAGCGTAGTGGTAGTGAAATGTGCTGTTGACACATCCGTTTTTGCCGAGTTTTTTGAATTCTTTCAGTTCCTCGTCTGCCAATGGTGTGCCGCAGTGTGAGGCGACGTTTAGTCTTGAAAGGGGACCGACTCTGTAGTCGCCTTTAGGGTATCCTAGAGGCTTGTAGTACGGAAACTTCATGTAAGTCCATGGCTCAACCGCCTCTCCGATGTACTCGTAGTATTTTGCCGGATCAAGCTGGTCAGCAACAACTTTGCCGTTTCCGTCCACAATCCTTATGTTGCCATCGTAATGTTCCAATCCACCGCTCTTTGTTACTAAGCCGAGATGGTAGCTTGGAAAGTTGCCTAAGCATTCTGCTTCTTCTTCCAGCCCCATGATACATGTCTTAAACATTTTTATGGTCTTAAGTGTGATATCCAAAGCCTCAGGTAACTGCGACTGCAGATAGTCCGCGTTTTCTTTCTTTAAAGGCCATTTGGCTCCTCCAGGAACTATCCAATCGGAGGAGTGTATTCGTTTTCCCGCTACTCTTTCGATGATCTCTTGTCCGAATTTCCTGAGTTTAATTCCTTGTATCGCTAATTCAGGTTTTTTCTCAATTAAACCAAAGATGTTCCGTTGAGCAGGGTCAGAGTCCATTCCAAGTAGCAGGTCAGGAGCCGAAAGATGGAAGAAGTTCAATGCATGCGATTGAATAATCTGTCCCATATGTATCAGGCGGCGTAGCATTATAGCTGTGGCAGGCGGTGTTACGCCGACGATAGCGTCGCATGCTTTCGCCGAAGCCAGCAGATGGCTTACTGGACATATGCCGCAGGACCTAGAGGTAATGCTGGGCATTTCGTAGTAGGGTCTTCCCTGTGAGAATTTTTCGAAGCCACGGAAGTCGACAACTTGAAAACGCGCGTCCTTCACAGAGTCATCCTCATTAAGATAAATGGTGACTTTTGCGTGCCCCTCTATACGGGTGATCGGGGCAATCACTATTGTTTTTGTTTCTTTAACCATACTTAGTCCTTCCCTCCATGTTCGGAACTCTTCCACACAGCAACTCCGTTAACACGTAGTTTATCAGACTCGCTGGAGGTGGACAGCCTGGGATGAAATAATCCACTTTGACGACTTCATGAAGAGGAAGCACTTTCTTCAGAAGCTTCGGCACTTCGGTTGGAATTTGGGGGTTGACTTCGGACGTGTCGATGTACGCCATTTCAAGAACCGCTTGGTCGCTATCTTTCAAACTATTCCTCAAGGCGGTCACGTTTCCTGTGACGGCGCAGTCGCCTAGAGAAATCAGAGTTTTAGTTTTGCCTCTCGCCTCTTTTAGCATCGCAAGCTGTTCCTCGTTTGCCACGGCACCTTCGATGAACGTAACGGCGACGTTTTCAGGAAAAACCTTAATGTCCACGATTGGACTGTAAACGAGCTGTATTTTCTTAGCCAAATCCAAAAGCAACTCGTCCTGGTCAAGGAACGACATGTGGCAACCCGAGCAGCCGCTAAGCCAGATAGTAGCAACTCTCGTCTTCTCCGCTGTCATCATCTCTTCCTCCTCGACAAGATGAACTCAGCGATGTCCTTACGCTTAGTCTGATAGATAGGTTCGCCTTCGATGTAGATGGCGCCGACGGGGCAGACCTTCGCGCATTTCCTGCACGAAGTGCAAGAACATGAATTTGCCCAGTCTTCATCAAGGTCCATTATCACCTGCGCATCCTTCCCACGAAGCTTCAAATCCAGCGTGTGCACACCCTCAATTTCGTCGCAGACTCGTATGCAGCGTGTGCAGAGAATGCATCTGTTGGAGTCTATGACAAGGAAATCGTGGGTTGAGTCAATTTTGAGGCTCGTCCAGTTCCGCTCAAGCATCACGTGGTCTACACCGAGCTGGTTCGCCATGGCTTGCAGTTCACAATGGTCGTTTGCAACACAGACCGAACAGATATGGGTTCTCTCAGCCAAGAGCATCTGCACAACCATCTTGCGGTACTCTTTCAACCTGTCCGAGTTTGTGGTAACTTCCATACCCATGCTGACGGGAGTTAAACACGCCACGAACAGTTTTGGTGAACCGCTAATTTCAACGAGACATAATCGACATCCGCCATAAGCAGATAGACCTTCTAGGTTGCATAATGTGGGGATGTTTATTCCGTTGTCCTGCGCAGCCTTCAGGATGACCGTGCCTTCTGGAACGGTGACTTCGACGCCGTCGATTTTCAAAGTTATTGTTGAAATGCTCATTGTCTACACCTCTTTCTCTTTTTTGAAACATTTTCCTGCTTGGCAATTCTTATCCACGATGTGCTGTAGGTACTCATCTTTGAAGTACCTCAGAGTTGTCAAGACTGGGTTCGGAGCCGTCTGTCCCAGGCCACAAAGGCTGGCTTCTCTAATGAAGACGCCAGTCTTCTCCAACGTTTGGATGTCCTGCATCTTGCCGTTGCCATGCGTGATGTTATCAAAGATTTCTTTCACTCGGATGAGCCCGGCTCGACATGGAGTGCATCGACCGCAGGATTCGTCAACGCAGAATTCCGTGAAGAACTTTGCTGTGTCCACCATGCAGTCTGTTTCATCTATTACCACAATTCCGCCGGAACCCATTATAGCTCCGACTCTGGTGAGCGAGTCGTAGTCTATTGGAAGTTCCAGTAGAGTCTCAGGTAGGCAGCCGCCTGAGGGACCGCCAACTAGAACGGCTTTGAACTTCTTGTCGTCGGGGATTCCTCCGCCTATATTGAACACGACTTCCCTTAGCGTGATACCCATCGGAACTTCGATGAGTCCAGGGTTGTTTATTTTGCCTGTCAGTGAGAAGCATTTGGTTCCGGTGCATTTTGGCGTTCCTGTTTTAGCGAACCATAAGCCCCCGTTCTGCACTATGAGCGGGATGTTGGCCAATGTTTCGACGTTCTGTATCAACGTTGGTTTACCCCATAAACCTGAGTTAGCCGGGTATGGAGGACGTGGGCGAGGCATTGCGCGGCGTCCTTCGACGGAAGCAAGTATGGCTGTTTCTTCGCCAGCCACGAAGGCGCCTGCTCCGAATCTGAGTTCAAGGTCGAATTTGAAGCCTGTTTCGAGAATGTTCTCGCCCAGCAAAGACATTGCTTTGGCTTGGAGGATGGCTTTCTGCAGGGTTTGTATGGCTAATGGATATTCTGATCTTATGTAGAGGTAGCCTTTTTCCGCTCCAATAGCGTAACCTGCAATTAGCATTCCTTCGATTATTGCGTGAGGGTCTGCTTCCGCTAGAGTTCGGTTTGCGAAGACGCCGGGGTCGCCCTCGTCTAGGTTGGCGACTATGTATTTTGGAGAACTATGGGCTCTTGCGACGAGTCCCCATTTTTGGCCAGTTGGAAAACCAGCGCCTCCGCGTCCTCTAAGACCGCTGGTGGTAACTTCATAGATCACGCCTTGTGGGGTCATGGTGGCTATGCATTTGACTATAGCGGAGTACCCGCCAAAAGCGATATAATCTTGAATTCTTGTTGGGTCTATCTTGCCTGCGTTCCTCAGTACCAGGCGGTGTTGTTTTTCGAAGAAAGCCTTGTTGCTGTACAGCATGTTCTGAACGGGCAATCCTAAAACGATGTGGTCGCGGACTATTTCTCGGGCTTTTTCAGGTGTCACGCTCTGGTATAAGTGGTCGCCTGGTTCGATTAGGACTGCTGGGCCGACTGAGCAGGTTCCTATGCAGCCTGTTCGAGCAACTTTGCATTCTTTTTCGACTCCAAGTTCTTTCACTGCATCTTCGAAGGCTTTTAGAACTTTGAAAGCTCCGAATGGGACACAGCCGCTTGAGCAGCAAACGTTAATGCGGTATCTGTATGCTCTTTGAAAATCCACTTCATGTTCGGCTATTTTTTGGAGGTCAGATAGTTTCACTTTTTACGCCTCCAAGCACGAGTTTTATTTTTTCCAAAACCTTTTCTTTGGTTGCTTTGCCGATTACTTCGTCATCTACGACCATGTTCGGCGCCATTGCGCAAGCGCCGATGCAGCGAGTGACGAAAACTGAGAGTTTCCTGTCGGGCGTAGTTTCTCCACGTTTGACTTTGAATTCGCGTTCGATTGCCTGCATAATTTCTTCGACGCCTTTAACGTAGCACGCCGTGCCTAAGCAGCCAGTTACTATGTGTTCGCCTGGTTCAGTTAGTTTGAAGAGGCTGTAGAATGTTGCTACGCCATACACGTGGCTTGGGGGAAGGTTAAGAGATTGGGAAATGTCCATCATTAAGTCTTTGTCGAGGTAGCCGTAGATTTCTTGGGCTTTGTGAAGTATCTCCAGAAGAGCGCTTTCTTGGAAGTTGTGTTCTTTCATCACTTTTTCCAGCATAGCCCGCCGAGTTTCAGTTGCTGACAAAAGTTGATCCCTCCAACCCTATGAAGTTAAACATCTCTTATTACACCCGGAAATTCTCATGGTTTTACTAAACCTAGCAATACATATAAACCGTTCAGTGGTGACTAAGCCACCTGTTGCTTAATGCCAAGTTTCTTTTCCAGAGTCAGTCACCATAGTGGCAAATACAAGGGATTTGAAAACTGTGTTTAATCATTTAATTTGAACGGTTAACTGCTTTACAAATAAAGTCTATATTTAAAAATTCGTATCTTTTACTGCATAGCGGTAACCTTATCACAAATTGTTGTTCCTGCACCTATTTACAGACTCTATTCTATGCATTAATCTTATATGTTAAGCGTAACAAAGGAGATCTGTAGAGATTTAACGTGTTGACCGAGTGAAAATCTCGGATGTCAAACCCCGAACTAACAACTGAAATGCATGAAACCAAGGCATTGATTGAGCTTGAGCTTTCAAAATTTGTTTGCAGCCTCGATCTTAAACTGAGTCCTCAAGTGAAATATGCTTTGTTATCTGGGGGCAAAAGACTTCGCCCTATGATAGTGCTCCTAGCCGCACAAAGCGTGGGAGGTGACCGAAAAAAAGCAGTACCACTCGCCCTCGCTTTTGAGCTAGCTCATAATAGTAGCTTAATTCAGGATGATATGATAGACAAAGATGCTTTTCGTCGAGGAAAATTGGCTTTCTGCAGAAATTGGTCGGCGAACATCGCCATTTTAACTGGAGACCTTCTAATTGCGTATACTGTTTATCTAGCATCTAGTTATGAAAAAAATATCCTCAAAGTGTTTTCCGAAAGCATCATTGAACTCTGCGAAGGTGAATATATGGATCTAATGTTAACTTTGGATTCAACTGAAAAAGAGTACTTTCAGATGATAAATTCAAAGTCAGCATCCCTCTTCCAAGCAGCAGCAAGTTGTGGAGCTTTGGTCGGCGGTGCTTCCAGAGAGGATTATGAGTGCCTCTCCAATTTCGGAAAGAACTTTGGAATTGCCTACCAATTAAAAGATGACCTTCGTGATCTCAAGCTTGGCGAAGGACAGGTTTCAGAGGATCTTAAGAAAGGGCGCGTTACCTTGCCCCTTATGCACCTGTACGGCATGAGCAACTCGTTTGAGAAAAAAGCTATTGATGAAGCTATCCATACAGCCGCCATGAAAGACGGTATTGAGAGTGATGCAGCCGTCAAGGGCATTATTAAGAAACTTGAAGAGACAGATTCAATTGTCTACGTCGAGGAGAAAATAGATGAGTATCTCCAGCTAACAATCGCAAGTATTGCTCCTCTCAAAGATACCTCTTACAAACTTGCACTTCTTCAAATGTCAAAAATACTAAAGAGGAACTAAAAATCAAAATGACAAGCAAGCTGAAAAGCTTCGCAACGGAGTTAAGGGTCTCTTTTCTCACAGCGACTGTCGTTTCGATTGTTCTAGGGGCTTCCATCGCCTGGGCAAGAAATGGGGTTTTCGATCGCGACTTTTTCCTGCTCTCTCTATTAGCAGGGTCATTCTTGCATTTAGGCACCAATGTAGCTAACGATTACTTTGATCATAAGAGCGGAGGCGATGACATAAACAAAGAGTTCGTAAGACCATTCTGCGGCGGCAGCCGAATGATCCAGCTTGGGCTGTTAAAACCCCGAGAAGTTCTTTTGGAGGCAGCTATTCTCTACATTGTCGGAACCGCAATCGGAATCTACTTGGCTTATTCCAAAGGATTATTTGTTTTAGTTTTAGGTCTCATTGGTCTTTTTTCTGGATTTTTCTACGCTAGTCCCCCCTTCAAATTGGCGAACAGGGGAGTTGGAGAAATCTTCGTGGGAGTCAACTTTGGAGTATTAATGACGTTAGGTTCATACTATGTTCAAACACAAACCTTGAGTGCTGAATCATTAATAGCTTCTATTCCAGTTTCCCTGCTAATTTTTGCAGTTGTCTACGTCAACGAGTTCCAAGACTATAACGCCGATAAAGTCATAGGGAAAAGAACCCTGGTTGTCAGGTTCGGACGGAAAAAAGCAGCCCATGGATACGCAATTCTAATGGGCGCAGTTTACTTGTCGATCTTAATCGGAGTACTTTCAAGAATAATGCCTTCATCGGCGCTTATTGGACTAGTTACAATCCCTATTGCTATCAAAGCGACCGTTCTTGCTTTTCGATACCATTCCACACCTTTAAAACTTGTTCCTGCTAACGCATCAACGATTCTTTGCCACTTGCTTACCAGTTTACTTCTCTCAGTTGGATATTTAGTTGCATTATAGTGCCTATTTTTTAACCTGTTTGAAAAACAGTGCTCTTAAAAATGGTTATAGGGCTAACTTTGCCTATTAAAGCCCCTTCCAGGGTCAAACCATTCAAATGTAACGATTTGTTGGACCTATAAAATTCATGCAAAGTGCTGCGTAAACCTTTATCAGCTTATTATTATGGATAGAGACCAGTGTACAGTGAAAATCGGCAGTGATATGGTTAGACGACAGGCAGCGGAAGAATCTTTTTTGGAGACACGCAATTTCTATTCAAACCTAGTTGATTCGGTTCTATTCCGAATGCTAAACCGATGAGTTGGGTGAAATGAAGTACTGGAATGTTAATGTCAACATCAAAACGCGACTCTATGTCCTTCTGTCTCGCGTCCAAGTTAAAATGACACAAAGGACATGCAGTTACGACGCAGTTAGCTTCAGCATTCTTGGCACTTAGCAAAATATCCTTAGACATTCTCAGCACTATTTCTTCATCAGTTATGCCTAATGAAGAGCCGCAGCACCTTGTTTTACCGTAGTAGTCAACTTTGGAGGCACCCAGTGTCTCAACCAACTCATCCAAACGGGTCGGGTGCTCAGGATTATCAAAATTGCAGATTGCTGGTGGTCTGACTAGCAAACAACCGTAGTAAGAAGCAACCTTGAAATTGGTCAACTGAACCTTGACTTTCTCCTTTATTTTCTCCAGACCTATATCAGACAAGAGCGCATCAGCAAAATGCTTAACCCTAACACCGCCATTGTAGCTGACCCCAGCACTTTTCAAAGCTTCATCAACTTTGTTTTTCGTATCAGAGTCTTCTTTAAGAATTTTATTAGTTCTAGACAGAGTGAAATAACAAGCACTGCATAGAGTTGTCACGTCTATCTTCATTTTCTCGGCTAGAGCCAAATTTCTAGCCGCCAACGCAGAAGAGAACAGCGGCTTGAAGGAATACACTGCATCGATGGCTCCGCAGCAGTTCCAGTCAGCTATTTCAACTAGTTCTATGTCCAGAACCTTGCTTATTGCTTTAGCTGATTGTTCGATACTCTTTTGCAGTTGATTTAAGAGAACATCCTGGATAAAAAGCGTACTTCATTGAGGTTCCTTCCCGTTGGTCTTTTCAAGCATATTAGTAAGCCAGGAATTCTGTTCGGTTTTCGGCGCCCTTATTTGCAGTTTTCCTTTTTTGAGTATTCTCAATCCTAGACTGGCATTGTGGCGAAGACTATTAAAATCAGTTTTATCCAAGAGCCTAAAGAGAAGCTCTGGTTCGTAGATTCTTCCGTATTTGGCAACGATTTCAAAGAAAGTACTTGTGAAACTTCAAATTTGCATCGTTTTTCACCAGGTTCTCTTGAATGGCTTTGTTTCTGAGAGACATCATAAGCGTGGTGAAGTTTACATTTCTTGGGCAGCGAGTAGCACAAGTGTAACAAGCTGAGCAAACCCAAATTGTTGAGCTTGATAGGACTTCTTTTTTCATGCCTAGATTTATCATTTTTATAATTTGCATTGGAGAATAATCCATGGCAAACATGGCTGGGCAGCCACCTGCACATGAACCGCATTGAATGCATTCAAGTATTTTTTCTCCCCCTGGCATTTTCATAACTTCTTTAATGAAATCCCTTCTAGATTCCATGCGCTCACTAAGCTGGATGGTTTTTGCTTCTGCGGCGGGTCTATCTTTTTCACGCGACAATTTTCTTTCCCTCAAGGTATTTTTTTATCTCTATCACGTTTTTCTTGGGTTATAGGAGCCATTTTTTTGACTCTGTCTACGAAGTCGTCGAAAAGAGCCAATATTTTTTCGTATTGAGGAAGAGTTGTGGTGGTAGATTGAAGTCTAAGGGATTGTATTCCAAATTTTCCCAAATCCTTCTTGAACAGCATTACGCGTTCTCTCACCTTGTCTTCTTTGAATATGCTGTCGTCTCCTTCTACAAAGACAAGACCATCGGCTCCTGCTGCGAAGGCATGGAGAACGTGTTTGATTCCCAGACGGGCTATACTGGGCACTCTCATTATTCTTATCTCAGGAGAGTAGCTTCGCCTATTTTGTCCTCCTAAATCGACCGAACCATAAGCGGTCCTTTTCTCTACGAAAGCGATTATCCTTGGTGCTGTACCTTCGCCCCCAGCAATTCCTTCGATCTGAGCAATCATTTGTTTCTCAGTTGTATTTTTAAGATCTATTGCTTCTTTGGGACAGGTCGGAATGCATATGCTACATCCATTGCAGGATATCGGGTTTATGGTGACCTCGTCTTTGCCTTTATTAATGGCTTTATGGGGCATTGATCAACGCAAATTCCACAGAGGTTGCATCTCCCAGGAATCAGATAGGCCACTTCAGGAGAAAACGATGTTTCCCCCTTCCCGAGAAAGGTTGCAACTTTGGAAGCTACAGCCATCGATTCCATAGTGGTTTCACGTACATCCTTTGGACCTAAAGCTGCTCCAGCTACGAAGATGCCTCTTCTCTTCGTTTCTACTCCTTTGAGTTTATGATGAGCTTCCAGAAAGAAACCATCCGGTCCCAAGTCAATACCCAACATATCAGCCAGCTCTTTGGTTTCTTTGTTAGGAACAAGAGCGGGACTGAGCACAACCAGATCAAATTGTTCTTCAATTTGTTTCCTAAGTAACGTGTCCTCTGCCTTTACTATTAGAGAATTACCGTTTGGTATGACTTCAGCTGCTCGGCCTCTTACAAAAATGGTGAGATGCTCTCTAGCCTTTGCATAGAATTCTTCGTATCCCTTGCCATGAGCCCTTACGTCAGTGTAGAAAATCCAAGGTTCTGCTTCGGGGACTACCTTGTCCAGTAATAAAGCTTGTTTTATGGCAGTCATGCAACCTATCTTGCAACAATAAGACCACCCGTCGGCTGTTTCACTGCGACTTCCAACACAAAGGATGAAGGCCACTTTTTTCGGCACTTTGCCCGTTGAGGGCTTGTGGAGACCTTGTAGCATGAGTCTTTCAAACTGAAGATTAGTTATGATATCTGGGTGAAAGCCGAAGCTGTATTGACCGACAAGCGTAGGATCCATTAGGCTGAAACCGGTGCTTACGACTATAGCTCCAACTTTCAAATCTATGAATTCATCTTTTTGCCCGAAGTTAATTGCGTCACTCTTACAGTTTTTTTGGCATATCCCACAAACTCCTCGGCTACCAGGTGGCCCTAAAATAGATAAGAAGTCCGTAAGGTACAGACAATAGTCTTTGTCTATGACAGAAGCGTTCGGAATGGCTTGTTTGAAGGGTATGTGAATAGCTTATTCCTGAACTAGATTTTCTTCAAAACTACTAGTTTTCTTGACTGAACAATTCTTGGCGCAATCTTCACATGCTTTGCATCTTTGGGGATCTACATATCGGGGTTTCACCTTAATCGTAACTTCAAACCTTCCTGAATAACCTCTAACAAGGATCGGTTCTGCGTTAGTGAAAATCTTTATGTTTGGATGATGCGCTACCGACACCATTTTTGGAGTCAAAATGCAGGCTGAGCAGTCAAACGTCGGAAATGTCTTACTAAGTTGAGCCATGTGGCCGCCTATGCTTGGGTTTCGCTCAACCAGGTACACTTGGTAGCCTTTGTCGGCTAATTCAAGAGCGGAGTAAATTCCTGCTATGCCGCCTCCGATCACTAACACGCTCTCAGTTACCTTCAATTTAATTGGAGTTAGCGGCTCCAAATATCGAGCCCGATGTACTGCGGCACTTACAAGAACGATTGCTTTGTTGGTCGCTTTTTCCTTGTCGTCGTGAACCCAGCTACACTGTTCTCTAACGTTGACCATTTCCAAGAGGTAAGGATTCAATCCTGCGCTTTTCACGACTTGTCTAAAGGTGTCTAAGTGCATTCTAGGAGAACAAGAAGCCACAACCACTCGTTCTAAGCCCTTTTCTCTAATAGAGTTCTTTATCATTTCCTGTCCGGGGTTGCTACAGACGTATTCGAAAGTCTCGACAACTTGCACTTGATCTAAGGCGCCAATCGTTTCTTTAACTCGCGCCACATCTACAGTGTCGCTTATGTTTCCTCCGCAATGACAAATGAAAATACCGACTGAAGGCTTCTGAGACAAATGTCATCAACCTTCCCTGAAACTGTTTTCATCTTTGGAAGTATTTAAGATTTCATTCTTACGGAAAGATTCATCACTTCCTTAGTTAGAGCAGAAATACGGAGCAGCTTGCACCGATCGAAGAATCTGGACTTTACCTCTCCAAATTAAAAAGGCGAATGCGAATAAACCCAAATTCAAGTACTCCCTAATACGCTGTTACTGCATTATTCTAACTTAAGCACAATCTTAATTCAACGGAGACGAACACAACAAAACAAGACTCGGCAAAAAGAATAAGACAAAAATTAATATACAGCTTATTTCCAATGAGTTAAATGGGGTATAGAATGGTCGCAATCGCAACGGTACATTCTATGCTTGTGGAACTGCACAGCGGAATGCTTACTCTTGCATTTATCTGTATTATAGCGACTGTTGTTGCTCGAACTCACTTGAGAATGCGGAGAACTAGTGAGAGTTATGGTGTTTTTTGGCCGGTTGATTCATTCATGGGAAAGATTGCTATGTATGCTGAGCCCACTTCGTATGTGGCGGGAATAGGAGGGGTTTTCGGTCTAATTGCTTCAGCAATAATAGGCTTCTATGCGTGGCCTCTTGAACTCATAACTGCGACTCCATTGGGGCTTAATAAGGTCCTTTTTTCTGTTTTAGCCACTGAACTTTTTATCATCTTCGTTCTCCTACGATCAAAATATGGAATAAACTTGTGGAAAAACGGCGGAACGTCGGCAGTTTACTCATCTTTAGCAGTCTTCGGTTTTCTTTTTATGGTCTTAGCTGGCAGCTACGGTGGACACATGATGGCTAAAGGAAGTGTACTTGATCCAGTTTATGCACTGCTGGGCATTACTCCAGAAACTTTCGGGGTTACAGGATTCAACTTTATAATTCTGATAATAAGCATGTCGATTGTTGCGATAATCGTACCCACAGCATTATTTTTACTCCTTCAGCGACGAGCAAAACACAAATTGAACATAAAGACTTAAGGGAGTACGTGTAAGTAGGCGCGCTTGGCTTGGAAACGGGCGAAAAATCAATATTGTCATTTTAATAATGTTAATAAAAATGCCCCTATACTCTAGTTCGGTTGAGATCAATGGCCAGTAAACTGTTTGTATTCAGACACGCTGAGACATTTGACAATAAGAACGGGGTTTTTTCAGGTTGGCGAGACTCTAAACTAACCTCTAAAGGGATTTTGGAGGCGGGAAAAATTGCGCTGCAACTTGCAGAGTACAAAATTGATTACGCTTTCACTTCACATCTTAAGCGAACCAAGAAAACATTGAAAATCGTGCTCCAATACCACCTTTCGGTTCCCGTTTTTGTGGATGACCGTCTTATCGAACGCTGTTACGGCCTTCTGCAAGGCAGAAGCAAGGAGAGAGTAGTCTACGAAGACAAAGAGTTCTATGAACAGTGTCACAGAGGCTATAATACAGCGCCGCCCGAAGGAGAAAGCCTGAAAATGGTTGAGAAACGAGTTCAATCGTTTCTTGACGAACTTGGAAACTGGCTCAGGCAAAATCCAGGAAACGTTGCGATCTCTTGTCACAATAATTCCATTCGCCCTTTCAGAAGGTTTTTTGAAAATCTGGGCCTCACTCAGATGTGCACTATTGAAACGCCCCAGGATAATGCACTGATTTACAGTCTTGACTTGAAGAATGAGAGCTCATTGCATTCATCTAGGCATCGAACGCAACAGGCTAAGTGGGATGGAGTAGAGATCTCGAACCGCATAAAACTAGCTACAGACCCTCAAAACCCCTTAAAAGAATATTATTAGGATCACGCCTCATGCGTGCTCAATCCTTGCTAAAAGTGTCCGTGAAATTTGCTTCAGCAGCATCAAACTTATCAGTGTCGGCTATTTTCAATTGGGTTTTTTCAAATGGTTTTTATGTGAGACTGCCCTAGTTTTGAGTGGTGTTTTGGAATGGTTGAAGATTTTGAACAAGATGATTTCGACATGATTGACCCGTCAGCCAAAAGAGTTCTTGTTGCACTCTCCCAATTTGAGAAAGGTCTCTTAGTGACGGTGGACCTCTTACACAAAAAAACAGGTTTGATGCCTGAAGCCCTAAACGACGCAGTGCGGCACCTGTCAAAATCCAAGCTCATCGACATACCTGACGCGCCAAAAAGACATGGCCCCTACGATTTCAACACCATCGAAATAACCGACTTCGGAAGGCAAGTGCTAGCGAAATTCGGATAAAACTTTGCAACTAAGCCCTCATCTCAACTAGGCAACAATACTTATCCCAAATTGGGAGTGGGCCGTACCGGATTTGAACCGGTGATCTTCGCCGCGTGAGGGCGACGTCCTAGCCAGCTAGACTAACGGCCCGCTGTTTTAGATTGTGAATACATAGTTTTCCTTCATAAAACCTTTACCTATCCAACACCTAAACAGTAATCCTAAGGTGAATCTTAATTGAGTCTGTTTGAAAACTTTAGCGATAAACACGAGGGTCTTTTGATCTTTGTGTGTTTTTTTGGCAGCGCATTAGCTGGTTACGTGTTAATGAATCATTTCGCCCTATTTGGCATCTAATACCCCTCAGATTTGCTAACGTTGCGTTAACGTTATATCGAAGAGTCTAAAGTCACTTAAAGAATTAATAGTAAGCAGCCCTGATCAACTAAGCAAATGTCGATGCATTCAGATTATCCTTAATATTTATTCTGCAACACAGTTCTAAAGAATCAATTGCCTAAATATAAAAAAATTAAAAAGAAGTAAAAAGAAAAGTTTTTAGGGAGATTTTAGAGGGATTTTACCCGAGTTTCAATGAATTCAGCTACCTTTGCCTCGCTAAAGTGTTGTTCTTCCTCTTGCAATTGCAGTTGTTTCTTGACTGTCTCTAGAAGTTTTTCGATGTCTACAGGTTTTACCAGGTATGCATCTGCTTGTTTGTTTACTGCAGCTATAGCGTTCTGTACAGATGGGTAGCCAGTCACCATTATCTTACGTGTTCGTGGAACCGTATCCTTCATTAGTTTTAGCAGTTCTACACCTTCCATGTCGGGTAATCTAATGTCTAACAGCGCTAAGTTGTAGACAGTTTTTTCGGTTTTGCCAATGGCTTCTTTTCCAGTGGATGCTAAGTCAACAATGTATCCTTCATCTTCCAGTATAGCTTTCATGGTTTTTCGTATGGTTTCGTCGTCGTCAACTACTAGTATTTTTGCATTCTTAATCAATTAAATATCACCTCCAACTCTAACACGGTTTGGTTGTTTGATAGGCAATGAAACTAGTGAAGGTTGTTCCTTTGCCTATTGCTGTTTTGACCTTTATTGTTCCTCCATGGGCTTCTACTATGCGTTTACATATGGCTAATCCAAAGCCCATTCCTTGTGCTTTTGTGGTAACTAGCGGTAAGAAAAGTTTAGGTAAAATCTCATCACTAATACCCATACCTGTGTCAGCAAAAGAGATTTCCAGTAGATTATCGACTTCCTTGCTGTCGATTGATATTTTGCCCACGTTTTGCATTGCATCTATAGCATTTTTTATTAGATTTATGAAAACGCGCTCTATTTTTCCTGGGTCAACCTCTATCGTTGGTTGATTTGGACACGTTCACTTGTATGTCTACATTTTTTGGAATAGTTAGCATTGCAATAGATTGCGTTAGCAGTTTGTCAACAGATAATTCTTGGAGTTCAAGATGGATTTCTCTAGAATAATCTAAAAGATCATTCACAATCTTGTTGGAGTAATTAACACAGTTATCGATAATTTCGAGCATCTCTTGGTTTTGGGCTTCAGAGATCTCCATTCCTTTCTTCTTAAGCAAGTACGCCGAGTTCTTTATTCCAGTCAACGGGTTTCGAAGGTCATGTCCAACCATGCCTGCTAATTCGCCTATCGCAGCTAGTCGCTCTGATTTAACCAATTTTGCTTGTGCTTGTTCTAGTTGTACAGTGCGTTTTTTAACGATTTCTTCAAGTTGTTGAGAGTATTTTGATAATTGGCTCTGCATTTTTCTTGACTTCAGTTACATCCAGTAGCCAACTCTAAGGCAGCATCGACATTTCCTTCACTATCTTTCATAGGCGTAGTTGTAATCTCCAAGATTTTGGTTTCACCATTTACATCTATGCTTGTTGTGCAAACATCTAATGGATTTACCATCGAAAATTTTTTGGACACCACAGTTTTCACAAGTTGCATTTTTGCAATGAGAGAACACTGAAACATTTTTTGTCTTCAGTTTGTCCAAACCATTTCTGGGCAAAATTGTTCAGACCAAATAATTTTATATTCTTTGTCTACGAGCATGAGTCCGGCGCTTATATTTTCTGTGATGGCCGCAAGCTTGTTTCGTTCTTCGCGGATTTTTTTCTCAAGTTCTTTCTTTTCTGTAATATCAACAGTCAGCTCAAGCGCCGCAATTACTTTTCCATCTTTATCTTTAATCGGGGTAGCTATAAGTTCAAACCAGCAGGGTAATCCTTTGTCGTGCAGTTGTTTATTGAAGTATTCACGTGAGTCATATTCTGCTCCTGCAAAGATCTTCTTTGGACCACAGCCTGTACAGGTGGTTTTAGACGTGTTAAAGGTTGAATAGCATAACTTGCTTACAACATCTCCGTTGATTCTCGCTAGATAGTTGTTTGTCCATACTATACGATAGTCTTTGTCGATTATTACTAGTCCAGCGCCAATATTTTTTGTAATGTCTTCAAGCATGTCGCGTTCTTGTTTTAGCGAAATTTCCAGTTGCTTTTGCTGGGAGATATCTCTAATTATAGCAAGCATACATTTCTTGTCTTTCAAAGTAACTGAAGAGACTGAGAGGTCTATAGGAAACTGCGAGCCATCTTTGCGAAGAGCTGTTACGGTAAAGTTCTTCCTTGAAAAGCCATCATTTCTTAGTTTTTTAAGTAATGCGTGATGACTCTTTCGAGCAAAGTGGAGGAATGATTAGTGCAGATATTTTTTTGCCAATTGCATCTTTTTCTGTAAAACCGAATACGCGCTCGGCTGCTGGATTCCAGTAGATGATTCTGTCTTCTCCATCAATTAAAAGAATTGCATCCATTGCCGATGTGCTGATAGCTCGGAATTTTTCCTCGCTACTACGAAGATTATTCTCAAGTTGTTTACGTTCTGTTATGTCTTCTAGTTGGGCTACAAAAAGGACAGGTTGACCATATTGGTCAGAAATTGCGCTGACTGTTACTTTTCCGACAATTATTGCTCCATTCTTCTTAATGTAGCGTTTTTCTTCGTTTAGCACATGGATTTTTCCATTCTTAAGAGCAAGCATTTTCTCCATCGCTCATTTGGAGATCTTCAGGGATGAGTAATCTCTTTGAATGTTAATTTCTTAAGATCTTCTTCAGTATATCCTAGAATTCTGCAAAATTCATCGTTTGCACTTACAAATTTATAGTTGGCATCTGAAGTTGCGATTCCAATTGGTGCATTGGCCACGATTGACCGCGATAATTCCTCGCTTTCTTTGAGTGCTTTTTCGATGCTTTTCCGATTTGTTATGTCAGATATTACGGCTAGCACACCAATTTTTTGGTCTTGATCATCAATAATTGGAGAGATAGCTATATTGGTGTAGATAGCAGTTCCATTTTTATGGATTAACTCACATTCATATTGTCCAGCAATATTGTTGTTCGATTCTATAAGATAGCGTTTGAAGTTTTCTACATCTGTTTTCAGTCAGAAAATCAAATGCGTGTTTACCTATCATTTCAGTTTCGTATAACCTAGCATCTCTGCCATTCGAGGATTTACAAAGTATGTTTTAAAGTTATTATCTAATGCCCATATACCCTCTTGTGCAAGCTCAACAAGTTGTCGATATTGCGCTTCGCTTTTAATGAGTGCATCTTGGGTCTTTCTTATTTCGGTTATATCATGAAAAATGCAGTGAAGGTGTTTTTTTCCTTGCGATTGAAAGACTCTAACGGTGACTAAGACATCTCTTCGTTCGCCTGTTTTGGTCTTATGTTGAGTATGGAATTCGGTTCCGCCTTCAGACAGAATTTTCTTTATGTTGGATTTTATTTCGTCGAGGGATTGATTTGCATCTATGTCGTGAATTGTTAACTTTTCAAATTCTTCTCTCGAATAGCCTAATTGTGTGTGGGCTACATCATTGAATTCCACAAAAGAGGCAGTTTCAGGGTTTACAACAAGAACGCCCAAGGGAGCGTGATTAAACAAGGCATGATATCGTTGTTCTGCATCTTTTAGCTTTTGTTCCTGTATTTTCCGTTCCGTAATATCCTTTACTACGCCCAAGGCACTCCATTTTTCTCCCAACCTTAAAGGAGAAATTGATAGCTTTGCTGGGAACTCTGTACCGTCCTTGCGACGCCCAACTAATTCGACATTACCAAAAGTAAAATAGCCCATACCTACTTCAGCAAAAGTTTTCACTCCTGCATCTATCCTTGTTCTTCCATCCGGACACATTGAGTCTGGAACTACTAGTTCATGAATATTTTTCCCAATTGCCTCTAAGCTTGAATAGCCGAAGATTTTCTCTGCGGACGGATTCCAGAACGTTACTTTTGCTTCATCATTAACAAGAATTATAGCGTCTCGGATAGAGTTTGCCATTTCACGGTATAATTTTTCATTCTCCTGCAACGTCTGTTGCATGAGCTTACGCTCGGTTATGTCCCGGAAGGTACCTTGATTATATTTTTTTCCTTTAAACTCAAAAGAACTTATCTTAAATGAAACAAATTTATGCACGCCTTTTTTCGTTACGATTTGTGCTTCGATAGGTTTGTTCATTAGATCTTTCCTTGATTCCTTTGTTAAAGCAGGCTCCATCAGAGTTTGAGTATAAATCGATGAGTAGTGCTGTCCAATCAAATCTGATTGATTGCAATCGATTAGATTCAAAGCAGCGGCGTTACAATCTGTTATTAAGCCTGTCTCAGCGTCAGCTATGACGATGGCATCGACTGATTCTTGGAACAGTTTGAGATATTTTCCTTCGGATTCAAGGCAGTTTTCATCGAGCTCTGCTATCTTTCCTAAAAGTTGACTTTGGCTTTTTTTCCTTTCAGTTACGTCGTGGAGAATAATTAGGTCAGCAGGCTTGCCAGAGTATTCAATTTTGTTACCTTTTGGTTCTAAATATCTGATTTTATTATCCACCAAAAGGGGAATCTCATAGATATCAATTGGTTGTCCTTTTAACCGTCTTTCTAGATTTTTTCGAATTAGCAATTTGGTCTTTGCGTCGAATGTCTTTAAGTCGTGGAAATGATTTCCTATCAGTTCTTTTTTTGGAATTCTAAGAAGTTTGCTTGCTGCATTATTGGCGGCTAGAATTAGTTCATCACCATCTATGATTATGATGGCGTCAGAAACATAATCTAAAAGCGATTCAAAATTCAATTTCAATATATTATCTGGTGCGGCTTGATTGGCGCTTGCAGTTTGGTCCTCGCCTAAGCTTGTTAATGCTACTGTGAGGTAATTCTATTTCTACATTTTTTGGTTTTTGTTTAGACTGATTGTTGTCCAAGCCGCATACCCAGGGTGAATTAATCGATCTATTGTTAGTTTGTATTCTTAAAAGAGGGAATTGGCAATAAAGGGCTTATGAATTTAGAATCCATGAAAAAACTTTATTAGCCTTAGAGCTTTTTTCTCTGAACTAAATATCGCTACTTTCAAATCTTAATTCTCAATAAACAAAATACTTATATCGAGAAGGGGCTGATAGACAGGTATGTCACGGTCCAATAGCAAGACACAAGAAACACAGGTCTTTCACGAAACAATAGTAATCCATTCAGTAGTGCAAGAAGAGGTAGCTCCAACCAAAACCGTAAAAATATGTTGGAACACAGGCGAAGAAAAGAACTGCCGGGCATGCTACCTCAGCAAAGGATGCAAAGCCAGAGCATAAATATTTCTCACTTAAAGTCGAGTTTACATTACAGAGTTTATAATTAATTTTGAAAATAAAATGATCAACTGATAATTTTTTTAATTCTTGTACAGCCATTTTTTTAAAAAGTGGGTTTGCGATATAAATGGAGAGTTATTTTTGAGACTTGCGTAATTCTAGAATTAATATCAATGCGCATTCTTCGCACATGCCAAATGTGATATCGGTTTTTTTTCCTGTTTGGTCAGGTTTGCCCGCCATCGTCCAACCTTTTTTGGGTACTTCTTTTCCACATTTAGGGCATTTTGTCATGAATTAGTCTCCATTAAGTGATAATAGATTTGGTAATTGCAACAATGGACTATACGTAATATAAGTTTTATGAAGCTAGTGTTCATTTTTCTAAAAAAATTTTAGAAGTAAAATAATTTTTTTCCAGCATTTTAAGGACCTATAAATTTACAGATTTTGATCTATACGGGATATTTTTTAGGTGTTGAACATGAGAAATCATAGTTATTACGGTTAGTAGATAACTGTCCAAACAACTTTTCATTTTAGATCCAAAACTCATTTCTCGACTTGGCTTAAAACAATTATTGCATTTGATTGGCAAAGCAGCAGTAGTATTCTTTATCAATCTTTATTGAGATCAAAGGGCCAACTGTTTGAGAAAGTCTTCTTGCCTTGGATAGAGCGTTGGTTAGGATTGACAACAATTGCTCTGCATCTTTGATGTCTTTCTCGTCTTTTTCAGCTATTGCATTTTTTAGAATGCTTTCTGCGATAATTTGTGTTCCACATATTTCTGAATGTTTTATTAGAGTTGCAACTACATCCCACGTCATTTCTTCTTTGCATTCAAGATTTGTCCAAAGGCTGTTTCCCTTAGCTGATTTGTCAGATTGTTTAGGTTCGGTTTTGTGGTTGTTGCCTATGAGTAGGTTTATTCGTTTGTTCCATTTCTCTAGCCAAATATGTGTCCAATAACTCAAAAAGCATTCGAGTTCTGCTTTCTCCTTTCTATGGAAGATCGATATTTTGTCGAGTTTGCTTAAGATGTTGGTTTCCTTGTCCATGCCGGTCCAATTCATGTATTTTAGATAATTATGCTAAGTCTTGACATGCTATTTGGAAGACTTTGCGATCAGCACCGTTAATGTCCAATGTTGGGTCTATTTCTTTTATTTTCTTTGAAAGCATTGTTTCTATGTCGTTCATTACATCATCCTTTCCTTATTGGCTATTGATACTCAACTCTCGTATCGTAATATAACTGGCTTAGGCTCGCATTCACAATATTCCGATTTACGGCATATTCCAATTATTGTCTAACATAGAAAACTAAATGTTACTGAGGCAACGGTATTATTGTCTCATCTGGATGCATTGTGCCCAACGATTTTTTTTAAGCAGTGATTTTGAGCTTTACAGAACCATGTATTTTGAGGTATCAAATCGGACAAAGACTTCACAGACTATTGTATTAATTCAATAACTAAAAAAAGATAACCCAATGAGGCTTTGTGAAAAAATATCAAAAGACTTGCGTTTTTTAGATTCAAAGAAATGTTTACATACCTTTATTCATAGGCCCATGTCTTAATTTCTTAATTTTTTTCCGACAAGGGACCTGTGTTCGTAATAGTGGAAAACGAAAGAATGAATACTATCCTTTTACCACTGGCATTAATTGTTCTTTAAAAAAAAGAAAAGAGATTATAGTTTGGGGAGTACCACAAATTTGTGGTTTGATAGAGTTTTTTTCTTGTAGGCAACTAGCACAATCGGTATTGCAATTAACAGCGCCATAAAAACTGCCATCGAGGGAAACTCTGGAATTACAGCCCAAGCATCAGAGTTTGTGTTTGTTAGGCTTTCAGTAGAAACAATAGTATAACCACCTGAAGTATCTTGAATTTCATTTGAGTAGTAAACGGCTACGCCTTTTATTTTGTCAAAGTTTATCGTAGTTCTATCCGATGAATCTCCACCGCTCATGACGTTTGTTTCTCTTTGACCGCTTGCGTAAGAACGCATAACTGTGTCAGTTATGACTTGATGACCACCAGTTGGATACACCTGTTGATCTTTGTTCAAGTTTGCACCGACTATTAGGAAGCCATAAGGTACGGTAACTGTCCCAGACTCTACATTTATTGAACCCGATTGAACTGTTTGGGTGCCGTTGTTGAAGATTCTTATGAAATCTACGCTAATTTCACTTCCTGAAACGTCAGTTATGCTAAACTCGATTCTTTGGGTATTATTGTATTCCACCAAATCACTTGGCGGAGTTGCTGATGCATCAGTTGAGGTCCAGATTAGACTATAGCTGTAATCGAATGTTTCTCCTTTGGAAACGCCTGGAACTACTGTTTGTGCGGAGGCAGAGCTTGTGGCCGCAAGAAACATCGAGAAGCTTAGGAGCGCTATTATGATTAGACTTTTCATTTTGGTTTTCATATTGTTCCAATTCCTTGTAGATTATTTATATAAAGAAAATGGTGGATTTTGAGTTTTTTGTATGTTAATCTTCATCATCATTATGTCACCGATATCTTTGCGTTGTCAACCCATACTGACTCAACTAATCCACTTCCCTGATGGGTTGTGAGGTTGCTTTCGAAGCGGAACCAGAAATGCGTCGTGAACATTGTGGGGTTTGCTGCTTTTGTGAATGTCAATGTGTATGAGTTCCAACCGTTGTTTCCAGGTAGACCGATATTTGCTATGAGGTGGAAGTCTGAACTGCCTTGACCTAAGTTGGGGTTTGCTGCGTTGGACCAAAGTATTTTGAGATCGTTTGCGTTATCTGTGTTTTGCACTTTATAGACGAATGTTATCTGTCATCGTGTTGCCTGAGGAGGTGTCTGATACATCGGATGTGAATGGACCGTCGTTTCCACCGAGGTAGTTGGTTGAATCAGATTTTGCTGCTTGCGTTCCATCGACCCCTTCACCGACCGCTGATTGATACCATGGCGGTTGAGTTCCGGTGGTCCAACCTGAAAGCCAGTTTGATCCATCAAAGTTGGAGTATAGGACATTGACGTTGAATGTTGTCTGTGCTGAGGCGAAGCTGGTTGCTGCGGCAGTTATGGTTGGTGTTCCGGTGGTTGAATCCTTGTACCAGAAACTGGCTGTTCCTGCGCTCGGTATTGTTAGGAAGGTAGTGATTTCGGTGGTGCAGGCAGCATTTGAGTAGAATTTACCACCACTGGATGTTGTGGTTAAGGACACACTTGTTGTTGTGCCGGTTATTACGCTACCTGTGGAGGTTTGGCGTTGAACTCTGATTTCTGCAGATCCCACGTTTTTAGCCAAGATTTGATTTGTACCTTGGGTGAAGACTAGTTTGTTGCCTGACGAGGCGATGAAGTTGGCTGTTATGGTGCCGTCGCCGAGCATTGCAGCAGTTGTCGAAGATGTCGTGGGATTGTTGACTGTGATGATACCGTTATACGTCCAGGATGAGAAAGTGTACCCTGCTGCAGCGTTCGCTTGTATGTTTACTGTTTGACCATAATTGTAAGTTTGGCTGCCTGATGGGGTTGTAGTTCCAGATCCTACAGGGTTTACTGCGAATGTTATGTGTACAGTCGTTTGTGAGGGAGTCGGAGTTGGAGTTTGACCTACTGGAGTCGGAGTTGGAGTTTGACCTACTGGAGTCGGAGTTGGAGTTTGACCTACTGGAGTCGGAGTTGGAGTTTGACCTACTGGAGTCGGAGTTGGAGTTTGACCTACTGGAGTCGGAGTTGGAGTTTGACCTACTGGAGTCGGAGTTGGAGTTTGACCTACTGGAGTCGGAGACACATAGTCGGGAAAAGTTCCGCTTGTAGTTTCGCTCGAGGTAGTTGTTGTATATTCAGCGAAGGTTCCGTCAGTAGCAGTTATTTTTATTGTAAGTTTTTCATTCTTGGTGTATGGATAATCAATCTTGAGTGAGGCTGTTGCATCTGGAGAAAACGTCACCATACCTGCTGAAATTGTGGGGTCGCTACCTCTTATACTCTTCAAAATACTGTTAACGTAGGTGCTTTGGGTTTGTTGCAGTTGAAGAGTTCCTTGACCAACATTCTGCACATAAACAACTATGAAGTTATCAGGTGTGTGGCTTGTACTTTGAATAAGCATACTGTTTGAGGCTTTAGTAGTACCACTACCAATATAACCTATAACCCATGCATAGACAATTAGTGAAGCTATAACTGCGATAGCAATCATAAGCAAAGTTGCAATAACTGGCGAAATGGCGCGAATTGACCGCTTAATTTTAGTTATTTTTCTCATGATTATCTCTCTTGTCTTTTGTTCCTTATCAGTTTGTTAAATAGCGTTAAATTCAATGTTATCCTTTGTAGAAGTGATATTTAAGATACATGGAACAATACTCTATACTGAGAATTCTAAAAATAGTAAAAGTGAAGGTTGATTTTGTCAAGCAACTTGTTAACTGGCATCTCTTTGTCTTTCTTCGTCTGTTTTTTCTAAAAGAGTTTTTGATGAGAGGAGGAATTGACTGAATATGACCATTATCACCAATCTTATGCAACGGGTACCACAAAATTCCAAACTCTGTGGAACTGCCTCTGGTTCTTCCATGACTAAGAGTTTTCCCATGACTTCACCTTTCTTGACATTTTGTTATTCTTGTAAGTTTTGCTTATAAGACTTCTTATCATATACGTATATATGGTCAAATTAGTGAATTAATCCTAACGTTTATTCACCATTAAATAAATGAAAAATAGGAAAATATCTAAACATAAAGATAAGCTCCTTCTTGTTAGACTATTCTTTTATTCTTTGTCAATACCTTGGTTAAAAGAGGACATCCATCAAGAGCCGTATTGCAAAGAATGTATTAGTAGGTTGAGGACAGACCACACTATATTTTTTGGCGCATTTTGAAGAATTCTTTCATTTTAGTGAGTAAATTATTATTGAATCCAGCGGAGAATACTAATTTTCATAAATAACGTAGAAGCTTTATTTTGTTTAGAATTTGTGCAGGTAATAGTTGTCTTACAGGAAGGACAACGATAATTCATGCTTGCAAAAAATGTCATTTTTTGTTTGACAAAAAGCGTTGTTCTAAATGATAAATATATGTTTAATTTTTTTAGAAATGTCCCTAATTGCACAATTGATGGATGCTAAGTAAATTTTTTGATGAATTAGTTCATTTTGGGCTAGATTATGTGGAATGCGCTTGATTTGGTTTTTTATTGTAAAGAATAATATGGTTTCCTATCTTATTTTGTTATGGAAGGCAGGTTAAAGTGGGGAATAAGCCGAATAATAGGCGGATTAGGCGTTATTATAAAACGTTCGGGTAGTATTGGAAAGAGCGCAATCGCAGAAAGCAGGTTTTGTTTTTGCTTGAAGAGGAAAATTTGAATCAACGTCAGATAGCCAAGAGGCTTGGTGTTAATGAGAGAATTATTGAGCGGGATGTCGCCAAAATCAGACCGTATCAAGAACGTAAGTTTAGTCATCAGTCAAGGCTACTCCAGAAAGAGAATGATGAGAAGTTAGAGAGAGAACTAGCGGCTAAGACGCTTCTTGAGCAGCTAAAGTTTCTCGTGCGGAAAATAGCAGAACGCAATAGTGCTGAAAATGCACGAATACTACCGTCATCAAATCTACGTAAGCATAGACTTGGATAAAGCCATCAATGGCTACCCAGAAATACGAATCTGGCCACAAAAAACAAACTCGACCTATAGAATGCCCCTAACAGCAAACATCAGATACGTAAAGAACAAGAAAACAATACCCTTCAGAAACATGACTATAAGCCAAAACAGCAGATAGGAAAAAAGCGAGCTTGTAAAATAAGAGGTTCGTCAAAAACCACAAAAGACCTGCCTTCGCAAACACTAACGAAAAAATAATCCAAATACCTTATCAGAAATCGAACCTGAGATTTTGCTGCAACCTTGTTCAGTTATTTGTCTCAAACAAGATACAAAAAAAGAAAGGTTGTTTGGGATTTTTGTTGAGTTACACCAGTTTAAAGTTTAGAGAGGTATCAATGCAAAAGCTGTTACGCCCCACCGTTCATTACTACTGCCCGCATTGTAATTTCCACCAGTTATTGTGATATCAGTTGCCAAAGTTGCAGTTTGAAGTTGCAGTGTCAAATCAATTGAAGATGGGTCATATTGGAATTCAGCGACCTCTGCCCAAGTTCCACCAGTTGCCCCTGTGAAGCTGCCTAGACCGATATTGTTGGTATCAAATACAAAGGAAACTGCAAGTCTTCGTGCTCCTGATGGATTTACTGTTGGAGCGTTTATGATATCGTTGCTTGATTCATCGAAAGTTTTGTATTCGGTAAAGCTTGTAGATGCAACATTGTGGAATGCGTACATGCGAGATGCTGCAGAAACACTGCCACTTACGGAAACTGAAAGTGTCCCCGATTCTGAGCCCGTACTAATCCTGTAGTAAATCCATTGCCGTGCCTCATCGCCACTACTTCCTGAACTTTCATCTGGACCATATAGTGAACTGAAACCTGTCGGAGTGGTCGGACTTTCGGATGTCCCACTTACAACAACCTGAAGTAGAATTAAATCGCCTGCTTGGAAACTCGTTGGATAACTTGGAGTAGGATTATTTGATGATGATCCTGCAGCACCTGAGGCTGTTCCTGCTGAAACGTAAGTTACTTGTTGTTGAATAACATCGGCTGCGTAAGTTGCTGTTAGAGTGCCGTCAGCAGAGAGAGCTGGAAACACATAAGGCGAAGTAAGAGCCTGCGCACCAGCATTAGTCGTTACACTTGCAATGTGATAACCAGAATCTGGCGTAATCGTAAAGCTCGGAGTAGCACCAGCAGCATAAGTAGTTGTTCCAGCAGGAGCAATCGCACCATTAGCAGTCTGAGTCACAACAACATTATAATTAACCGTGTTAGCCGCAAAGGTTGCTGTTAAAGTTGCATCAGCAGAGAGAGCTGGAAACACATAAGGCGAAGTAAGAGCCTGCGCACCAGCATTAGTCGTTACACTTGCAATGTGATAACCAGAATCTGGCGTAATCGTAAAGCTCGGAGTAGCACCAGCAGCATAAGTAGTTGTTCCAGCAGGAGCAATCGCACCATTAGCAGTCTGAGTCACAACAACATTATACTGAGTGCCTGATCCTGATCCGCCTGAGGAGGAGGGGACTGTTCCCGTTCTTGTCATGAATGTGCCGTCGGTTGTTGTAATTTTGATGTTTAATTTTGCATTCTCGCCATAAGTTCCAGCAACTAGTAAATCTGCAGTTTTGCCTTCCTCAAGTACATTATCTGGGTAATTTGGGTCAGGAGTAAATGTCTTTAGGTTACTGTCTACATACACGGTACTTAGCTCCACCGCTCCTTGCCCTACGTTTTGCACATAAACATGCAGACCATCGTTTGCCAATGCGAAGCTTTGGATTTGTATGGCTTTTCCAGCTTTGGATGTTGTGTTGCCCATGTAGCCTGTTACCCAAGCGTAGACTACTAGTGAGGCGACAACTGCGATAGCTATCATCAGTAAAGTTGCAATGACTGGAGATATTGCTTTGATTGAACGTTTGAATTTTGTAGTATTTCTTACATTTCTAATTCTTGTCAATTATTTTTTCCTTCTAATTCTGTATTATTCTAAACTATTTTTATATTAATCGTTAATATAGGATAGAGTGATATATAAAAACCATGGAATAATATTCTATATTATTGTCCAGAAGAAGAGAAAGCTAAGGAAAATTAATTAACGAATTTATATTCATAAATTAAGACATCAAAAGTGACAAGAATTTCTAATCCAGATTAAATTAAAATACATTCAAAAGCAATATCAAATAATAAGATGCCAATCAAGAGGTTACATTCATGGATCTATCAAACGTTCGCATAAGAGAACATTTTGGGCTTGTATCAAACAACACACACACTGGGCAATTCAGTTTTCTGATTAGCCCACCAAAAAATCGATCTGGACTAGAAAAACATGATTATATCCTTCTGGACCATCCACTTTTTGGCGATGTTTGTCAGATCTTAGCAGTCATAACTGACATAACCAGTTATGAAGAAGTCGCTGGCGGTTCAAGTATTGGCGATAAAATGGGTAAAATGCTAGCAACCGCCGAAATCGTCGGGTATGTCGATTTAAGAAACGAGAATAAACCTTTGATGTGAAGTTTTGGTTCCACCTAACCCCGGTGGCCGCGTTTATGTACCTCTAAAAAAATTTCTTGAGGACATTTTGAACAGAAACACTAAAGGAGAGACCTTCAAAGCTCCGATCGAAATTGGAATGTTTGAGAATTCTTCAGCTGAGGATCAAGAAAACCAAGGACGCATCAAATGTTTCTTAGACGCACAAGATTTAACTTCAAAACACATCCTAATTGCGGCTGGTCCTGGAGCAGGCAAAACGCACCTCGGAAAATTGCTTCTTCAAGAAATCTCTAGCAAGATTTCCGCTCAAATAATTCTCTTTGATTCGTACAATGAGTACTCAAATGTCATAGAGACAGCAAAAGTTGAAATCAATGGGAAAACCGACAAGGATTCTCTATCTAAAATGATAAAAAAAGGTTCAATAACCGTCCTAAATGCTCAAGGCATGGAACTTGAAGAAAAACGATCTTTTTTCCTCGAATCTCTGCAGATAATACTGAAACTGAGATTAGAGAATAAAATCACGCCTTTATTTCTAATTATTGAAGAAGCTGAAAATCTTAAAGGAGAAGTACTCAACCAAGCGGTAGTTGAGGGAAGAAAAATAGGGATTTCAATTTGCTTGCTAACCACTAATCCCTCAGACCTTGAAGGTAAGATACTATCTCAAATGGGCTACCAAATAATTGGAAAAACAACAAACAAAGAAGACATAGCTTACCTCTCTAGCATTGCAGGAGCTACAAACGAACCCGCGGATCTTGCGGTTGGTGAATGGATTATTAGCGGAATAAGTAATAACAGACCGACTAAAGTTCGTTTGATCTAAAACACACAAAGAACACCAACAAATACATTCCATAAATCTATAGTAGTACTCCGAAAAATTCTTATTCTAAATGAGACACAATATTAAAAAAGACGATTCCATATGACACAAACAAACAAAACAGTGAGCAGAAAAGTGGCAATAGCCCTCGCCATACTCTGTATTATAACTATAGTTGCTCTAAATTTCGCCGTAATAACATACTATACAGATATGAATAGTAAAAATAGTCAGATCCAAACGTTGAACGACCAAATAGTAGCTCTTCAAACACAAGTGGCAAATGGCACCTTACCAACAGCTAAACTAATCACAGTTGGTATGCAATATATCGATAACAGAACAGATGCAACCTCGCCTTTCTTGGAAGTAACCGGATATGTATGTAACGTTGGAACAGGCACAGCAAATAACGGCGTGCTACATGTATCAGCAACCCGAAGCGATGGCTCCACAGGAATAGATAGTTCAGCCAACATAGAATCTCTAGCATCAGGCGCTTACTCAAAAGTTGACATTCAATTCCCCTATCATGGAACCCAACTTGCAACATTCAGTACCAACTTGGACTGGGGAAACTAAACGGCTATACCACATAACCACGCTAAATTCTTTATTTTTATTGCCCTATAATATTGAATATTTTTTCAGGTTTAAAGTTAGAATAAAGTCTAAGAATAAAACTTAGGAATAAGCTTTTTTCTAGAATAGAAAATAGTCAAAAAATTATGGAATGTTACAAGATGCTGAATTACCAGTCGAAGTTATAACTTTGATAATTGTTCCTGAGGGATAATTGGCTATTGGAATTGTTGTGCTTGGTCCTCCTGCCACAACTACGTTGCTAAGAGGAAAACTGGCATGTAGAGTATCTGGATTACCTGCAGATTTGACGTTTACCCAATAACTTGAAAGGGTAGCATCAACTCCTCCTTTGTCAGTAACGCTTAAAATATATTGGCCATTCTCAATAGTGACAGCAGCAACAATCGGAGAATTCAGTTTTTGAACGTACAAATCATTCATTTCTTTCGTTGCCGCGTCATGCCACAAGTAAACGTTGGTGAAGAAAAACAGTAATATAACAATAAACATCACTGATCCAATTACTTCTGCTGTGCCTTTCTTGTTTTTTAATAATCGTCTCATCAATTTTTTTACCTCATATTTATGGCGATGTATATGTTATATCAAAGTTTGAACCACTTTGAGTTGAAATCCTAAACGTATATTTCTGCCCATGAGCAAAAGGTTGGTTCCAGTTAAGCGTAACAGTTAGATGCTGACCGACAATAATTGATTCCTTTAAGTTTAAGTTGCCATCTTTAGTTAATGCTAACCCATTAACATATGCCGAAGTTATTGTGGAATCCACTTTTCCAACGTTATACACTGATAACTGCACCGTGTGCAATGGATCAGGCACAGAGGAGGGGCTTATCCATATATCTTCAATAGTTAAAGATTCCATAACTGAACTTCCAACCCCTGCTTTGTAGGCATCTGAATACGAAATCACGAATCCGAAAAGAATCGCCATCCCAGCCATCGTTATCATTATCATCAATACGGTGGCGATGACGGGTGAAACTGCTTTTCTATTTTTAAGTAGTCTCTTCATTTTTTCACATCCAGTTGGGAGGAATGCCCGCAAAGAATATTGCGTATCCTATTACTACCAGTAAGATTGAATGTTTCATGCCTCCAGCTACTCTGCGTTCGCCAATTTTTCCCGCCATTAGTCCCCCTGTTAAAGCGGAAACAAGCATGTCTTGATAGAAGAAATCCTTTAGACCACCAACTCCAGCAATGGTTGTGTTGCTTGATATTTGTTGAGATCCCGACATGGGAGCAAAAAATGATTGAACCAGTAGAATTGCTGTAACTATAAACACCGCAAAGGCAGCGTAGATTACTATGATGTAGGGTTTCATCTGGGCGTCGGTTTCCCTGTCGATATCTTTCATCTCCTCCATGAACCCTGCTGTTGCTGTAAATACTTTTTTGATTGTTCCTCCGGATCGGCTTGCTTCCAAAACAAGCACACAGAAGCGGTTTACTATAGGTGAGTTTATACGATTTTTGAAATTGGTTAGTGCATCTTCAAAAGATGTGCCCCATGACATTTCAATAACTAGCTGCTTTACTTCTTTAGAAAGGGGACCACTTACCATTTTGTTGTCGACAACTTTTTCTAAAGCTCTAATCAGGGTCATCCCAGTTTCCTGAGATTCTGCAACTCCTCTGACGAGCAGAGGCATCTGGTTTTCTATTGAGGATATCCATCTTTGGTGTTTCAAGTCAAGAATAGCTGAAGGGATTAATATCACTAATATGCTAACAAAAAAGATTTCGTTAAGATAAGTTGTTAGAGCCGACCATGACAAAACCCCAATTAAAGCTACAACTACGAAAACTGAAAGTAACGAAGCCCCGATAGTATATTGTCTTATTCTTATTGGTACTTTGCCCATATTTAGTTACCTCGGAGGCGTCATTGAATCGACCATTAGCAACATTATTCCCACACCCGCGGGAGTTACTATGAAGGTCATAAGTAACAAGACTGTTTGAGGATCCATACCAGCAAGCATTGATCCTCCGCCTAAGAAGGACATTACGGAGAGCATAACTACAAGGACCAAGGGTAGTGCAATCATGAAACTAACATAGACTTCAGCCATTCCTGCAAGACTGTCTAAGAAACTTTTCATTGAAGTAACCCGTAACTTCTTGGCCTTTTCTGACTCATCTCTGAGAAAAGAGGCTAAGTCTCCACCCATATGGGAAGTGGTAACAATTCCATCTAACATTGCACCAAACTTTCTTGAAGCAGATCTTACAGATGCGCGTTTTAATGAATCGTTTAAGTCCAAACCCATCAATTCGGTATCAGCAATTGCACGCCGTAATTTCGTCTCCAACCCCGAACTCGTCACCGACATTAGCTAAAGATCTAAAAATACGTTCAGGAGGCATGCCTGAACTTGCTAATACAGCCATGAAATTGGCGGTTAAGGGTAAATTTGAGTCTATCTTTCTCACTTTTGAAGATATGGTAAGGACAGGATAAACATAGCAAAATCCAAAAACAGCAATACCAGCAATCATTGCCGCTATTATTGAAAATACAAATGCAGGGACAAATGGAAGTCTGATTGAAAAAATCAGAAGAGAAAGCCCAAAACCTACTATTGTAGCCACAAGGGTGGAGAATGCCATCAAGCCCAAATAAGCTTGGAAGGTGATTTTTACAGCTGCTTTAGCCAAGTTGTCCTGCATACTTTTAAATTCTTCAACGAAGTATGATGGAACAATCTTGTATGCTCTTAGACAGAGAGAGAGCAGCTGCTTATTCGTCTTTTAGTGCCTCCGCAAGTATGCGTGCAGGATTCTCCATATACGAGCGAATAATGTTGGATACGTCTTTGTAATTGCGAATATTCTTCTTAGCCATCCAAGTTATTACTTTCTTTCTGTTTTTGAGTTCTTCTTCGGCTTGTTCAATGCTTAAACCCGTTTTTTCAGCAATCTTCTCAAGAATGTAACTTCGACCAGTATAATCGAAAGTTTCGTCAGTTGCGTTCCATCTATATACCTCGTTTGTTAAGATTTCTCCTGAACGAGGATCCAAACCGACAATTTCTGAGGCTGCAACTGTCTTTCTCATGGGTTTGCCTTTTATTTCTACTCGCTTTTGAACCAAAATGATGTCAATGCCTGCAATAAGAGTACGAGGAATGTTCATCGGTGCTGATTCTAAACGGTAAACTGCTGATTCAACTGACTCAGCGTGGACTGTTGACATTCCAAGGTGCCCAGTACTAACAGCTTGGAAAAGTGTGTATGCTTCTGTTCCCCTGATTTCACCTACTATGATGTAGTCAGGTCTTTGTCTCAAAGAAGCTTTGAGCAAATCGAATAATGTTACATCTGCTGAATCTGTGGCTATACCGAAATGCGATCTAGTAGTTGCTGGAATCCAGTTTTCGTGTGGAAGGTTAATCTCTGGTGTATCTTCGATTGATACAACTTTTAAGTCAGCTTTAATGAACATGCTTAGGCAGTTTAAAAGTGTAGTTTTACCTGCAGCAATACCACCGGCTACTAGGATTGATACTCGATTTTCAACTGCATACCAAAAGAAAGCAGCCATATCCGCCGAGATTGTGCCAAAGGTGATTAGATCAGTTACTGTAAATGGGTCGAGTTTGAATTTTCTTATTGTGAAAGTTGATCCTTTTCGAGTGACCTCTTTACCGTAAGTTAGGTTGATTCTGCTACCATCAGGTAGACTTGCATCTAATAATGGTTGAGCTATGGATACGTGGCTTCCACACATATAGGCGAGTCGCAAGAGCAAATGAGTCAAGTTCCTCTTCTGTTTCAAATCGGATGTTAGTTGGAATGGACTCGGATTTGCGGTGCCAAACGAATATTGGGATGTTGACTCCGTCGCATGAAAGGTCCTCGATTAATTGGTCATGCATTAAGGAATCTATTTTTCCAAAACCAAGATTATCCCTAACTACGCAGTAGAGCAATTTGTCTTGAGTAGCTTCGTCGATTTTGAAATCGTAGTCGTTAAAAATTTCCTTACTCTTGGCTACAAGGTATTTTCCAGCCGTTTCTTTTGATTGCAAATCTGACGGCTTCAGAGTTATTACTTGATTGAGGATTTCTTTTAACCGCTTAAGGTGAGCTTCATCTTCAATTGTGAGTTTGGGTTCCTCAACCACATATTTGATGTTTCCCCTGTCTAAATCCTTAATTATATTCACCCGACAATAAGGTTCAATAAGTGAGTAAGTTTCGAGCACTTTCTCGTTAACTGGTTCGGGAACTGACGTTTTTACTTCAGGAACAGGAATAATAGGAGCAACAAATTCGGATTTTTTGGAAAAAGAAGGAACCTGAAATGTTCTACTTTTTTTCTTGGGGATAGTTCCATCTAGGTCTAATGCAGGTTTGAGAACTTTGGCTGATTTTTGGCGAGAAAATAGTTTCCTCTTTTGTTCTGTGTGAGAAGTCAACTCAATGCCATCGTCAACGGCAATCGAGGTTTTTTTGCCAGCTGTCTTGTCAAGTTCGTCAGATGAATCCAAGGCCTTCTCTTCCTTTGCAACCGTTGACTCCGTCTTAGAAAAAGCCTTATGCAATTCATCAACACGCTCGGCTAAATCATC
>CAVZPM010000008.1:0-59774 GCA_963777155.1 Candidatus Bathyarchaeota archaeon
CATGAATCATCAAGCTACCCCGTCGATGTTGTAAATAATGATGCTTCCCAGTCAGATGGAGAATATCACTTGTTAGCAACTTCAACTGGTTCAACTACACCCGCTTTCACTGGAAGCGGAACAATGGCGATAGTAACATTCACTGTAACTAGCACCGGGACCACAGGATTAGCGTTGAATGACGTGGAACTCTCGCAACTTGCATCAGATGGAACTATTAACCTTGTAAATCCGTCAACATCAGTTGATTCAGTGACACCTTTAGGTTCTTCAATTTCAACGACTCCCAATGCTTCGGTGTCCCCAACGGTTCCAGAGTTGCCAACCCCAACAATACTAGTGCTGCTTATTGTTCTTGCAATCTCGGCAGTGGCGTTATTGATGAAACGGCTAAAAACCAGCGACTGTTTGCCGGCTGAACCTGTGAGTGGGTTCTGAACCGCTTTCCAAGCTTTTGTTCTAAATAAGACAAACTTGTTCTATTTTGTCATATAAGTGTCACAAAATTTATAATAAAGCTCGTGCAAAATAGTTTATGCAGGTCAAGGAGCAAGCTTTAGATGCAATGCATCGAGGCAAAGATGTGTGCTAATTAAAACAGCGGAAAATTAGCTCGCGACTAATACTTTGCCTCTATGGGCTGAACATGCATAGTGTTGTAGCACCTTGGCTTTGAGTTGCGGGTTCAAAATGGTGAAAGAATCTGCAGCGCCTAAGACAGCGCTTGGGTGGGCCATAGGCAACAATAAGGCTCAGACTTGACCTGCAAAAAATGAGTGGAAGAAAAAATACGGAAAAACCGTTAACCTCCCACTTTTTTCCTGAATTGCTTTTTGAATTGCGGATGCATTCAGGTTTTGGGTGTTATGGTGATTTGGTAGAGGTTTGGCCAGTTTTTACCCGTGACAAAAAGTCTGTTCGTTTGTGAATCGTATGCTATGCCATTTAGAACTGATTCTCCATTTGGTTGGTAGAGTCCGGTCAAGTCTATAATTCCTTTTACAGTTCCTGTTTGAGGGTTAATTATGGCGATTTTTTGTGTTAGCCAGATATTAGCATATACGTCGCCGTTGATGTATTCGAGTTCGTTTATGTTGGTAACTGAGGCGTTTCCATTATGGATGGTTACTTGTCCTGTTTTTTGGAAGGTGACCGGGTCAAGGAAATAGAGATTTGAGGTACCATCGCTCATTACCAGTTCCTTTCCGTCATACGTTAATCCCCAGCCTTCTGTATTGTAGCTGAAATTGCCCTCTAACGCAAAAGTCTCTTTATTGTAAATAAATCCAATACCATTTTGCCAAGTCAACTGAATCAGCGAACCATTTACCACAGTTAACCCTTCTCCAAAATAGTCACTCGCCAGCAGGATTTCTTTGGTCACATTTCCGTTTTCAAGATCAACTCGACGTAACGAAGAGACATCAGAACTGCTGACGCCAAAAGTATCTCCGTAACCACCCGTACTCTCATACAAGGTGCCATTATCATATACCAAGCCTTCGGTGAATGCTCCAGTGTCATGCGAGTATGTTTTGATTACATGGTAAGTGTAGAGTACCGGTGAATTAGATTTTGGCGTTTGTTGCGAATTTAATACAACAATTGATCCTACACTTGCAGCAAGTACCGCAACTATAACTATCACGGCGGCTAAGTGTAGTTTTCTCATAAAAAGTCAGGAACACCAAACCAACTAATATGCACAACGCCTTTGGTTGCAGAAACTGTCAAAGCGAAACACTTAAGTGCAGAGAAATCTAAGTTGTGTCTCATACTATACAATAGGTGAAATCAATTGGCTGTTGAAGGTTTTTTCGAAAACAAAAAGGAACCTGTAGAAGCAAAAGTCGGAGACTTAACCCCACAATCAAAAGCGGTTAATGTTACGGCCAAAGTAGTATCCAAAACAGAAATACGCGAAATTCCAATGGGCAGAGATGGATCTGCACACAAAGTTAGCGATGCACTCATCGGCGACGAAACTGGCGTAGTATATCTAACCCTATGGGATGACAACATTGAGAAAGTCAACGAAGCAGATACAGTACGCATTGAAAACGGTTATGTTACACTCTTCAAAGGCAACATACGTCTAAACATCGGCAAATACGGCAAACTCGAACCAGCAAAAGAGCCACTCACAGTGGAAGTTAACACAGAAAACAATGTTTCAAGCAAAACATACGAGCAAGAACGTAGACCATTTAGAAGCGGCGGCAGAGGCGGCGGACGAGGATTCGGCGGTGGCGGCGGTTACGGCGGAAGAGACAGACGTGGCGGCGGCGGATATGGCGGCGGTGGAGATCGACGCGGTGGCGGTGGTTACGGCGGCGGTGGAGATCGACGCGGTGGCGGCGGCAGCGGCGGTTACAGACCAAGATACTAAGCCCTTCCAATGTGTTGAGTTTAGAAATATTTTCTTTTTTTGATTTTTTATCTATTTAATAATTCTTTTCCGTCTACTTCCTGAATGTTATCTGGTATTCGTCGAATTATCGCCGATTTGAAATTGTCAAATAAAAACTTAAATCCTCTGCGGTGTTTTTCACCGTTGAACAGAGTTGTCTTTGATGGTTACCCCTAAGTCTGATGTTAAACCAACCGTGGATGAGTTGCTTGCGAAAGCCAAAAAGCCTGCACAGCTCTCTTCACCAATGCACCGCTTCTATGAGGGAAAAATGCAGCTAATCCCCAAATGTGCCGTCCGAAGCGTCGATGATTTCGCAGTCTGGTATACTCCAGGTGTCGCATCACCCTGTCGTGAAATCCAAGCGGATCCTGAAAAATCATTTGAGTTAACTAATCGGTGGAACTATGTTGCTGTTGTCACTGATGGGACACGGGTTCTAGGTTTAGGTGATATTGGTCCTGAAGCTGCGTTGCCCGTTATGGAGGGTAAAGCACTCCTGTTTAAGTATCTGGGCGGTGTGGATGCATTTCCGATTTGCCTTGCGAACCAAGGATCCGGATGAGATTGTCAAAATCTGCAAAGCTCTAGAGCCTTCTTTTGGTGGCATTAACCTTGAAGACATCGAGAAACCCAAATGTTTCCAGGTTCTTGAAAAAGCTCGCGAACAGATGCAGATTCCAGTTTGGCATGATGACCAGCAAGGAACCGCAACCGTAATTTTGGCTGGATTAATGAACGCCTTCAAAATTGTTGGCAAAAAACCAAAAGAAAGCCTAATCACGTTGGTCGGTTCAGGAGCAGCTAACATTCGCACTGCTTATGTACTTATGAAGTGGGGTATAAAACCCGGAAACATTATTCTAGGCAGATAGCAAAGGCGTACTCTACAAGGGCAGAGAAGACATTAACCAAGCTGAAGATCCTTGGAAATATGATGTTACCCAGAAAACCAACGGCGAAGGCAGAACAGGCGATATTACTGAAGCATTCAAAGGTGTAGATGCTGTGGTTGCGGCTTCAAAACCTGGACCCAACACCATAAAGAAAGAGTGGATAAAAACAATGGCCAACGACGCGATAATTTTTGCATGTGCTAACCCGATTCCGGAGATTTGGCCTTGGGATGCTGAAGATGCGGGAGCACGGATTGTTGCAACTGGTAGAAGCGATTTTCCTAACCAAGTTAACAACAGCCTTGGATTTCCAGCGATTTTCCGTGGAGTCTTAGATGTTAAAGCAAAAACTATCACTGACGATATGTGTATAGCTGCAGCGCAGGAACTGGCCGATTATGCTGAGGAGCGGGGTATGACTGAAAAAGATATTTTGCCGAGGATGGATGAATGGGAAGTTTTTCCAAGAGAAGCCGTTGCATGCGCCTTAAAATCCATCGAGCAGGGTGTTGCCCGCGTGAAACCAAGTAGACAGGAGCTGTATGAGCGCGCTTCTTCCATCATTAGGAACGCTCGGGACTCAACGGAACTGTTGATGAAGCATGGTCTAATCAAGAAGCCGCCAAGTGAGGCAGAACTACTAAAGTAATCACTTAGAGACCTGTCAAATAAGAGAGCGCGGTTTAGAGACTTACAAAAATGGAGAAGATTAGAGCAGCGCTATTTTTACTATATTTCTTTTCTCAAGCCTTCGCAGTGCATCGAGGCATTCGTCTTTTTTCTCGCCGGTGATAGCTAGGGTTGGTCATTATTTCTTTGACTGAGACGCCTGGTTTGCCGAAGTTTTCGTGACGCTTGTAGAGGTGCTTAACAATGGATTTCTCGAGTTTGCCGCATCGCCATGTAGTGTTACGAATCAGGAAAACGATGGTTTGAACAAGAGTCTGCTCGTTAGATTTTCTTCCTCGGGTTTCTCCCAACTCTCCCCACCTTACCCTTTTTTACGGTTTCATTTCATTTAAACATTTGTCCCTTGAGGTAAGAGGGCTCTGTTTACAATATTTTTTTGAGGTACAAGCCATGTTTTGTGCCATAATACCTCTCTAGTTTGCCAACCGTCTGATAACCAAGCGTGTGATAGAGTTTGATGGCTGCATGGTTGTCTTCGCGGACTTCCAAGCGGCATTCATTAATGCTTTTTTGTTTAAGGAGGTTCTCCATCTCACGAAGCATTTTTGTTGCGATTTTTTGGCGCCGAAAATTTGGAGCTACATTTATCGTTATTATGTGTCCAAACTCGGTGTTTTCCTCAACTTCCACCTGGGCAATGATGAATCCCACTATGTTATTGTCTGCTTTCGCTGCCAACGCAATGGTGTTGTAGTCGGTTAACAGATATGCTATCTGACGTTTGCTAAATGCTTCCTGGTCAAAGCATTTCTCTTCGATCTTAAAGAGTTGATCCAGAAGCTTTAAAGAAGCAGTTTCGATTTTTACTTCCATCTTGCTGGTCTATAACAATTAGGGTTGAGGGGACATTTTAGTTTTTTCTGTATCGGCGGAAGTGAATACAGCTGGTTTTAGTTCAAGATATTGCTGGGCTGCGAAACCTATGAAGAACCGGAACCATAATGTTACGATTCTTACGAGTATTGTGGCTGTAGCGGCTAAGGGTCCATAGATACCCATGGAAATATAGAGGGTAGTCATGACTGCTTCTGGCAATCCAACTTCGAAAGGTACACCAATTGGTATGGCTTTAACAGCTAAGAATATGGCTGAAGTAACGATAATTATGCTCCATGTAACGGGGTGACCTAGTGATTGGAACACGAGGTATGGTACGCTTAAACTGAAAAACCAAGAAATCACTAAGAAAAACACTGATCCAGCTACAGGTTTTGGGGTGTGTCTAAACTCTATCATTGAATCGTGAAAGTGTTGGGTGGCTTCGATGGCTTGTTCCGTCAGTTTTGTAAGTTTTACTTTTCCAAATGTAATTTTATGAACGGCATGTATTGCGAAGTCTACTACTTTTAGGGTCCATTGTTGCTTGAATGACAAAACCAGCATCAGACCGATTATTCCCACGATTGCCGCGGCTACTAATACAATTGCATTAAAAACTAATGGGTTCACGTTTCCACCCCGTGTAAGCAATATTATTCCAGCGATAAGGGCTACAACGTTTAGCACCATGCCGAGGAGCCTATGAGTAAAGAGTGACGCTACCACTTTTCCGAATGGACCACATTTGTCTCTAGTACAAAGGTAGGTTCGGGTTACTTCTCCGCTTATGGATTGTGCTGGAACGATGGTGTCAACATATATGCCGTACCAAACGTAAAGGTAAGCCCTGAAAACACCAATTTTTATTTTAAGGTAATTGGTTAGCACCCTCCAAGAAATCGTGAAGAAAAAGACTTCCAGCAAACCGAAAACAATTGCTACTGCATAGACAAGTGGATTCGCGGTTCTTGCTTTTCCAAGGATATCTAAAATGTCTACGTTGAACAGGTAAATATAGAGGAAAAACCCCGCCAAACCCAATAACGGAAAAACTGCTGTCTTCCAAGTTAACTTTGGCCTAGCAGGAGTTTCCAATAGACTTTTTCACCAGCGTTTAACGAAGAGGAATAAACAAGCAATTATATACTTTACCCAAATCTCAACCTACACTTTTTCTCCAAACAAGCAAACCCTGATTTTTTCTTTATCTTATTATTTAGAAATATGACTTTCTAACCTGCTTATGGTTGGCAAAAATCGATAATACTGATCTGCCTCGCTCCAAGCAGACAAATCCAACTTTCATGTAGGTAGAAGGTAGCAAACTCAGTTCACTGATGTTTCTGAGGTAAATGATCTTTGAAAATCTTGGTCCCGGGGTTTTCATTTCTTTATGGTAATGTTTTAATTGTTAGGGCTTCTAACCAGTAAACAGGTCTTCAAAATTGAGCAGTGAAGGTAAATGTTCCAAGCCAGGATTTGACAAGTTCGTTGCAATTAATGAGTTAGCTAAGCGAAGGGGTTTCTTTTGGTCGTCATTTGAAATTTATGGCGGCAGTGGCGGTTTTGTAACTTACGGTCCGCTTGGTTCACGCCTAAAGCAGAATGTTGAAGCGAAACTCAGGGAATTATTCGTTAAAAAAATCGGGATTTATGAGATGGAGAACTCGGTTATTGCACCAGGCAAGGTTTTTGAAGCATCTGGTCACGTTGACCATTTTAAGGAGCCGATGGTAGAGTGCCAAAACTGCCATCAACGCTTCCGAGCAGACCACTTGCTTGAGGAAAAAGGCATCAGTAGTGCCGAAGCAGAAAAGATGACGCTTGAAGAGGTTGCGAAAGAGATTGAGGTACATGGCGTGGTTTGTCCTGACTGTAAAGGCAAATTCGGCGAACCCCAACGTTACTTAACAATGTTCCAAACCACCATTGGACCATATTCGGGAGCAGTTGGCTATGGCAGACCAGAGGCTGCACAGAATATCTTCGTAGAATTCAACAGGCTTTACACTACCGCACGCGAGCGGCTTCCGTTTGGTTGCATCCAGATTGGGCATGCACTACGCAACGAGATCTCCCCGCGCCAAGGCTTAATCCGACTACGTGAATTCACGATTGCCGATTTAGAATTCTTCTTCGACCCCGCGGAGCCAGGCTGTGATAAGTTACAAGAAGTTGAAAGCGAAGTCTTGCCCATCCTGCTTTGCGAGACGCGGCTCAAGGAATGCGAAGACATAACCAACTTTACAGTCCGAGAAGCCTTAGACAAAAAAATCATCCGTTCCGAATGGCAGGCCTTCTTCATGGCGATGGCAAAACGCCTACTCACTGAACTTGGTGTACCTGCGGACAAGCAACGCTTCATTGAGAAACTCACATGGGAAAAAGCCCATTATAGCAGCCAAAGCTTCGATCAGGAAGTACTCGTTGACCGTTGGGGCTGGGTGGAGGTTTCTGGGCATGCTTACCGCACAGACTATGACTTGAGCAGCCATATGAAAGCCAGCGGCGTAGACATGACGGTTTACAAAGAATACGCGACCCCAGTCGAGAAGGAAGAGCTTACGGTTAAGCCAATTATGGCTAAACTTGGTCCAATCTACAAAGGCGACGCAGGGAAAGTTGCTGCGGCGCTTGCTAGGGTTCCAGCGCAGGAAGTGGCAGATGCCCTGAAGAAAGACGGCAGTTACATGGCTGGAAACTATCAGGTTTTACCCGAACAGATAGATATTAGTAGACAAAAAACCATAGTGCGCGGAACCCGATTCGTACCCCACGTCGTGGAACCCAGCTTTGGCTCGGACAGGCTGTTCTACGTGGCGCTTGAGTACGCTTACAACGTGAAAGACGACCGTGTAGTTATGAGTTTCCCACGTAGCATCGCGCCAATCCAAGTCGGTGTTTATCCATTGATGGGCAAAGATGGTTTAGACACCAAAGCTAAGGAAGTCCAGAAGATACTTACAAATGAAGGCTTCATGACGGAGTACGATGAAACAGGCTCGATTGGCAGACGGTACGCAAGAGCCGACGAAGCAGGTGTACAACTCGGCATAACAATAGACTACGACACCCTAAACGACGCAACAGTTACCGTACGCGACAGAGACTCTTGGCAGCAAATCCGAACTGCAATCAAGGATTTGCCTGTGCAATTGCACAAATACTTCGAAGGAAAACTCGATTTTGAACAATTAGGAACCATAATCAAAACTTAGGTAGCTACCTTTTTTAATGTTCACACAAATAGTAGACTGATTAATTCAGGGATTGTTATAGACGGGGGAATAAGTTTGGTACTTCCAGCAGAAACAGAAGAGCGGGTTAAGCGTCGAGCGCTTAATGCTTGTCAAGATAACTTACGTAAGGTTGTTGATGTCTCAAGAAAAATCCCTCAACTAGTCGAGTTTTTTGCAAGTGGCGACAAAGAAAACGCTCGCAGACTTTTCAGCGAAATAAAAACAGGAGAAGAAGAAGTTATCAAATCACGGCGAATGGTGTCTCAGGAGCTGGCGGAAATAGGCGCTATCCTGATTGCCCGCGAAGACTTCCTGCGATTCACAAACTTATCGAGCGAAATAGCAGACTTCTCAGAAGGCATCGCCTATTATCTGGTCGAAATAATGGAGCACAACTGGGTCATATCTTCCGATGTCAAAAAGGACCTCCTCAAACTATCCCTAGCAGTACTTGATTCGGTTCTTAAACTCCGCGAAACCATGATGGTCCTAAATTATGGTCCGCAGAAAACCCTTGAACGCGCTAAAGACGTGGAAATCGCCGAGCGCATAGTCGACGACAATTTTAGGGCATTAACTATAAAAGTTCTAAGCAGCAAATTTGATGTACCTGTTCTTTTGCTTTTGAGAGATGTCCTTCAACTTCTTGAAAACTCTGCCGACAAAGCCGAAGACGCAGCAGACGCCGCAAGCCAAGGATCCGGATGAGATTGTAAAAATCTGCAAAGCTCTAGAGCCTTCTTTTGGTGGCATTAACCTTGAAGATATCGAGAAACCCAAATGTTTCCAGGTTCTTGAAAAGGCTCGTGAACAGATGCAGGTTCCAGTTTGGCATGATGACCAGCAGGGAACCGCAACCGTTATTTTGGCTGGGTTAATGAACGCTTTCAAAATTGTTGGCAAAAAACCAAAAGAAAGCCTAATCACTTTGGTCGGTTCCGGCGCAGCTAACATTCGTACTGCTTATGTACTTATGAAGTGGGGTGTAAAACCCGGAAACATTATTCTGGCAGATAGTAAAGGCGTAATCCACAAGGATAGAGAAGATATAAGCCAAGTTGAAGATCCTTGGAAATATGATGTTACTCAGAAAACCAACGGTGAAGGCAGAACAGGCGACATCGCTCAAGCATTCAAAGGAGTTGATGCTGTAGTTGCGGCTTCAAAACCTGGACCCAACACTATAAAGAAAGAGTGGATAAAAACAATGGCCAACGACGCGATAGTTTTTGCATGTGCTAACCCGATTCCGGAGATTTGGCCTTGGGAGGCTGAAGATGCGGGAGCAAGGATTGTTGCAACTGGTAGAAGCGATTTTCCTAACCAAGTTAACAACAGCCTTGGATTTCCAGCGATTTTCCGAGGAGTCTTAGATGTTAAAGCAAAAACTATCACTGACGATATGTGTATAGCTGCAGCACAGGAACTGGCCGATTATGCTGAGGAGCGGGGTATGACTGAAAAAGATATTTTGCCGAGGATGGATGAATGGGAAGTCTTTCCAAGAGAAGCCGTTGCATGCGCCTTAAAATCCATCGAGCAGGGTGTTGCCCGCGTGAAGCCAAGTAGACAAGAGCTGTATGAGCGTGCTTCCTCCATCATTAGAAATGCTCGGGACTCAACGGAACTGTTGATGAAGCATGGCCTAATCAAGAAGCCGCCAAGTGAGGCAGAACTACTAAAGTAATCAACTGGAAACCTGTCAAATAAGAGAACGCGATATAGTGATGTACAAAAATGGAGAAGATTAGAGCAGAGCTATTTTTACTATATTTCTTTTCTCAAGCCTTCGCAGTGCATCGAGGCACTCGTCTTTTTTCTCGCCGGTGATAGCTAGGTTGGTCATTATTTCTTTGACTGAGACGCCTGGTTTACCGAAGTTTTCGTGACGCTTGTAGAGGTGTTTAACAATGGATTTTTCGAGTTTGCCACATCGCCATGTAGTATTGCGGATCAGGAAAACGATGGTTTGAACAAGAGTCTGCTCGTTAGATTTTCTTCCTCGGGTTTCTCCCAACTCTCCCCACCTTACCATTTTTTACGGTTTCATTTCATTTAAACGTTTGTCTCTTGAGGTAAGAGGGCTCTGTTTACAATATTTTTTTGAGGTACAAGCCATGTTTTGTGCCATAATACCTCTCTAGTTTGCCAACCGTCTGGTAACCAAGCGTGTGATAGAGTTTGATGGCTGCGTGGTTGTCTTCACGGACTTCCAAACGGCATTCATTTATGCTTTTTTGTTTCAGGAGGTTCTCCAGCTCATGAAGCATTCTTGTTGCGATTTTTTGGCGTCGAAAATTCGGAGTTACATTTATCGTTATTATGTGTCCAAACTCTGTGTTTTCCTCAACTTCCACCTGGGCAATAATGAATCCCACAATGTTATTGTCTGCTTTCGCCGCTAACGCAATGGTGTTGTAGTCGGTTAACAGATATGCTATCTGACGTTTGCTAAATGCTTCCTGGTCAAAGCATTTCTCTTCGATCTTAAAGAGTTGGTCCAGAAGCTTTAGAGAAGCAGTTTCGATTTTTACTTCCATCTTGCTGGTCTATAATAATTAGGGTTGAGGAAACATTTTAGTTTTTTCTGTATCAGCTGAAGTGAATACAGCTGGTTTTAGTTCAAGATATTGCTGGGCTGCGAAACCGATGAAAAAGCGGAACCACAATGTTATAATTCTTACGAGTATTGTGGCTGTAGCGGCTAAGGGACCATAGATACCCATGGAAATATAGAGCGTAGTCATAACTGCCTCTGGCAATCCAACCTCAAAAGGTACACCAATTGGTATAGCTTTAACAGCTAAGAATATGGCTGAAGTAACGATAATTATGCTCCATGTAACGGGGTGGCCTAGTGATTGGAATACAAGGTATGGTATGCTTAAACTGAAAAACCAAGAAACCACTAAGAAAAACACGGATCCAGCTATAGGTTTTGGGGTGTGTCTAAATTGTATCATTGAATCGTGAAAGTGTTGAGTGGCTTCGATGGCTTGTCCTGTCAGTTTTGTAAGCTTTACTTTTCCAAATGTAATTTTATTAACAGCATGTATTGCGAAATCTACTACTTTTAGGGTCCATTGTTGCTTGAATGATAAAACCAGCATCAGACCGATTATTCCTACGATTACCGCGGCTACTAATACAATTGCATTAAAAACTAATGGGTTCACATTTCCACCCCGTGTAAGCAATATTATTCCAGCGATAAGGGCTACAACGTTTAGCACCATGCCAAGAAGTCTATGAGTAAAGAGTGAGGCTACTACTTTTCCGAATGGACCACATTTGTCTCTTGTACAAAGGTAAGTTCGGGTTACTTCTCCGCTTATGGATTGTGCTGGAACGATGGTGTCAACATATATGCCGTACCAAACGTAGAGGTAAGCCCTCACAATACTGATTCTTATTTTAAGGTAGTTGGTTAGGACTTGCCAAGAAACTGTAAAGAAAAAAACTTCTATCAAACCCAAAGCTATCGCAATTGCGTAGATAAGTGGATCTGCAGTTTTCGCAGTATTGAGAATTCCCAAGATATCTACTTTGAACAGATAAATATAGAGGAAAAACCCCACCAAGCCTAATAACGGAAAAACAGCTGTCTTCCAAGTTAACTTAGGCTTAGCAGGAGCTTCCAATAGACTTTTTCACCAGCGTTTAACGAAGAGGAATAAACAAGCAATTATATACTTTACCCAAATCTAAACCAACACTTTTCTCCAACCAAGCAAACCCTGATTTTTTCTTTATCTCATTGTTTAAAAACATGATTTTCTAACATGCAATTGGTTGCAAAAATCGATAATGCTGACCTCCCCGCTCCAAGCAGACAAATCCAACTTTATGTAAGGAGAAAGTAGCAAACTCAGTTCACTGATGTTTCTGAGGTAAATGATCTTTGAAAGTCTTGACCCTAGAGCTTTCATTTCTTTATGGTAATGTTTTAATTGTTAGGGCTTCTAACCAGTAAACAGGTCTTCAAAATTGAGCAGTGAAGGTAAATCTTCCAAACCAGAATGCGACAAGTTCGTTGCAATTAATGAATTAGCTAAGCGAAGGGGTTTCTTTTGGTCGTCATTTGAAATTTATGGCGGCAGTGGCGGTTTTGTAACTTACGGTCCGCTTGGTTCACGCCTAAAGCAGAATGTTGAAGCGAAACTCAGGGAATTATTCGTTAAAAAAATCGGAATTTATGAGATGGAGAACTCGGTCATTGCACCAGGCAAGGTTTTTGAAGCATCTGGTCACGTTGACCATTTTAAGGAGCCGATGGTAGAGTGCCAAAACTGCCATCAACGCTTCCGAGCAGACCACTTGCTTGAGGAAAAAGGCATCAGTAGTGCCGAAGCAGAAAAGATGACGCTTGAAGAGGTTGCGAAAGAGATTGAGGTACATGGCGTGGTTTGTCCTGACTGTAAAGGCAAATTCGGCGAACCCCAACGTTACTTAACAATGTTCCAAACCACCATTGGACCATATTCGGGAGCGGTTGGCTACGGCAGACCAGAGGCTGCACAGAATATCTTCGTGGAATTCAACAGGCTTTACACTACCGCACGCGAGCGTCTTCCGTTTGGTTGCATCCAGATTGGACATGCACTACGCAACGAGATTTCCCCGCGCCAAGGCTTAATCCGACTACGCGAATTCACGATTGCCGATTTAGAATTCTTCTTCGACCCCGCGGAGCCATGCTGTGATAAGTTACAAGAAGTTGAAAGCGAAGTCTTGCCCATCCTGCTTTGCGAGACGCGGCTCAAGGAATGCGAAGACATAACCAACTTAACAGTCCGAGAAGCCTTAGACAAAAAAATCATCCGTTCCGAATGGCAGGCTTTCTTCATGGCGATGGCAAAACGCCTACTCACTGAACTTGGTGTACCTGCGGACAAGCAGCGCTTCATTGAGAAACTCACATGGGAAAAAGCCCATTATAGCAGCCAAAGCTTCGATCAGGAAGTACTCGTTGACCGTTGGGGCTGGGTTGAGGTTTCTGGGCATGCTTACCGCACAGACTATGACTTGAGTAGCCATATGAAAGCCAGCGGCGTAGACATGACGGTTTACAAGGAATACGCGACCCCAGTCGAGAAGGAAGAGCTTACGGTTAGAGCCAATTATGGCTAAACTTGGTCCAATCCACAAAGGCGACGCAGGGAAAGTTGCTGCGGCGCTTGCTAGGGTTCCAGCGCAGGAAGTGGCAGATGCCCTGAAGAAAGACGGCAGTTACATGGCTGGAAACTATCAGGTTTTACCCGAACAGATAGATATTAGTAGACAAAAAACCATAGTGCGCGGAGCCCGTTTCGTACCCCACGTCGTGGAACCCAGCTTTGGCTTGGACAGGCTGTTCTACGTGGCGCTTGAGTACGCTTACAACGTGAAAGACGACCGTGTAGTTATGAGTTTCCCACGTAGCATCGCGCCAATCCAAGTCGGTGTTTATCCATTGATGGGCAAAGATGGTTTAGACATCAAAGCTGAGGAAGTCCAGAAGCTACTTACAAATGAAGGCTTCATGACGGAGTACGATGAAACAGGCTCGATTGGCAGACGGTACGCAAGAGCCGACGAAGCAGGTGTACAACTTGGCATAACAATAGACTATGACACCCTAAACGACGCAACAGTTACCATACGCGACAGAGACTCTTGGCAGCAAATCCGAACTGCGATCAAGGATTTACCTGAGCAATTGCACAAATACTTCGAAGGAAAACTCAACTTTGAGCAATTGGGAACTATAATCAAAACTTAGGTAGCTACCTTTTTTAATGTTTACACGAATAGTAGACTGATTAATTTAGGGACTGTTATAAACGGGGGAATAAGTTTGGTACTTCCAGCAGAAACAGAAGAGCGCGTGAAGCGTCGAGCGCTTAATGCTTGTCAAGATAACTTACGTAAGGTTGTTGATGTCTCAAGAAAAATCCCTCAACTAGTCGAGTTTTTTGCAAGCGGCGACAAAGAAAACGCCCGCAGACTTTTCAGCGAAATCAAAACAGGAGAAGAAGAAGTCATCAAAGCACGGCGCATGGTGTCTCAGGAGCTGGCAGAAATAGGCGCTATCCTGATTGCTCGCGAAGACTTCTTACGATTCACAAACTTATCGAGTGAAATAGCCGACTTCTCAGAAGGCATCGCCTACTACTTGGTCGAAATCATGGAGCACAACTGGGTCATATCTTCCGAAGTCAAAAAAGATCTCCTCAAACTATCCCTAGCCGTACTTGACTCGGTCCTTAAACTCCGTGAAACCATGATGGTGCTAAATTATGGTCCGCAGAAAACCCTTGAACGCGCCAAAGATGTAGAAATAGCCGAGCGTATAGTCGACGACAATTTTAGGGCATTAACTATAAAAGTTCTAAGCAGCAAATTCGAGGTACCTGTTCTCCTTCTTTTGAGAGATGTCCTTCAACTGCTTGAAAACTCTGCTGACAAAGCTGAAGACGCAGCTGACGCTGCATCTACAATCTCATTTATTATGTAACTAAGAGCGACGCAGATGCCGAAAACCAAGGTTGAACTCATCGAAAACTTCCTTGTCGTATGGGATCCCGCTGAAGGCTCCGAGCTCTATAAGACCGCCTACTATGGTAAACCAGTCGGCATACCAAAACCAAAGATCCCTGAGTTTGATGTACCACTTGTTTTGGATTTGATGGAGGGTCTCTACCTTGTGGAGATCAAGCGGATCGACGTTTACGAGAACCCCGACGAATCGACGGTTAGTCTGAGGAGGCTGCGGCAAAAAGCTAAACAACTCTACGATGGGTTCGAAGAAAAATATGCTGTTTACCGTGATCTCCGAGACAGCGGCTTAATCGTTACTCCTGGTATAAAGTTTGGTTGTGACTTCGCAGTTTACAAATACGGTCCAGGCGTGGAACATGCTCCATACATGGTCACGGTTAAGAAGGCAGGATCCGATATTTCTGCTACGGAAATCGTGAAGAACGGCAGGTTAGCAACCACTGTACGTAAACGCTTTATAATCGCGGTACCTGATTTGGCTTCAAAGGAAATTAAGTACTTGATTTTCAAGTGGTTTAAGGCTGAGAGTTTTTTTAAATTCCACAAGATATGAGTCGATAACCCTCTTTGAGAATCCCTAACTTACTTACTAAAGGCGTAATTGTTTTTTCTGCTTGAGTTAGTGAAGAAACACTTACTAAACTCAACATTTTGTTGTTGCGTTGTGTTGTCGTGTTGCGTTGCTTGTGGGGTGCTAGGGTAGTATTATAGTAAGAGTAGTTGTTTAGTTGAAGAGAGAGAAAAAATTAAGAAATAATCCAAACTGAACTCAAAGGTTTAGGCGTTAGTTTGATGTACAGTTCTTGAAATTAATGCTAATTTTCCAATCTATAGGTAAAGTTTAGTTTGCTATTATGGTTTGGTTTTGGAATTCTCCTCGGATGGTTTGGTGGGGGTAAATTTTCGTAGCGGTCAGGGAGCAGCCTTCTTCGAGTATAACGTCGTCGGCAATGACGCTGACTGCAGTTATTTTGGTGGGTTTATGACAATTCGAGTTAACCACAACGTGTCTCCCGATGATGCTGTCATAGATTTCAGCGTTTTCGCCGATTATAACTCGGTCCATGACGGCTGAGTTAGCAACTACGGCATTCTTGCCTATACGCGTGAAGTCATCGATGCATGAATTAACGATTCGTGCGCCATCCTCAATCTGGCAGTGACGTCCAATCAACACTGCTCCTTCAATCTGAATTCTCTTCTGTTTAATTTTTCGTATGATCTCTTGCCGGCGTTTCTCTGAATCGGTGCTTTCGCCCTGCACCCAAATGGGTTGGGTCTCGTTTAGTCTGCCGCCGAAGTCGTTGAGCGTTGATAATCCGCCTCCCAGCAGGTTCTTCATGGCTTCCAAGTAACTCTTGGGTGTGCCCACATCAAACCAACTACCCTTTAACGTGTATCCATACACTGGGCGTCCCGTTGAAATGACGTAGGGTATGAAGTCGTACCCGAAGTCTAAGCGGTTCTTTTCCTTGATGATTTGCTGGATGCCTTTTTCGCGGAAAATCTTTCGTATTTCAGGTGACAGTACATACAAGCCGGTGTTGGCAAGGTTGCTTGGTGCATCTTTTGGCGCTGGTTTTTCGACGAAACGTTGGATGCGCTCGTTCTTGTCGATGTCGGCTATGCCTAAGCCTTCGACGTTATCTACTTCCCGTAGCACAATAGTTAAGCAAGCGCCTTTTTCCTTGTGGAAATCTATTAGGCTTTTGACTTTTATGTCAAAGATGTTATCGCCTTGCACTGCGAAGACGGGGTTGTTGAGATCGTAGTAGTCGATGTTTATGCGTGCGGAATCTGCGCTGCCTAAATCTGGCACGTTAGGTTGATATTTTATGTGGATTCGTGGTTTGATGTTGTATCGTGCGCTGAATCCGTAGCCTGACTCGAAGTAGTCATAGAGGTCTCGGTAGTTGGTGTAGCCTTTGACGCCGAAGATAAAGTTGCGGATGCCTTGGCTTGCAAGTGAGAGCAATGAAAACTCAACCAGCGGCCTGTTAAGTAAGCGTAGGCAGGCTTTGCTGGTTTCCGCTGTCAAGGGTAGAAGACGTGTGGCTTTTCCGCCGACCGGAATGATTACCCTGATTTTTTCTGGGGCATAGCTGTCTCCGAGGAGGGGTGCATAATTATCGCTCAAATGATCACCGACAATTTGTATAGGAATATGGCGTTATCAATCTTTTTAAACTCTCTTATTAAGCAATGATACTTAACCCTTTTCTTTTCTTGTTTTTTGGTGAAGGAATCGATTCAACCTTGTTTTCTTCCCGAGGATGTTTTACTTACAGGATAACAATTAATAAAATGGTTGTAAATGGAATTTTTATAACTAACCTTTACTAACATAGGTATCCTGAACGGTTAGAGTACATGAACAAACTTGGCGGCTTCGTACGCTTAATGCGACCAGTCAACTGCATAATGATGGGTTTCGCCGTACTTGTAGGTGCAGTTCTTGCCGCTCCCCAATGGAGCAGCCTAAACTGGCAAAGCATTCTTTTCGGTTTTCTAACTGGATTCACCTTCTGCGCAGCCGCTATGGTAATCAACGACTATTACGACCGCAAAATCGACGCGATCAACGAGCCGTTACGACCAATCCCCAGTGGCACAGTAAAACCTGGTGAAGCTTTGGGTTTTATGGGTGTACTTGTTGCGGTAGGCTTTGTTTTCGCAGGGTTGGTTAGTGTCCTATGTTTTGCTGTGGCCGCGGTATCTTTGGCGATAACAGCAACTTACATTACAGTAGGAAAACGAAGCGGGTTACCTGGAAACTTTTTAGTCAGCATCTGCGTAGCTATCCCCTTCATTTACGGCAGTGTAACCGTTACGGGCACTGTTGGGTTGAATGTGCTGTTGTTCGCATCTATGGCTTTCCTTTCTAATACAGGGAGGGAAATCACTAAAGGTATTGTGGATGTGAAGGGTGACAGAGCTGAAGGCGTTAAGACTCTTGCAGTGAGGTTCGGAGAAAAGAATGCAGCTATTGGGGCAGGGGTATTCTTTGTTTCTGCTGTTGTCTTAACACCTATCACTTGGTTTCTGGGGCTAGTCGGCTTCTGGTTTATTCCGTTTGTTTTATGTACTGACATTGGTCTGATCATTTGTTCAGGGCTTTTGCTTCTGGATCATTCGAGGGAAAAAGCACGTAGAATCAAGAGAGTGGTGCTTTACTTGTTCTTGGTTGGGTTGATAGCATACATCTTCGGGGTTTTCAAATAAATAATATCAGCTTAAGCATTACAAACAAAAACTTCTAGAATAACCTAAACATATTAGCCGCGAGCTTCCAATGAATTTTGCTTCCTGGTTAAGTAGAAATATAATCTCGCCTTCAAGTAGACTCAAGATTGTAGAAGAACAAAAACGCGCAATTCCGGGAAAAAAATTGTTTTTGTTCTTCAAAACTTAAACTAAGCCCAAATGAAATAAATGGAACTGGAATCCGAATTGCGTTATCTTCGTTCTTCCCTTAAGACGAAAATATCCAGGCAGTGAATAGTCAATTAATGAAAAAATACGCAAATTTATTTTGCATCAAACGATATTACGGTAGTTGAGTTTCCATGTATATATCTACATGTTAACAAGAATTAAGTACTCCATAGTACTGAATCAACATTCAAGAGGATATTTACATGTCTGAACGTTTCGCAAAGAAATGGGAAAAACCAAGAGAAGGAGATTCATTCAGCAAACAAATACAAAACACAATCCAGCCACCACCACCACTGAAGGCAGCTTTAGACAACGCCTGCAGAAAACTAGACCTTCAAATCAGCAAACTCGATCAAGCAAACGAACGCTTCACGCAAAAAGACAAAGCACTTTTTGCCAAAATCGTCGATGCGTACACCAAACATGATTCTGCACATGCTAACATTTACTCCATTGAGCTTGCTGAAATCCGCAAAGTGTCCAAGCTCATTATGAACGCAAGGCTTGCACTAGACCAAGTAGCATCTAAGAATGCGCACAGTAACCGAACTAGGTGACGTCGTTGCAGCATTGGGACCATGCATTGGCGTTCTACGCAGTGTCAGCACAGGGTTAGGCGGAGTTTTACCTGAAGCAGAAGGGGAACTCGGCGATATCGGCAACATGCTAAGCGGCTTAATGTTTGAAGCAGGATCAAGCAGTGGAATGTCACTCAACTTTGACACAGTAAATGAAGACGCCTCAAAAATCCTATCCGAAGCAGCAACAGTTGCAGAACAAAGAGTCAGCGCAAACTTCCCAGACTTACCACCTGGAATGCCCGGCTCAGCAAACAAGACAAGATCTTAGAAAGCAAAACACTTCTCTCTAACCTCTTCTTTTCTTTTTTTTAATTTCCTTTCCAGTTTTTACAAACTTCAATTGAAGCAATGCTTATTTGAGATATATTTTCTTGGTTGCTGTTCTGCAAATTACACAAGTGTATTTCATACGGGAAAAAAGAGAATTGTTGTCGCAGACTACCATCTGGTTGGGTGTTGATACCTGAAAACTGGCGTGGTCTGCTTTGCTTGTTCTACCTCAGCGAACATTTTAAGGTAGGCATTTGTTTTCTCTTCAACGAGCTTCTTTATCATACCCAACAACTCAGGAACAACAAAAGGCTTCGTTACATATCCATCAGCCTTCTCGTTTACTGATTTCGCTGCATTTTCAATGGATGGGTGTCCCGTGATGATTATTCTAACCATTTTTGGGCGCTTCTCATTTAGTATATGAAGAAGCTCCGTACCTTTAATGTCGGGTAACTCAACATCGATAAGAGCAACATCAAAAGGAGTCTTCTCGCACATACGGATGGCGTCTTTTCCATTTTCCGCGGTCTCAACTAAGTAATTCTCATCTTCCAGAATTAAAGCGAGCGTTTTTCTTACTTCTGGATCATCGTCAACAATTAGTGTGTTGATTATCAATTCAAATCCCCCAAAGCTTATGTTGGTTCATTGGAACTAATAGTATGTTGACATAGATAATTGCTTTGTGAATTAGTAATATGAATCTAGTCACCATAATAGATCGATTACCTCTTAATATGACAGAAACGAGCCACAACTTGGCTAATATGTTCTTTTTCTTCTGTAGGACTGATCATACTTCTGCCAACTTAACCTTCTCTTAAAGATGTATTTTTTCTTGGGTTACTGTTCTAATTATTAGATGAAAATATCGAATAGTTGGACTGATTGCTTAGCCCTATAGAATTGAGGGCTTGGCAAACCAACGAAACCCGATAGTCAAATAGGGGTAAGATGTTAACCTAATTGGAATAGGTGAGTCGCTGATTCGCCAAGGCAAGTAACAGATAAAAGTAATCAAAGATAAAAGAAAATGTGTGTGAATCTAAACAACAACAAGCATTGAGGGCTTGACAAACCACCTTAGATACCGAAGAGGAAGGGAAAATGAAACAAAACCCTTAGTGATTCGCCAAGCCCTATCCTGTCAGGCTTTGCATTTGCTCCTGCAAACAAAAGGAAGCTGGAACACAGATAAAAGAAAATGTGGTAGTACCTGAGCAACAACAAACCATCCACTTTCACTTTTCCCTCTACTATTCCATCAAGTTGCTTTAACAAATCGTCTTTTAAAGGCAAAGATAGACCTTATTTCATGGGATTTTTTGACTACTTCAATTTAAGTAAGCCTTGCGATGCTTGCGGTGACATGGTAGGCGGCGGCGTTAAATGGTGTCCTAAATGCCGAATCTGTTTTTGCCATCTCTGCCACTTCGACCTATTAATGCAACAAAGAAAAAAATACCCAAAAAGCTACGAGTTAGTTTGCCCCATATGCGGAAGACAATTCCAATCTCCATAATAAACCTAAATCCCCACCTTCCGCCATAGAGGAGACTTATACTTTATTGAAATTATGGGCTTCTGATTATTAGAACGAATTGTTCTAACAATTGGACTTATATTTACCCCGTAACCCTCTATGGTGCTGAGGGTTACATGGTTGACTGGGGATAGCGAAACAGAGCTTGAATATTCGCTACGCGGCAAAGCCTGGAAGGTCTACTGGTTCCTGCTAAAAACAGGCAACCCGGTTGGCGTACGCGAAGTTCAGCGTGCCCTCCATTTTAGTAGTCCAAGTATTGCTTTTCACCATCTTGAGCAACTGCGGGAACTGGGATTGGTTGAAAAGCAGGATGTCGGCGGTCACTACCTGCTGGTTGGGCAAGTAAAAATCGGTGTCCTAAGACATTATGTGAAACTGGGCAAACTTTTGTTTCCACGATTCTTCTTCTACGCCCTGTTCTCAACCATGTTCTACGCAGCCTACCTGCTCATTATTGTTCATAGTTTGACCCGTGACAACCTGTTCATTATCTCTTTTGGCGCTATCGTCTGCGCGATTTTTTGGTATGAGGCGTATCGTGTTTGGCAAATGAGGCCATTCTAACTCTTAGAACAGCTTGTTCGTGTGCTTAGGATAAAATAAAAAGGTATGTATGGTATAGCAAGGAGAAAAGACATGTATGGTTCAGAAAGAAGTTAAGAAAAAAACGAGTATTTACGCAACTGCTGCAGTACTTTCAGCTATGGTGCTGATTTCTATGGTTTATGTTTTCGGCTCGACATCGCCGACACTTTTACCATTCGACCAGTTTACTGTTTCCGGTATGAAGACTTTTTCATCCACTGACGAACTAAAAAACTATCTAAACACTAATGCACCCAACAACTCTCCGAATATCTATTGGGGTCGTGAAGAAAGTTTTGGTTTGAATGGAGCGTTTGCACCGCAGGCAACGAGTGCTACTGGTGCATCAAAGGATTATTCTTCAACTAACATCCAAGTTGCAGGAGTAGACGAGGCTGACACGGTAAAAAATGACGGACAATACATCTACACCATATCCAACTCCCAAAGCAACGGCTACTATTACGATTATTATACGCCTTACACAAACAACAACAATGTTTACATAATAAGCGCTGATCCTCAGGACGCTAAGGTTGTCTCCAAAATCACACTCGATGACAACTTGATGCCTGCTGGGCTGTTTCTTAGCTCGGACAGCAGTAGGCTTGTGGTTTTAGCGAGTAAGTATCAACCGTACTCTGACAGTTCACGTGACATGATAATTATGCCCTTCTACAGCGATGTTTCAACATCCATCAACGTGTATGACATTTCAAACAAGGCTAACCCTGTTTTGGCAAGAAACTTTACTGTTAGCGGCAGCTACTTCAACTCGCGGATGATAGGCAACTATGTTTATGCCGTAACCAGCCAAAATGCATACGTATACAACGACGTCGTGACGGTTCCGGCTGTCTACAGCGATGGAAAAGCGTATGGAGCTTCACCGACAAGCATCTATTACGCTGACATGAACCAGTCAAACTACTACTCCTTCACAAGCTTCTACGGCATCGACGTTGCGGATGACCAAAAACAGCCCACAAACATGACGGTGCTAATGAGTGGTGCAAGCACGATGTATGTTTCACTAGACAACATCTACGTTGCTTATCCAAACTGGTTTAACGGAACCGATGTTACATCGATCTACCGCGTGAAAATCGACGGCTTAAAATTAACTTTTGAAGCTCAAGGCGGCGTTCCAGGCAACATCATAAACCAGTATGCACTGGATGAATACGGCGGCAACCTGCGAATAGCAACCAACCTGTGGAACGGACTCATCGCTGTACCTTTTGCCGATCAAAGCTCAACCCAGAACTCCCAATCAAACAATGTCTATGTACTCAACCAAGACCTGTCAATTGTAGGCAAACTGGAAGGCTTAGCGAAGGGCGAGAACCTCCATTCAGTGCGCTTCATGGGCGACAAATGCTACCTTGTAACCTTCATCAAAACTGACCCATTATTCGTCATCGACCTCAGCCAGCCAACAAACCCCACAGTGCTAGGCGAACTTAAAATCCCAGGCTACAGCGATTACCTGCATCCCTATGACGAGAACTCATCTGATTGGCGTGGGCAAAGAAGCTGTCGACGCAGAAGGCCAAGATTTTGCATGGTACCAAGGCATAAAGCTTTCACTCTTTGACGTAAGCAGTGTAAGCAGTCCAGTGCAACTGGCAAACTTCACCATCGGCGACAGAGGCACAGATTCTCCTGTCTTAACTGATCCCAAGGCGTTCTTGTTTGACAAAACGAAGAGTCTGCTGGTTATTCCGGTCAGTTTGGCGTTGGTTGATAACTCTACGATTCAAGAACAGCTAAAGTATGGTCAATCGGCAGCGTCTGCTTACGGCACAACGGTTTGGCAGGGTGCATACGTATTTAGCTTATCCACAACTGGTGGCTTCACACTTAGAGGAACAATAACCCATCTGAACGCCGCGTTACTGAACAGCCAAGGACAATTGACTAACCCAAACGACTACTACAATACACAGAATAATTGGATTACAAGATCACTCTATATCGGCAACACACTCTATACTATATCCAACGCAGAAGTGAAACTTAACAGCCTAACTGACCTATCGCAAATCGGACAAGTCAACCTTTCATAATTTCTTTTCCTTTTTTTTAACGTATTAAAATCAATAAAAAAATAATACAACTCCTCTTATTGGAGCTTTTATTCAGCTTCATAGGTTCTTACATAGATATCCTATTACGTTTAATTATGGTAGCTTGATATGGGTGTCAGGAAACTGTCTGGTTCCAATAATAAATAGTTGTATAATTCTTAAGCAAAGGAGCAATGAGTTCGGGTTCATCATAGAGAATGTCAAATCGATAACCATAGATGTCGGGGAGAATTTTGTTTGTATCATAATAGATTTTTTCTGATAAAGTATCGGGGGGTTTTAAACCCCAGATTGTGTCGCTGGTTCTGCGGAAGCCAAACCCATAATCCTTTGGCACGATGTAGGCTACTTCTGCCTTATTTGAGCCAAAACTAGATGGTTTAGTGTGAAGCGTATTCCAGAATCTTTGCAGTGCCTCAAAATGTTCCTCCTGTAAGATCCCGTATTGGTTGTTTATTGGATATGGTTTGTAGCTGAAGACAAACGCGTATTTTGCTCCAGAACTATAAGCCAACGCTAAGTCATTGTATAGTTCCGTGCCGTTTTCCAGGTAAGGATCTTGATTATATTTCCAGTTAACAATGACACCCCAATCACTACCAAAAGCCTGAGCAGCCCCCCTGTTAAGCGCAACTATACGTTGTCTGCTTTCATTACCAACGAACTCCGCAAAGATTACGTTGTAATTAGACTTATAGTCAAACCAGTAAAGCCCATAGTCAGCGGTTGTCATATTAACGTGGCCATATTCCTGGTAGAATTTCACCATGAAGGATAAGTTGCCAACATAAGCATTTGCTATATCAGAGTAGCTAGCCGTAGGTTCGATCACGGTTTTGTTAATTAGCTGAGAAGGCGTATTATCTATCTGGTTTCCTCCTGGTTCATCATACTTGTAGATTCCAAAGAAACGGTCACCATATCTATCGTTTGATTCGAACATCCACTGTGCAATGTTATAGCTGTACTTGTCTCCACCTGTGAACAAAACTATGAAGTTCAGTTTAGACTGATTATATATAATGTCGCATGCCTGGGTTAGAGCGGTTTGATTGAAGGTTAAGCTGACATCACCCATCACGAAGAGATTGGTGTAATCCTTAACTTTGTTCACCAAAGCTTCGATTTGAGCTAATTGAAATTCCGCAGTTTGATTATTCCCGTAAGCATATTCGACACCCACGTAGAATGGCTTAGCCGGTGTTTGGGCGGTGAATGCATTAATTGCTATAAACAAAGATATGACAATCAATGTGATGAAGATGAAGACTGTTAAGATGACGAGTTTATGGTTCAAGTCTGCCCAACCAATCGGTAGAATAATCATAGTTAAGAGTATTTAACATTTGAAGAAAGGCAACCGCAAACAAAATAGGAAAATTTTCTCTTTTCAGAAGGTTTACCTTTGGCATACGCCTACCAATTCACATTCAGCAGGAATATAGTCATTCATACTTTGGCAACAGCTTGAAATCGAAGTGACTTCACGTTTGCTGTTCTGTCCATTTCTCCACTATTAATTTGCCATCTCTTGGATTAAAATGAACTCTAACAGGGATTGATCCTTCGCATTTAAGCGGAAACATGCTGTCGTCCACAACGCGTACCGGCAAGTAGAGCAAGTATCTGTCATCTTTTCTCCTAAAGATTGTTCCCTTACCCTCGTTCCCCACAAGTTTCACAACAAGTTAACGATTTCTCGCTATATGCTTTTAAATCCTGCTGTTCAAAATACACAAAAAAGTCGTAGTATTTTAAATTGATTCTATATTTGAGATTTCTTCAGGAAATCCGTTGCGATGCCTAGATTTACTCTATAGACTATTATGCTGATGACTAAAGAGATGGTTCCGCTTACGGCGACGCTTATGGCAAGGTTAGAAGTATTGATGACGCCACCGGTTAATAGAGACAACCCCACTGACAGAATCAACGGTGCTAACACCGCTGCTCCAACGATGGCGCCAACTACCAAACCTATCAATGACCATTCTTGACGGACCATTCTTGCTCTTCGTGTTTGTGAGAAATCTGGACCTTTGAAGCCGATTGCAAGTTCAACTATACCTACTGCCAATAATACAAAGAATCCTTCAAGTAAGGCAATGATTGCTCCTTGCAGGGTTGGTTGATAGAATATTACTCCAACGATTCCGCTTATTAACAGTATTATTGTTGAAAAGAGTGTCAAGAAGAATGTTTTGCTTTTAACGAGGCTCTTCGGGGAGATCGGTGAGGCGTAAATTCTCCAAACAGACTGGCCTTCTTCACCAATCATGACTTGGCCTATAAGCATAGCTGAGAATGCACCTGGTAAAAGAAAAATTATCCCTTCAAAAACCAAGGCGCCGACCCCCTGATCTGAACCGGTTACACCTAAAGACTGCATCAGAGGAAGAATAATCATGATTATGGGCACGATGAAAATACTTACCATTTCTCTCCTTCTAGTAAAAGCCCTAAAATCCTTGCGTATTATTGCTGCTTCACCTGAGGAAAAGCCTAGCTTTCCCAAGAGCCCGGTTTTAGGTGTGTAAACGCCGCCTTTTTGAATTGTAATCGCTGGGGGTTCGTAGAGTCCGAATCGTATGTTCAAGAATACTGCCAAGTAGTAAAATGCTGCAATGAACAAAGCTGAGAAAACAACGCAAAGTCCAGCTTGCAAGAATTGCGCAGTAAAAATGTAGCTTACTGCGAGAGCTACCCAGACAAATGGTACATACCACACAGTACTTTGGAAATTTGACAGTGAGGTGAAAAAAGTAATCGATCCAGACCCGTATATTACATAGAAATAAAGTACGTAAAATATGATGAAGAAAAACAATGTACCTGCAAGTCTTACCCAAATTGCTGCTTTGCCGCTCGATTTGTAAACTGCTCCAATAAAACGCATTTGCAGAAGCCTTAGAATTTCTGTTGTGACGCTGGCAAGAAAAGCAGCTGCAACCATCGCCACAAAAGCTAGTAGCCCTTGAAGAATTAACCCGTAGAACGCTGCAAAAACAATGGCTCCCGAGCCTACGCCAATGACAAACGCTATTGGTAACCCTAACAAATTAGATAGTATGGAAGCTAACGTTTGTTCTTGCCATGTTATTGGTAACCAATACATAACTTGACCCGTCGACTTGATTCCAGCAATTTGGATTTGTTGGAGCAGAGTAAAAACGAAACTTAAAATCAAGATGAATGTAGGCAATATGACGAAGATGCTTAATGTACCGTTTTTTAATGAGGGTAGGTTCGTGATGATGTCGCTTGAATAGGCTGAGGACACAATGAAGTTAGCGACTAAACCGCCTAGTACACCGATTATTAGAGATACCCAGTAGGGCCAATAAGCTAAGAAACCGTTTTCTCTATACCTTGTAGCTTTAATTCCTCTGATTAATCGACCAGATTTACGCTCAACTCGCAAGAGGAAAAGAACATTCTTCCAGTTCATCGAAGTAGTTCCTCAACGACAGCTCGTAAATCTCCAGTGCCAGTTAACTTTAGGAAGATGTCTTCCAAACCGGAGTTTGGCATGCTTGCCCTACTTCTAAGCTCCTCCATTGTGCCCAACGCTAAAATGTTACCTTGGTACATGATGGCTATTCTGTCACATAGCGCCTCAGCAATTTCCAACACATGCGTTGATAGGATGGTTGTGACACCCTGCGTTTTTAGTTCATGCAACAAATCCTTCACTATCCTTGCACTTCTAGGGTCCAAGGCATTGAGAGGTTCATCAAGAATCAATAGTTTAGGTTTATGAAGGAATGCTGAAATCAGGCTGATTTTCTTTTTCATACCGTCCGAGTAACTGTTAATCATGTCGCCTTCTCGTCCTTCCAGTTGCAGAGCCTTAAGGTATTCGGTTATGCGCTGCTGTTTCTCAGCGGTTGGCACACCATATATGTCTGCAATGAAATCGAGGTATTCGATTCCAGTTAAGAACTCGTAAATGTTGGGTGATTCAGGAACATAGCCAACGTGTTGTTTAACCGCGACGGGGTCTTTTTGCACGTCGATACCTAAAACTTTGATTGCGCCTGCATTAGGTTGAACTAAGCCCATTAGAATTTTGAGGGTGGTGGATTTTCCTGAACCGTTTGGTCCCAAAAGTGCAAAGATTTCGCCTGGTTCTATTGTTAAGTTCATATTGTTTACGGCTACTATTTCGTTGTAGCGTTTTGTTACACCTTGAAGGTCAACTGCGTAAGGACTGCTCATGCTTTCGATGACACCTCTTGCAATTAGAAAAGAGTCAGTATTTAAGGATAATGCGTTGAATTAGCTGTTACTGGATTATTGAAAACCTGACCAAGCGAGTAAGAAGATAAAACCAATTGGCATTGATTTACTTCAAACAGTCATCTGATTCTTGCTAATTGGGGCACCGCATTTTTTACAAAATAACGCTTGCACTTTATTCTTTGTTCCGCAAGAATCGCAAGTAACCTCGGTGGGATTTTGGTTAATCTGTATTTTCTGTTGTATTTGCTTTCCGCATCCTTGGCAAAATATGGCGTCAAGGTCATTTTCATAATTGCAATATTTGCATCTAAAGATGGTCGCTTCTGACTCAATGACAACATTCATTTCCATTTTTCCAAAAATCGAAAATTTATTCTTCAACATTTCTATTGAGGGCAATAAATCAATCAGCTGCTTAACCTGTTCTTTATTTGGCGAAAACTTCGATATACATTCTTTGCTCAAGATTGTTAACTTTGATTTCTTTCCTAAAATCAACTTAACTTCTTCTATCTCGCTGTAAGTGTAGAAACAACTTTTCTTACTTAGCTTCATTTTCTCTTCTAATGTTAGTTCCTTTATTTGTGCTTCTATCATTTGAGTGTTTTTTCTTTTCTCATCCACATTCGTAATTGCTTCTGGTGCAACCCCGAAAAGAAATGAACGGCGCTCCGAAACGTCAGAGTCGAAACGACTGCTATGACCCATACAAACTATAACAATACGCTTGTCAGTGAAGTAAACATCATATCTAGTAGTAACATCAAGTGGTAACAGAAGATCCTCAAGAATTCCCAGTTGCCTTTCCGAAACAAACATACCACAAACCCAAGAAGCATATTTGATTGCTTAATTCTTAAGCCTTTTTATGATCTTAGGATTCTCTCTAATTTGAGGCTAAATAAGAAAAAACACGCATATTCCTACTCATTGAAAACGTTTGTTCTTGTTCGCCAATTAACTAGCACTTAATAAAAATAAAAAAAGATTAATCCGCCAAAAAGCGGTTATTTACTTAAAATTCAGTTCGAAGCTTATTGGAACAGCTTCGCCCCATGACTGACGAATTGGGCAAATCTTCTGTGCCATTCCGTAAACTGTGGTGGCTTTTTTGCGTTCGCGTTCATTATCGTTTTCTAATGCTACGTTCATGTTGAAGTGGACGTTTGTGAAAATCAGTTTCTCCATGCCTTCCACGTTCATTTTAACGTTGGCGATGGTTTCCAGGTTTTTAAGTCCCAGCTGGCTGTTCTTGGCAATTAACAGAAACAGATGTGTTAATGCATGATGCTAGCGCAGCGGCGAATATGTCTTCGGGAACACAGTAGCCTTCTTTTCCTCCAAACGATGGTGGTGGACTAACGGTGACGAGTTTTTTTCCTTTAATTGAGAGTTCGCATTCGGTTGCGCCTTTCCATGTGGCGGTTCCTTCAAAATTCATTTCAGGCATTTAAAAATCTCCAATAAGGTATTGTAAAGGCGGAAATTTAATGTTACGGATTTTCTATTTTAGTTTTCCCCCAATTGATTCTTCTGAAGAATATGCATATGGACCACCAACTTTTGGCAGCATCATCACGCATTGAGCAAAACAGAGTGCGATTACGATTGCGATTATCCCTGCGACTATCCACACTACAAGGCTGAAGGGACCGAGGAACCCTGCACCAAACGATGAAGCCACATAGATGTCAGCTCCTATTATAGAAAAGAGGTTTTTCTTTGCAGTCAAATAACCTTAAATCTATCTGAAGTTTCATTGCTAAAAAGAGAATAGCGAACAATGCCCAACATAATCGAAACTCACCAATTAACAAAAACTTACAACTCGTTAAAAGCAGTCGATAGCTTAGACATAACTGTTGAGTCAGGCGAGATTTTCGGATTGCTGGGACCAAACGGCGCAGGCAAAACAACAGCTATCTCCATGCTCTGCACGATTCTTAAGCCAACCTCTGGGTCAGCAACTGTTAGCGGCTTCGATATTGTTCGTGAAGCCAATAAAGTGCGTCGGTCAATTGGAATTGTGTTTCAAGATCCCAGTATTGATGACCGTTTAACAGGCAGAGAAAACCTCTTCATGCACGCAAATCTCTATGGTGTTCCCGCGTCAGAGCAGAAGGAACGCATAAACCGTATTCTTAAACTCGTAGAATTGGATGATAGAGCAGATGATTTACTCCGTACCTATTCGGGAGGCATGCGCCGCAGGCTGGAGCTTGGACGCGGCTTAATCCATTATCCCAAAGTGCTTTTTCTCGATGAGCCAACCGTGGGTTTGGACCCTCAGACTCGAGATCATATCTGGAATTACATAAAAGAACTCAAAGAAGCCCATGACATCACTGTGGTCTTAACGACCCATTATATGGATGAAGCTGACCGGCTTTCAGACCGCATAGCCATCATGGACCACGGCAAAATCGTAATCTTGGATTCGCCTTCAAAACTCAAAGAAACCCTTGAAGGCGATGTAGTAGTTGTCAGAGCTAACAATATTCAAGCTTTATCGGAGCTGGTCCATAAATGGTTAGGGCTAAATCAAACAAACGTAGTCGACTGTGCCTTAGAGATTACGGTACGCAATGGAAAAACAGTGATGCCCCGCATCATGGAGTTGGCAACCCAAAACAACATTTACGTTGAATCCTTGCTTTTGCGCCAACCCAACCTTGAAGACGTTTTTCTGCATTACACAGGCAAATCGATTAGGCAGGATACAAGCCGAGAACTACATGGAATGTCTGCGATTCAGCGGAGAGCGATAAAATGAGTGAAATTCGCGGAGTCTACACTCTCTGGCTACGGGAACTCAAGCGGTTTAAGCGGGATAGGACAAGGCTGGTTAGCATGTTTATTCAACCGTTGCTTTGGCTTGTAATCTTCGGTGCTGGATTTGGTTTGCGTTTTACCATTCCGGGCTTAAGCTACCAGCAAGTGATTTTTCCAGGAATTATTGCTCAAACACTGCTTTTTACTTCAATGTTTATGGGCATAAGCGTGATTTGGGATAAAGAATTTGGTTTTATGAAAGAAATCCTTGTTTCCCCTATATCTCGTTTCAGCATTTTCATGGGAAAAATGTTCGGCGATAGCTCATCTGCTTTTCTTCAAGGCATAATAGTTTTTTTCGTTGGAATTGCCCTAGGTATATCCGTTGATCCCCTAACTTTTCTGTATGCTCTGCCGATTATGATTCTAATAACGTTTGGTTTAGTCAGTATTGGATTAACCATAGCCAGCTTCATGGGTAGCCTTGAAAGTTTTGGAGCAATCCAGACCTTCATCAACTTGCCTTTGTTCTTTTTAAGCGGCGCATTGTTCCCTCTGAAGGGACCAGGAATCAACCTTCCCAGTTGGTTAACTGCTGCAGCCGCATGGAACCCCTTAACTTACGGGGTTGATGCTTTAAGAAGTGTAATTTTAGGCACAGCTTGGACGCCTCTTCAGATTCAACCCTTATGGATAGACATAGGCATCATATCATTGTTTGATGGGATAATGATTGTAATTGGAACTTGGGCATTTAGCAGAATGAAATAAAATGCGCGAAAAGTAGGTGCTCTAATGCAACACTTAGCCGTCTTTAACGGTAAAAGGAAAAGGAATTAAAAATTACTTGTTGGTCATTTCGTTGATTTGTTGTTCCATCGCGTGTCCACGGCAGAAAACCACTGCTTTATTTACGCCTGGAACAGATTTCGCTGCGTCACGGATGTCTGCTGAAAGTTTAAAGGCGATGGGGCAAAACGGGCTTGTTGGAACAAATTCTACGGTGACTGTTCCTGGAGGGGCTTCTTTTACGCTTTGAATCATCTGCATTTCTTCGAAGGATTGTCCAGTTTCAGGGTCTTGCACTTTGCCTACTTCTACGCGGACTTTATCTTCAAGTTCAGTCATTTTTTTAAACCTCGCAATACGTGAAAGAATAAGAAGTGGAAAAAGCATATAAACCGATTGATTAAAGCCAAATTGATCAGAGTATTTGAGAAGCGTTGGTTTAATGTTTGATGAATCCTGCATATTCTGCAAAATCGTCCAAAAACAAGCGACGTCAAGTATTATCTACGAAGATGAAGCTATCATGGTTTTCCTCGATATTAGACCGTTAAATCTGGGGCACACGCTCATCATACCAAAAGCTCACTACGTCGACATCTTTGACATTCCTTCAGAACTTCTGAGCCGAATCCATAGAGTGTCAAAACAGATTGCCTTGGTCGTCAAAAAAGCCACAAATGCCGATGGAATCAGCATCATCCAGCAAAACGGCAAAGCCGCAGGACAAGACATCTTCCATCTTACATGTACATGTGATTCCGCGTTTTGAGGGGCAAAAACTGCAATCTTTTAGCGAATTAAGAGAAGTTGACAGAGCAAGTCTTGATGAAATGGCAAAGAAAATAAAACAACAACTTTAAGAAAGGGTTGATTACTCGAGACATTCAGATTTTTTGGGGTTTTGACTTGGATGGGATTAAGGGTTCTGGTACTTGTATCGCCAAAATGCCTTGTATGGTGCTTCTAAACCCATCTGCCAGAGTACCGCGGATAACTCGCCATAATGAACCATGCTCTCCATAACCATATGTGTAAGGACTGCTTCAACTTTGAGCTTAATGAAAGGTTTTTCTCCCCATGGAACAACTATTTCTCGGTTGAGCTCTTCTGGGGAGAGCAGTGCGAGGTATTTCTCTGTGATGCAATGCACCTGTTGCATGTACTTTTTTAGTGAGTCCATGTTTATGAAGGCGTCGAAGTCTGGGTCAACCCATTCGGTAAATCGACCGGGAATTATGTAGTTTATCCATCTGTCTTCAACCAGTGTTAAATGCACAAACACATTACGTATCGAGTCCCAACTTAATCCCCGAAAAGCCGCAACCTCTTCCCATGACAACTTCGAGAGGGCTTCAAGGTATGATTCACGGACTATGTGATTGTAGCGGATTAAATCGGTTACTTGCATAAAATGGATTACAGCGCTTTTCTTTTAAAATTTTGCTGAACTGCAAGCCTCATAGGTCACACATGCCAATAAGCCTACATGGCAGACGCTAAAACCAGCGGCACAATCGAGTTCCCAAAAACCTTCACCATAATCGGCAACATCGCACTCGCCGCATGGATAATCATAGACGCAATCGCTATCCTGCTTTACAACTTAGCCTCAGGCGTCATATTCCTCTTGGCTGCCCTCATCGCTGTTTATGGTGTCCTAAAATTCCTTGGGTGTCTCCGCCCCTGCTACAACTGCAAAAAATGCACCTTCGGCATGGGACGTTTAGCAGCGCTTTACTTTGGCAAACGTAGTCTCAAAGACTATAAACACACCTACCATTTAACAACAGCCTTATTTTTCTACGCGTTAATCGGATTATTCCCAACAGCACTTGCCATCATTTTTGTTGTTCAAATGTTTACAATCCTAAAACTGATAGTTGCAATAATCCTCGTGGTATTTACAACCTATAGTGCAACAACTTGGCGGCAGACTAAAGATTAATGATTCCAAAATCATGTTGGGGGTCTTTTTTGCGTATACTGGTATCTACGTGGTTTTCCAATCCGCGTGAGAATGTTGTCTTTAACCAAATCGACTAGTGCGTGTGCTACGGCGGTCCGGTCATAGTGGAAACCCTTACGTGCCAATTCGGTGTGCACGTCGTCTAATCCTCGGGGTTCACTGAACCAGTTTTCTTCCCAGAGTTTTTGTATTACTCCTCGGCAGGTTTCGGCGCGTGGAAGTGGTGCTTGGCGTTCTGTAGGTTGGGTTAGGTTAATGTTTTTGGAGTGTTCGGTGACGGTGGAGAGTATTTGGTTTACGGCAGTTTGGATTTGGTCGGGTTGGGCTTCGATTTCGAATTCTATGTCGCCGATTTTCATTTTTACGCGTATTGGTGGGTTTTGCGGGTTTTGTGTCAACTCTTCACCTATTGTATATTGTATTGTGCAAGATGCACATGCACAATACTTAAATATTTCACCAATAAAGATATTGAATATTGGTGAATCAACGTGATTGAACAATATACAATTACTAACAAATATAACTTTCCACAACCAACCATCGACTCCCTTCTCCCCCAACGCTTCTTCGAACAAAGCCTAAACACCCTCAAACAAATCCACCCCCAAACCCTCCAACTAAACCAGCAAATCCAACAACTAACAACAACCGAGCAATACCCACGCAACCTCCAATTAAAAACAACCCCAATCACGCTAAAACCAGACCACCAAGAAACCCTAGTTGCCGCCGTGGACACCTCAACCATAAAAATCGGCGAAACCCAAACCGGCATCATTGTCGCCGTAAGGGGCGCAACAACCTGGAAACAAAATGGCGCCTACAAGTACACTCGACTAGGGCCATTTATTTTTCACATAACTGAAGAAAACAAAAACCAACTCTGCAACACACTTGAAAACGCATACTTCAGTACCGCCTACACCAGCAATCACCAATCCGCACCAAACATTATGCAGATGCCCACGCGCCTCGCCAACCTGCTGGAGCGATGGCTGCAAACCATGCTTGCCAAAACTGTAAACAACGGTGTTCTTCTCTTCGATGGATCACTAACCGCTGGTACCCCTGAAACCCCAGTGCAGCGTTTGAAGGAAATCCTTAGTTACGCAAGAAGAAACCAAAGCACGGTTTTGGCATTTTCCAAAGCTACTACTTTGAGGGCTAATGGCTTGTTGATAACTGAGCAACTTCCAAACCGCGACCCACCTTATTTGCTTGAGACTACAGGTTTGCATTCGAAGCTACCTATGATGCTACTGGGAGATGTTTATGTGGCGCGGCTCAACAAAGCAAACTTGGCATTCCGGCTTGACGTTGACAAGGAAACGCCTGTTGAACAGCGGCTGGATGCCATCCAAAAACTCTTGGGCAACGACCTCTACACCCAAAGCTACCCTGAGACGCTGAGACTCTCACATATCCTTTGTACCTTCACCGCCAACGAAGTCTTAGCAATTAAACACTTCATAACCCGCAAACATGGCATCCAAATTGTCAACCGACCCGACATGCACAGAATCCTCTTTGGCTCCTACGGCTTCAAAGGAGAAAACTACTCATGAAGCTCTACAGAAAAGAAGGTAATGTGCTTCAAATCATCAGTTTTCCCATGGAGAACGCAGAAAAAGGCGATTACCTTTTCGTTGAAGACGCAGATGCAGCTAAAGCCTTAATCGCCCAAGTTATCGACGTCCAATTTGCTGCTGTCCCTGGCGTTCTGGAGGAGCTTTTGCGTACGTTGCCCGATGGAGGCGAACCTTTGCAGGGCGAAGACATCGACCCCATGGAGATTGCTCCCCACATCACCTACATCCAAGATGCGAGTCTACTAATTTGCAAGATTCGAGCAACTTTGGAAAATGAAATGTTGAGTCCAAGTAGCAGTTGGTTGCCCTCTCGCTCGCAATCTACCATCAAAAAACTCTCCATCCCAATGCTCATGAAACTCGCAAAAGTGGACGGCAAATTGCCCATAACTTTGGGGGGAACCAAAGACTCCTCACTCTTAACTATAGATGCCTCATCCATTGACGGAACGCTGAACATCATTACAGGAAAGAAGGGTTGCGGCAAATCCCATCTCTCCAAACTCCTGATGGTAAACCTCGTCGGCTACAAAGCAACCGTCGTCATTTTCGACCTCAACGGCGAATACAGCAGCCTCGGCATGACCAACGATGGCAAACGCAACATGTACTACGACAAAATCCACACCCTAACGCCCAGCCAGAACTTCAAAGTGGCGCTTGAGCAGTTGCCCTTAAACACGGTTATGGGAATACTTGTAAACGCTCTTCATTTGCCCGGAACCTCAGCGCGTGAATTTAGGCGGCTATGGAAGATGCTCAAAGAACAGGGCAAGTTGAATATGCAAAATTTGGGTGAAGCGATTCGCGATTTGAACTGCAACCAGCATGTTCGGGATGCGTTGGCTTCTCGTTTTCACTCGTTTGCTAACTCGGGTTTTTTCACAGACTGCCTTGGTGAGGCAACTCTGCTTGATGAGAGTATCTTCAAAGCTAAAGATGCGGGCGGTGCAATCGTGGTAAATCTTAAAAACACAAGTAACATCGACCGGCAAATCGTAGTCGAATACGTCTTAGGCAAACTCGTTGATTCCCTCTCCAATTGGAAACTTAAAGCCGCATTCCTCTTTGCCGAAGAAGCCCACCTCTACCTACGCGAAACCTACTGGGACGACATCGTCACCCGAATGCGCCACTACGGCCTATTCACCACATTCATAACCAACCAGCCGGACACCATCCAAGAAACCATCTACCGACAAGCCGACAACATATTTCTCTTTAACTTCACCAACGAACACGACTTGGACGTGGTTTCAAGGGCTGCTCGAGTTGATGCCGAGACGGTTCGGTCAATAGCCCGCGACTTGCCACCACACCACTGCTTAACCTTAGGAAAAGTTGTCAGGGATTTCCCCATAGTTGCCCGAGTTAGAGCTTTAGACATCAAAACACTGGGAGAAACACGTCTGTTCTTTAGCGATAAGAATTAGCCTGCTCCAATTTTTCCCTGTTATTTGTAAAGAAGAGTCGAAAAGAAGCAGTCAAATTGTAGCTTTCTACTTCATTGAACGGTACCCAACGCAATTCTGCGGCGTCGCTTGCGGCTTGAATGGTTCCTGCAATGACGTGCACGAGGTAGTCGATGATGACATAGTGGTATTTTACTTTGCCCTGCTCATCTAAATCGACATTATCCACTACACCAATCAGGCTTGGGTTGTCAACGTCGAGGCAGACTTCTTCTTTGGTTTCGCGGATGACCGATGCTTCGAGGCTTTCGCCCAATTCAACTAAGCCACCGGGGATGGTCCATTTGCCCTTGCTGGGTTCGTTGCCGCGTTTTATCAGCGCTATCTTGCCTTCTTGGATTATGACTGCGCCGATGCCTACGATGGGTTGGTCAGGGTATAAACGTTTCATGAAGAAACCTCACGTTAAAATGATGTATCTATGTCTTAAAGCTTCTACTGATAAAATCTTTAAAAAAAAATAAAAAGAAAAAGAGTTTGTAGCGCCCTTACTCGTATCTTAGGGCTTCTACTGGTTTGAGTTTTGAAGCACGCCACGCTGGGTAAAGCGCGAAGATTACGCTGACTCCGACACCGAAAGCTAAAGCACCGACCATTACCTCAGGGGTTAGAAGTGGGATGATCTTGAATCCGCCTCCTCCGCCGAACACGCCTGAACCAAGGACACTGGCAGTGATATTTGCCAATATCCAGCCTGAAATTATGCCTATTATTGCGCCCATTAAGCCGATAATGACTGATTCGCCAAGGAAGATGGTCAGTACAGTTCTGCTTTTCATACCTAACGCTTTGAGAATACCGATTTCACGTGTTCGCTCAATCAAGGAGACTATCATGATGTTCATTATACCGATGCCAGCGACTAAAAGCGAGATAGCTGCAATTCCTCCCAAGAACAACTGCAGGATGCTGAAGATGTTTGTTAGTAAGCTGAGCACCGCGGTTGCAGATACGACGGATACTTGGTTGCTGAAGTGGTCAGTTATAGCTTTGGAAACGTTAGTTATGGTAGAGTTATCGCTGTTCTTGAGTTGGACAATTATCATGTCGCATTGTTGTGTATCAAAGAAGCTCTCAGCTTTGTCAAGAGGGATGTACACACCTGTGTCGGATGGTCCACCGATGCCGAAGCCGCCGATTTTTCCAAGGACACCTGAAACGTCAGCGCTGTATGTTTCGTTTACTGGGGGTAGAACTGTTGCGTTTGTCCATGTGACGTTGATGGTGTCGCCTGCGCCAAAGAAGATTGTGCCGTTTTGTCCAGGCTGGTTTACCCGTGTACCCACGACGACTTGGTTGTCAGATGGGCTGGTTGGAATGGTTCCGCTTGCAGCAGTGAAGGTTGTGCTGTAGGTTTGAGCGTACGAATTGAAGTCCACGCCGTAGATAGTTACTGAACGGTTAAGATTATCGGTTTGAACATAGCCTGAACGACTTATGATGGCGATTGAGCTTACGATATCTGGCGATAAAGCATCGATTTCACTCGTATAGTTCACGTAGAGCTTGAACCCTGAATTATCACTCGTTCCTCCGCCGAATGCACCGCCGTCACCACCGCCAAAGCCTCCGCCACCTCCACCTGCACCCGCACCGCCTCCTCCGCCTAAGACTCCTCCGCTGCCAGAACTTATGATAAGTGTGTTGGCGGATAAACCTTGGTTAAGTTGACCTGTTAAAGTTGCTTGCAAGCCCTGAGTAATCGATAGCAAAGCTACTATGGCTGCGATACCGATTATGACGCCTAAGGTTGTTAGTGCTGCTCTAAGCTTGCGGAGCTTAATTGCGCTAAATGAGTAACCGAAAATGTCAACTGTCTTCATTTTAGTTTTCCACCTGAGTTACGATTTGGCCATCAAACATCTTCACAGTTCGCTTTGCTTCATGTGCCAGTCTCTCGTCATGTGTAACCATGATAATGCTAACCTTGTTTTCAGCGTTTAATTTATTAATTAAAGCTAATACTTCACTTGCCGTCTTAGAGTCGACGTTTCCAGTGGGTTCATCCAATAAGAGGAACTTTGGGTTGTTTGCCAAAGCCCGTGCAATGGCAACTCGTTGCTGTTGTCCTCCGCTTAGCTCGGCGGGTTTATGGTTGATTCTATCTTTTAACCCTACAGTTTCAAGAAGATCTATGGCGCGTTTCCTTCGCTCAACTTTGCTTGTGTTGGCTATGGACATCGCTAATTCAACGTTGTCTCGTGCGGTTAATCTTGGGATTAAGTTAAAGAATTGGAATACGAATCCGATTTTGAGCCTGATTTCGGCGAGTTGGTTATCGTTGAGTTTAGAGATGTCTACCCCGTCGATTAACAGAGTACCTGCAGTGGGTTTGTCCAATGCACCAATCAAATTTAACATTGTAGATTTACCGCTGCCAGAGGGTCCAAGGATTGAAACGAAGTCTCCTGCTTCAACTTTGAGGTTTACTCCCTGAAGGGCTTCCACTGGGACTTTTCCCAACATGTAAGTTTTTTTAACGTCTATCGCTTCTACGACAGGAATTGGTTTTGTTGACATTTTTTATTCGCGCTTCTATTTCTGATGAATTCTACCTTTATTTAAAGACTAGTTAAATCTTAAAAAAGAAAGTTACAGGTAGGGCAAGTTTTGCCTCTTCAAGGATGTACGACTAGCTTGTTAACTTATGATTGTGCCAACGTTCTCGCCCTTAATCGCCGCCAAAATGTTTTCAGGTTTAAATCCGTTCACGACGACGAGTTTGAGTCTTTTGCGTTTGAGAACTTTAATGGCTTCAGGGTCAATAATTTGGTGAATCCCGGCTTCATGCTCGCTGTGCTCAAAAATCGCAGCCAACTCTTCAAGCGATAAACGGTCAAGCTTCATCGCATCAGGATGTTTTCTTGGGTCCTTATCATAAACGCCGTCTTGGTCCGTGCCTTTAACCAGCAACTCCGCATTAACACGCTCAGCAACCAACGTTGCAACAGCGTCAGTTGTGATTCCCGGCCTCAAACCGCCCATAACAACAATTTTTCCTTCACCAAGACATTGCGCTGCTTCATCAAGCGTTACTGCTACCTTGTTGCAGCCTGCGTCTCCGATTTTTTTGAGGAAAAGCTGTGCAAAGAGCCTTGAGCAGGAAATGGCAATTTCATCCTGTACAGTCATGTCCAGGTGCAGGTTGCGGGCTATGCCGATGAATTCTCTGGCCAGCGCTCCACCGCCCAAAACCACGACAACTTCATGCCCCTGCTGTTTTACAGTTTGGATTATGTCGGCATATTTGCTCATTAATTCCGTGTTGACTGGTGAGGCAACTACTGAACCGCCAATTCGGATTACTAAACGCATACTTAATCTTCCTTGTTGGCTAACAATGTATTCTGAAGTTAAAAATCTTTAATATCTCAAAGCCTGCTTTCGTATCCGCTTAGTTAGCAGCAACTAAAACACCCGCGTTTCCCAGACGTTCTGGGGCATTCTGGAACGTTTGTAGATCAATCTGCAGACATCACAAATACAAAACAAAGGCATCTGGAATAAGACCTTTTTTAAGAAAGTTGCCATGACTTGTGAAGCTAGGTGCATTGTTAACATGCCTTCACACTCACACCCACACTCCTCAACATAGAATCAATGAAGAGTGTGTGGAACAATCCCTCTCCCCGCACTCAAATCGCAAGAGAAAAACGATGCAAACCAAAAAAGCAACCAAATGCAAACCCCAGAGTGTGGTGTGCAATTTTATAGCCCCACACTCACACAAAGAGAGAAAAAACAATCTTCTAAAAATAGCGCCAACCAGAAAATAGCTCTTCAGTCTATAGGCTCTGAAAGTCCTTTACTAACCAAAATCCTCCATACAGGCATTTTTTCATTTTCACTAAATGACTAATTGACTTATCTTCGTAGCAGTGCTGTTGCAGAGTTTATATTTTGCTTCTTGTTAGTAGAAGCAAGCTTCGAGGAATGAACTCTCATGTCCTTTACCGAAACAGTTACTGTGCATGCGTTGGCGCCATTCAACTTTGATTTGACCGCTCAAATCTTCTCCAGCGGCGACCCGGAGATCCGCAGCTACTCAAATGGTGTATTCCATCAAGTGTTGAAAATCAACGGCAATCTTGTGTTAATCGAAGTTAGCTCTGTTGGAACGGTTGAAAATCCAGAATTATTGGTAGTGCTGAAATCAAATATCGCGATAACATCACTAGAACAAGAAAGCAGCCGGGAAAATAGTCGAGTTTATCTTCAACTTGGATTTTAACCTCAACTCTTTCTACCACGATGTTAAAGACGACCATGTGATGCACCACATAAGCCAGCAACTTTACGGGTTAAAGAACCCCACAACACCAACAGTCTTTGAATCGTTAGTTGACTCGATTGTTGAGCAGCAAATCAGCATAAAAGTAGCCCACACAATAGAGCAGCGGTTAGCCAAGAAATTCGGCGAAACACTCACCATAGAAGGTAACAACTACTTTGCCTATCCAACACCTCAACGCATCTCAGATGCCAGCATTAGCGAAGTTCAGCAGGTTGGATTAAGTATGCGCAAAGCCGAGTACATTCATGGGGCATCTAAGTTGATTGCGGACGGCAAGTTGGACCTTGAAAAAATGAAGAACCAGAAAAACCCCAGTAACATAATCGCTGAACTGGACGAAATCAAAGGCATAGGTGTTTGGACTGCGGAACTCACCATGCTACGCGGGATGCAGAGGTTAGATGCATTACCTGCAGACGATTTTGGCATAAGACGGGTGATTTCAAGGTACTATTGCGGTGGCAAACCGATTAAGGCTGATGAGGCACGTGGAATCGCAGAGGCATGGGGCAGATGGAAGGGTTTAGCTGCTTTTTACTTGATTATTGCGGAAGTTAAGGGCTTAGTTGTTTAGCTAGTCAATCGTTTTTTCATCAGATTTATGCTCAAGATAAAAAAGAATATTGTAACTGCGATTAACCATACGAAACTGACCAGAATCAGGACAGCTGGGCTTAAGCCAAGTATTGGTTCTAGGTGCCCTGAAACCAGTCCTCTCGTAATGTTTACCACATGTGTCAACGGCAGAACCATGGCTACTCCCTGAGCGGCAGAAGGTAAAGAGGTTAACGGAAAGAATGTACCACATAAAAAGAACATCGGCGTTAAAAACAGGAACGAGGGAAAATTGAAGAAATCAATATTTGGCGCAACTGACGTAAAGCACATAGCCATAGACGCAAACATGAGTCCTCCGAAAAACGCCAGAGGAATCACCAGCAGAAATAGCGGACTGGAAATTAATCCGAAAGCCGCAACAACAGCCAAAACGATGGTAGTGTTAAGGGTTGCTCTGGTTGCTCCCCAAAGTAGTTCTCCAGCCACAACCTCTTCTACGCTGACAGGGGTTGCGACAATGGCATCAAAGGTTTTCTGAAAGTACATGCGGACAAACGAGGCGAACGTGCATTCAAAGAAGGAGCCGTTCATAACTGAAATAGCCACAAGTGCTGGAGCGATAAAGGCAATGTATGATTGTCCTTGGATACTTGGGATGAATCCGCCAAGTCCAAAACCGAAAGCTAAAAGGTAAAGGATAGGTTCAAGCAGGGATGGCAAGAAGTTTACTTTTATGGTTTTTGTGAACACGTCAAAATTACGGTGCCAGACTTTCCAAACCCTGTATGTTAGTTTGGGTATAGTGAAACGTGCAGGCGACTTGCGAAGGTTGGGTTCACTCATTCTTCTCGCAGTCCTCTTCCTGTAAGTTTAAGGAAAACGTCTTCAACGTTGGCTTTGCGGATAGTTACGTTCTGAATGGGATGTTCTTTTAGGAAGCCTTCGAATACACCGTGAGGTTTGTCGGTGAAGATTTGCATGCGGTCACTGAGTTTTTCTATACGTGCATCTGGAAAGGCTTCTTGGAAGACTGGCAAGAGTTTTTCATCGTAGTCAAGTTCAAGCACGTCTTCACCGATATGTTTCTTGACAAGTTCAGCGGGTTTTCCGTCTTCGATTATTTTTCCTTTATCTACAATTAGGATTCGATCGCAGAGAACTTCTGCTTCATCCATATAATGAGTCGTCAGAATTATCGTAACTTGTTTCTTCTTTAGGTGCCTTACTTCATCCCAAACAAGGTGTCTTGCCTGAGGATCCAATCCTGTGGTGGGTTCATCAAGAAGTAGAATTTGGGGTTGATTTAGAAGTGCTCTGGCAAAAATCAGCCGACGTTTCATGCCAGTCGACAACGCCATAATCGGGACTTCTCTTTTTTCTTCGAGTTGAAAGAATTTTAACTGTTCAGCGGCTCGTTTCATTGCTTCGTCTTTTGGAATGTCAAAGTAGCGTGCGTAGACGGTGAGGTTTTTTATGGTCGTGAAGTCTGGGTCCAAGTTGTCTTCTTGCGGTGCAACACCAACTATGCTCTTAATTTCCCTGCACTGTGTGTGCACGCTTAAGCCAGCAACGTTTAATTCTCCCTCTGTTGGAGGCAAAAAACAATACATCATGCGCACCGTTGTGGTTTTTCCCGCACCGTTTGGTCCCAAGAAACCCACGCATTCACCCTTGTAGACCTTGAAGTCGATATGGTCAACGGCGGTGAAATCGTCGAACCTTTTGGTTAAACCTTTGGCTTCGATGATAACTTCAGAAGAACCCATACACAATCACAGATAAATTTGCAACGGCAAACTTAAAACTAACGATTTCAGGTTTTTCCTGAAATGTACTGACAGTAGCCGTAGCTTATGGGTCCTTGCTTGGTGGTTTCACATGGGAACTCGCTACATTCAAAGCAGAGTTTCACACCTTTAGTGTAAGCGCAGTTGCAGATTTTGCAGAACTTGTTCTCTCTTGCCACGCAACCAACGTTTCCATTTGGGCATGTGTTGCTTTGCATTTTGGGGCATTTCTCGCACGCGATTCCACAAACACCGATTCTCATTTGACCATCTCTACCTATGAAAAAACTGTAGTTTCTATTATATAAAGACAGAATTGTTATCCTGCTGTGCCATAGCCACTTGCTGTCACAATCGCATCAGTCTGGCTAGAGCTTGATTTGGCATCTACCAAAATAGCCCAAACTATGTTCTGTGATGGAAACAGTCGCATCATGTCATCGTCGGATAACCAGACAGAACCACTATTGCTAAAAGTCCGGATTACCGGGTCGGAGATTATGTTATCGACGAATTCTATACGTACCCTAACGAATACAGTTTCGTTGTTGCTAAATGTGCCGTGTACATCAATTCTTGGCTTAAAAGAGAAAATTGTGAGCGGTCGAACTTGAATCGTTTCGTTTGTGCCATATCGGTTATTGGTACCGACGGGAACGTTAATGTTTTCTCTTTTAAACAAGGCGCCATCAGCAGATAGCCATATTCCTTGGGAATCGTGGACTTTTGCAGTCCAGTTGCCCAAGAAGCTAACTCCGCTATCCAATGTAGGCGCTGGGTTACAGTTATCGCCAATATCGATGCCGAACAGGTAAATTGGGTCAGAGGTAAACGACTCAAATACAACCCCAAATAGTAACGTTTGGTACATCGAGCCATCTACATAGAGTCCAGTTTGGTTTGCTCGACCATTTTCTCCAATCCAAAACCTTACATCCTGAATTTGGCTATCGGACAGCTCTGCTAATTTCTCAACTTTAATGCCAACAGAGAAGTCTCTAAGATTGAAAGAGCAACGTTCGATTATTGTGCTGGCATATGAACCTGTCGCATTGATTACTGGAGTTTGTGAGTCTGCGTTTTGCACGAAATTGAAAACTGGTGTTCGGAAAGCTATGCCTTCTGTTGCGTTGATGAATTGGCACCCCTCGACTTTGTTATATTCACTCCAAGTGTTTGTGTTAGCAAACTCGATGCCTGTGGAAGTGTTTTCAAAAACTATGTTTTGGATGGTGGTGCCAAAGGAGTTTTCAACCCTTATTGTGGCGTTGATTAGTGTTAAGCCTGAGATGAAGGCGTTTTGTGAGGTTGTATAATTGTCGCCACAAACGATAATTTTTTTACCGTTACCAACTATGGTGGCATCGTCGTTGCTGACGATTTTAGCGTTAACCTTATTTGAAATAATAACATCGTCAATTAAAACGTAGTTTCCAGCGTTGAGGTAAACAGATTTGCCCGCTGTTAAAGCCGAATTTATTGCTCTTGATGCACTTTCGGTTTGCTCTGTAACGTAGCCAGTTAACATGTTCTTTAATTTGTAGTTGTCGCCGTCTTTAGAGAGCACATAATCATAGTTGACAGCATTTGTTCTCATAGATGATTGGGTTCCTACAAAAATCATGTAAGTGTTGAATGCCGACAAGACCAGCAGTGCTGAAAGAAGAATGACGATGGCACGTTTGGAGAGAATCTTTTTTAGGGCATCATTCATTTTAGGGAGCTCGCGGTTTTGAAGTACATGTAAGAAGTATTGTTAATTAAATTTATTGATAATCTCCTCCGAAAAAATAGAACGTTTTTTAGGGCTTTTCTATCTTGGAAAGTAAACGGTCATGAAAGAACCGATAAATTTCCATTTAAATACCTCTTGAATATATTATTGTTACAGGAAAGCGCTGTTTCTGAGACTTAGTTATGAAGAAAACTACTTTTACATTCTTAGTAATCCTTCTTTTAAGTTCGATATTCACAGCCACAAACATTCAAGGAGGTCTCTCACAGACTCCCACCCAGTTAGACCCCAACGCAATCCCAAAATGGATCAACCAGCTTATCCAGGCTCCCCCAATCTTCGCATCAAAAAACATAACTGACAGCTCTGGCAAACTAATTCGCCAAGAATATGTTGTTAACATAAAAGAATTCCAGCAGCAACTCTTGCCGACTATGGATTCTAACGGTAATCCAACTGGTTTCGGGGCAAGCACAGTTTGGGGGTTTGAAGGGGAAGCTAAAGATGCAGTGACTGGAGAAAGCTTGGGTTTAGTTCATAGCACTCCGGGAAGCACCTTTGAAGCTATCCGAGGCGTTCCAGTTCAAGTTAAATGGGTAAATGATCTTGTGGATACTTTTGGAAATCCCCTGCCGAACCTGTTTGCTGTAGACCCAACGTTTAATTGGGCTAATCCCAACGGCATCCAGACGCCTAGCCCTAGTTCAGTGCCGCCAGATGTTTACTCGCAGGCTCAAAGCCCAGTTCCAATCTCAATACATCTCCACGGAGGAGAAACCCCATCGACTTCAGATGGAAACCCAGACGCATGGTGGACCCCAAACGGCCTACATGGACCTGCTTACAACACCGAGGTGCCAACAGACAATAATTCGGCAGTTTTCGTCTACCCTGATGAACAACAAGCTACAACACTTTGGTACCATGACCACTCTATGGGGATAACTCGTCTAACCGTAATGTCAGGACTTGCCGGTTTCTACCTTCTACGCAGCCCTGATGACCAAGTCGCGCAGTTACTTCCTAAAGGCGAGTACGAAATTCCACTTGCAATTCAGGACAGAAACTTTCTCTCAGACGGCTCCCTTTTCTACTCCAACAAAGGCACCGACGCTGCCGTGCATCCATACTGGAACCCAACTTTTTTGGGCAACACTGTAATGGTCAACGGTTTGGTTTGGCCAAACATGGATGTTAAACAGGGCCAATACCGCTTCAGAATACTGGATGGATCAAACAGTCGTTTTTACACGTTACATTTCTCGAACGGTATGGCTTTTACCCAGATAGGCAGCGATGGCGGATACCTAAAAGCGCCAGAATCACTAACTTCTCTTGTTATCTCCCCTGGCGAGCGAGTGGACTTGCTAGTAGATTTTTCCAATATACCTGCTGGCGAGAAAATAGTTCTACAAAATTCTGACCTCGCCTTAACAGCCAACGAAAAACAAAACGTGGGACAAATAATGCAATTCACAGTCGGTAACACGAAGGGCGCTTCACCGCAGAGTCTGCCCTCAGAGTTGAATCCGACGCTGAAAGGGGGATTCCCAAATTTACCTTCTCCTTCAAAGACTCGAACTCTGACATTGATTGAGCAGGGGATCGCCCCCAACACAGTAGCTATGTTGCTGGATGGTTTACCCTACGAAGCACCAGCTACCGAGAAACCCGAAGTTGGAACTACCGAGGACTGGGTAATTGTTAACCCAACTATGAATTCACACCCGATCCACCTTCACCTGGTTCAGTTCCAGCTTGTCGAACGCCAGACTATAGCTTCAACCCAGTACATGTACGATTGGGAAACCCTGAACGGTAACCTCCCACTTAACCATACTGCGAAAAATCTTGATTTGAATCGGTATCTAGAAGGACAACCCACCAAGCCTGCGCAAAATGAGCAATGTTGGAAAGATACTATTCAAGCTGACGCCGGCATGGTTACGGTAATAAGAGTGCGCTTTGCGCCGCAGGATGGCTCCAACTACGCGTTTGACCCAACAAACGGTCCAGGATACGTTTGGCACTGCCACATCCTTGAACACGAAGACAACTCTATGATGCGCCCCCTCATCATAGTGAATTCTAGCATCCAAATAACACCTTTATTATCAATCCTTGTAGCGATAATAATCGTTGCTGTAGTTGGACTATTTGCTTTCAGACGGTTCCGGAGGAAATCTGGCAGAAAATAATTTTGAGAAAATCGCTAACTGCATATTTGAAATAGCAGAAATTAATCAAAGTTTTACGATTTGGGCGTGTGGAATGCCTTCGATTTTGATTACAGCTTCTGGGTGAACGTATCCTTGTGCTATGGCTTTTTCAACACAGCATTTCCCTACTAGATTAACGATCGTGGAGTTATTAATCAAACCTACAGCTTCATCAATCGTTGCTTTCCGACCATTGTAGAACTCGTCTTTTATCTTAAAAACAATTTTGCCTTCTCGAAGCGTCCGTCCAAGCAAGTCGCAATCGCAGACTGCTAAGAGAACGTTATGTCCCATCTTTTTTATATTTAGGTAAACTTCCAATTTCTGCTCTCTCAGAGTTGTTTGATTGAAGATTTGGCGCCACATGCGTTGCATACAAGGAAAGATAAGCGTTTTTCTTTGACTATCCTTGTATCTGGACGTTTACAGACTGGACAACTAACATAACCCTCTAAGTACCTCTGAAGCAGTCGCTCGAAGCTGTCACGCTGAAATTTTCCCTGGAATATGGCTCGTGTATCAGCGAAGGTGGCGGCTGTTGCCATTTCCCGGGTTAGAAACTTTAAGACATGCTGTGGGTCACGGTCTAATGAGTCGGCTACTTCTTTGAAATTTGAAATTATAGTGCGCATACCTACAGTATTGACGAACAGTCTGGGTAGTTCTAGGCGTTCAACTTTTTCGGACACTTGAGGCATTTGAGCGCAGGCTCGTTTTAGTAGTTCATCGTAGTTGAAGGTCATGTTTCCATCTCACCCAATGATGGTGGCAGCACATATTTAAAATTATAACATAGGAAAACAACATTACTATGAGCTTTGTTTATCTATAAACTAAACTAATATAAATTCGGAAAGCAAAGCTAAGGTAACAACTCTCAACTTAACATTACAGAGGCTAATGCGTGACAGAGAATCAAAAAAGCCAAGAAGGAAACATCAACCTCCAAATAGAAAAAATCAAGAAACAAATTGTGGAAGCAAATAACCAAATTAAGAAATTTGTTGAGAAAAGAGACCAATTGCATGAGCAGGCAAGAAAGTCCCGTGAGGAAATTAATCAGATAAAAGCTGAAAGAGACGTTTTAAACGAAAAGGTAAAGTCACTTAAAGAACAGAGAAACCTCATCAGGTCCCAAGCAACACCAATTATGGAAGAAGTAAAGGGTATAGACGAAAAAATCGCTGAGCTCAGAAAGAACGTTCCAAGGGTCAGCCAACGTGAACTTCAAGAAGAGCTTGATGCAATTGAATGGAAAATATCAACCACCTCTATGGATCTACAAGAAGAAAAGAGACTCGTTGGAGAAGTAAAAGAGCTTGAGCTTCAACTCAAGGGTTACAAGAAAATCGACAAAAGGAATCAAAAAATCAAAGAATTAATTACTCAACGCAAGACCATTGATGCCAAAGCTGACATTTTCCATCAAGAATTGACAGAAGCAGCCAAGAAAAGCCAAGAATTACATGCTCGAATGATTGAGAAAGTTAATGCTGTTAAAAAGGACCGCGTTGAAGCTGACAGTCTACATCAGGCATTTGTTAAAGCCAAAGAGCAAAATGCTCTCTGGTATGAACAGATTAAGGCATTGATGGATGAAAGCAGGGGTATCAAGGTTGTAAACCGGCAATTTGACTTAGCTAAACGAAAGGAAGAAGATGCTAAGAGACAAGCGGAACAGGCTAAATGGAGAGAGGAACAAGCCCAAAAAACAGTTAAAGAAAAAGAAATTAAAGAGAAAATCGGTGCCGAAGCTAAAGAGAAACTGAACCGGGGAGAAAAAGTGAACTGGGAAGAATTCCAACTGATGCTTGGCAACGGGGAAGATGACGATTCAGAAACACAAGCTTAAAGCTTAGTGTCTGTAATAGTGAGATAGAGATTTGCGATGGCTAAGAAGGAAACGCATCCCCAGACGCAAAAGCGTATCCTAATTTTATGTGTCGACAGAGATGGCGATCTGGAAGTAAAATCAGGCATAAAAACGCCTCTTCTTGGAAGAACCGCCAATCTTGATGGTGCCGTAGCCTTAGCCCTCAAAGATCCTGAAGAACCCGACGCAAACGCAATGTTTGAAGCTGTTCGCCTCTACGACCGATTACATGACGAGAAGCAACCTGAAGAAGTCTTTGAAGTGGCGACCATTTCAGGTTCGGAACTTGGAGGAGTTAGCGCTGACCGCAAACTCGTCTCAGAACTAAATAATCTACTTGAATCCTTTAGCGCAAACGAGGTTATTCTGGTTTCAGATGGGTATTCAGATGAAGCTGTTTTGCCGCTAGTGGAGTCAAGAGTACCCGTCTCCTCAGTTAGACGCATTGTAATAAAGCATAGTGAATCGATAGAGGAAACTGCGGCGGTCTTCACGAAGTACATTCGTCTGCTGGTAGAGAACCCCCGGTACTCACGAATTGCTTTGGGTTTGCCTGGGCTGCTGGTTTTCATATTCGGCGTTCTTTGGGGAATAAACTATTTTATTCCTGGCGCTATTTTCTGGTACGGTATAGCTATAGTAATCGTTGTAGGCGGATTCTTGCTGCTTAAGGGATTTGGCGTTGATAAGGCAACTAAAGACTTCTACGCTTGGGCAAGAGACTACTCGCCGCCTTCGTTGCCCATGCAGATTTCAAACTATACAGTCATAGCCGGAATACTCTGTATCGCCGTAAGCGTTTACCTCGGCATAGCAAACGTCAACATCAATGTAGCGCCAGCGGCTGATATAGGCGGCTGGCTATCCATGACGCCTAGATTAGCGTATTACTTCATAACAGGAATCATAGACCTTCTGGTAGCAGGCTTAATCATTGTTCTAGTAGGTAGAAGTGTCCGATTGTACGTTGAGAGGGATGCAAGATTGCTAAGGAACGTGGCTTTAATTGTGTCCGTCGCTTGGACTCGGTGGGTCCTAATTGGGACTGCAAACGTCATAATCCATTATTATAATGATACCACAGCAGTTGTGGGGTTAAATGACTCGATTTTCTCAGGATTCCTGTTCACAATAATCGTTGGGATTCTAATCGGCGTAGCCTCAGTTCTACTCATATACATTGTCAACAAGTCCGCCAAAGACTTCTTTAAGAAAAGAGGAGAAAAAACCGAAGATCTTTAAATTTTTATCAATTTGTTTTTGTTTAACTAGGGGAAACTTTAATTGAACCCTTTATGGCTTTAGCTATGTGCATCATCATAATTTGAGCCCAAATCCTTCAGATGTAAGAGGTTCAGTAAGTGCTTAAGAGATTTCTTTCTGTCATCGGCGCCTACAAGGCTTACGAGAAATGGCTATGGCAACAAGTTAAGAATGGCATAAAACCTGAACACATAGCTATAATTTTAGATGGTAATAGGCGATGGGCAAATGGAAAGGAACCTAATCCTCTACTAATGAAAGATAGGTGGGGACACGGAGATGGTGCCGACACAGTTGAGCAACTATTGGATTGGTGCCACATCATAGGTGTAAAATATGTCACACTCTACACTTTCTCAACCGAGAATTTCGCTAGGCAATCAGACGAAGTTACCCAGATTATGAGGATTGCTGAGGAAAGATTCCGTAAGCTCCTAAAAGACGAGCGTATTCATCGGGATAAAATTCATATTAAAGTCATTGGCAGAACTAACATGTTGCCTACTGAGCTTCAGGAGACGATTGCGGAGCTTGAGAAGGCAACAGCCGATTATGATTGTTTCTTCTGGAATTTTGCTTTCGCTTACGGTGGCAGAGCAGAGATTGTAGATGCAGCTAAAACCATCGCCAAGAAAGTGCAGGACAACGAATTGAAGATTGATGACATCAACGAGAGCACTTTTGAGAAGTACCTGTACACCTCACATATGACGAAACAGGACCCTGATATGATAATTCGCACTTCAGGCGAAGAACGGCTAAGCGGATTTTTGCTCTGGCAAGCCGCTTACAGTGAGCTTTTGTTCTTGGATGTTTATTGGCCTGACTTCCGACTAATCGACCTTTTAAGAGCCATTCGAGTTTTCCAGCACCGCAAGCGCCGCTTTGGAACCTAAAGGTTAATTGCGTTTCTTAGCGCTAACAATCGATATTACGTCTCGGTCTTTTAGGATAGCATCTTCGCCGATTCGCCTTTTGTCTCGAGCGTCTACGGCATAGAGAAAGCTTTCGCCAAGTTCACTGTGGATTATATATGCGAATAGGTGGGCAGTAGTGCCTTTGGGGACTAAGTACGCATCGGGAAGAACCCGTCCGTTGTGGTCGGATAAATGCTCTAAGTCTTCGACTGGGTAGATGGTTATCATATCTAAGAGTTTGAAGTATGCAGTGTTTAGGGCTTCTTGAACGCCCGAGGATCCGTTTGTTTTGAGTATTTTTTCTTTTACTTGTTCAAGCGCCTTAATCTGACCTGCCGACAGCTTTTCCGGATGCGTTATTTTGAAGTCTTTGTCGCCTGGTTTGTAATCAATCAGCTGTTTCTCCGCTGCTCGTCTTAGTACCAACTCAGCTTCTGCAGAACATGGGATAACGATGTAGTCGAGTTTTTTCATTCTTTCAACATTTGCTTGGGCGGTTGGCAAATCTATCTTATTGGCTACAATAAGCAGCGGCTTAGATATTCTCCGTAAGTTGTCTATGAAACGGTAGAAATCATCATCTGTCCAGGAGGCTGGGGCCTCAATGTTCAAGTTTGCGCGCCGAGCGGCTTCGCTGATGAATTGGCGTTTTATGCTCAACCCTGATAAGCGGTCTTCAAGATGGTGAGCGATGCCTTTTTTGTCGGCTTCAGCGGTTCTAGCGATTTTTGACCAATCTTTCTTTATGATAGTTACCATCCACATGGTTATTTCGCGTTCAAGGAACTTTATGTCTTCTAAGGGGTCGTGTTCGCCGGGTTTGCAGCTTTTTCCTTCGCAGTCGGTTCCGCCCGAAGCGTCAACAACGTGGATGAGGGCGTCTGCTCGGCGGATTTCGTCGAGGAACTGGTTACCTAAACCGCGTCCTTCCCAGGCGCCTGGAACGATGCCTGCTATGTCGACTAATTCCACTGGGACCAGGCGCGCACCGTCTAGGCAGAGGCTGTTTCGGGGATTGTCCTGCACCTTAAAGTCTTCGTGGACGCATTTGGTTCGGACGTAGCCGACTCCTCGGTTTGGCTTAATGGTGGTGAAGGGGTAATTGGCGATTTCCACAGCCGCCAGAGTTGCAGCGCTAAAGAAAGTGGATTTTCCCGTGTTTGGTTTTCCAATTACGCCAAGTAAACGTGAATACGATTTTTGCATAGACAATTTATTTCACTACCTTAGTGTTGTTAAGTGTAGGGCTATATCGTTTGTGCTTTAAAAAGACAGACAGATGTGGTTGCAGTAAGGTGTATATATTGAAATAGAGATACTGATATCATAATAAACAGGATATCTCTACTTAGAGGTGTTAGCTGAGAGAAGTGTACCAAATAGGCAAAAGATTGTTCGTATTCACTACTATTATATTATTTATTGCTAGGCAGCTTTGCCCAGATACAAAGCGCAAACACTTCTAACCAGTCCACCTCAGACTGGACCGCACACCCAATGTATATTTCACCTTTTTCAGGATCTTTAACTCCAATAGGCTATACTCCAAGCCAGATAAGAACAGCCTATAACCTGCCATCTTCAGGCGGCAATGGAACAACAATCGCCATAATTGACGCCTATGACACACCAAACATACTGACTTACTATAACTCATTTTCTAATCAATATAATCTCCCGGACAACAGTACCGGCAATTTCATAGTCCATAAGATGTCACAAAATATGCAAACCGATAGCAATTGGGCCATGGAAACCTGTCTAGATGTTGAATGGGCTCATGCCATAGCTCCCAACGCAACAATACTTCTTGTGGAAGCCGTTAATCCAACTGATTTTGCCCTTTTTTCAGCCGTCGATTATGCCGCAAGCCAGCCGGGCGTAGTTGCAGTTTCAATGAGTTGGGGTGGTGATGAATTCTTCAACGAAGCAAATTTTGATTATCATTTCAATAAACCCGGCATCACTTTTTTTGCCTCTTCAGGTGACGACGGTTCGAAAGTGTTTTGGCCAGCGGTTTCAGCAAACGTGGTTAGTGTTGGGGGGACAACGCTTAATCTTAACTCCGATGGAACAGTAATTTCTGAGCTATCTTGGTATGATAGTAGCGGTGGGGTAAGCAGCTATGTAGCTAGACCTAATTTCCAAACAAACTTTGGACTTGCCTACGCTAAACGTGCTGTTCCGGATGTTTCTTACAACGGAAATGCTTCAACTGGTGTTTCTGTTTACAATGGTACATGGTGGAAAGTAGGTGGTACGAGCGCAGGTGCACCTCAGTGGGCTGCGATTCATGCTCTCGGACTCTCTGTTACCAACTCTAACCTTTACGGTAGAGCACTATCGGCATATTCTACCTATTTTCGAGACATAACTTCGGGATCTAACCATGTTAATTCCGCAACCTCAGGTTACGACTTGGTGACCGGTTTGGGGAGTCCTTTGACAATTAATTTTGGGACTGAAGTTACCGTTTCTCCAACGTATGGTCCTCCAGGTGGTTTGTTAACAATCAATGGTGTAGGCTTTATCCCGGGAAGTTCAGTAAACATTTCCTACCGAAACTCAATCAATACCTCTTGGGTTTCACTATTCAACAACTTTACAATATCTGCAAATGAATTCTCTTTTCCCATTAGCGCCCCAGATCTGTTACAGAACAACATAGCAGGAGACAACCCGCAACAATTTGATACGATTACATTTAACGTCACAGACAATAGCAACGGGCGCTCATACAAAACTGCCATTCCATACTCGGAATGGCGTAGAGGTATAGCTCAAATAGGCAACTTAACTGCCCAAGGATTATACGGTAATGACACGAATTTGGCATTGAACATTTTTGTCCAAAACGGCGATTCTTTACCTATCAGCGGGAAATGGTTTAGCCCGGGCAATATTTCGCTATTTTGGGATGGTGAAGTCAATTTAGGCACAGTTCTAACGGACGAAACCGGGTTCTTTAATACAACCTTGCAAGTGCCAACAACAACTCCCGGACAACACACTCTAGTAATCAGGGATAACAGTTCTGATTTTTGTATTAACCTAACTCGTTTGCCAACCATTGCAAACAATTTCACCGATTCCTGGCAAACATCCGATGTTAAATTGACCTTGACACCTGACTATGGAGTGAACGAAACGTTCTACAGAATAAACGGCGGTGCCACATTCAACGTTTCCAGTGATGGACAACCCACTATAACAACTGAGGGCAGCAACAACACCCTTGAGTACTGGAGTACATGGAGTCCTGACGGAACAAGTACAATGGAGCTTCCACACGTAACTTTGATAGGAATAAAACTGGACAAAACTGCTCCAACAGGCTCAATAACACCCAGCGGAGTCATCGTTGACAACCCGAACATTACGCTTAGTTTGAATGCAAGCGATGGTGTTTCAGGAGTTGCACAGATGCGCTTTGCCAACGATAATAGCAACTGGTCAAGTTGGGAACCATATGGGGTTTCAAAAGAATGGACTCTGCAAGGTGGGGATGGAATAAAAAGCATTTTTGTTCAATTTATGGATAATGCAGGTTTAATATCAACATATAGTTGCACGGTCACTCTTGAAACATCAACCCCTTCACTGAGCCCATTAGTCTCAACAGCAAGTACAACACCAAATCCAACCCAAACACCAACTCAAACACCTACACCCTCACCGTTGAATACCCCAACACATACTCCTGAACCTTCCGTGACACCTCAAGTGCCAGAATTAAACATTCAAATTATTATTATGCTACTTATCGTTTCAACACTTTTATTGGCGCTAATTTCTAAAAGAAACCGCAAATAAACCAAATAACTCAAGCGTTTTAATTAGAGACTGCCTTGTACTCTTATTTTTTTATTAACGTCTTTTTCGCCTCTTAGGGCTGAAAATACAGCTGCCATGACGCAGAGAACAGCTGCAATTATGAAGGCGATTGTCAGCGCGTTCATGAATGGTGAGGCGATTGCGTTGGGGAAGAAACGTTTGTCCTTCCAGAACGGTTACTGTATGTTGGGATAATGCTGCAACCAAAGTTGGGTTCATGGTTTGAAGCAATGTTCCGATGGGGTTGTAGCCGAGGAAAGCTGCAAAGAGTGCTCCAGCTGCTGGTGTATGGCTGAATGCTGCTGCAACTTGTGGTGAAGCACCTGTGCTCGCTACTGCGGTCGAAAGCGCCGTTGGCAGGGTTGCGTTTAGCGAGATGATGATTATGCTGAAGAATATAGCTTGACTGATGGTTTGTCCGCAGTTCTGCAGAGTGGAGCGCATGCCTGAAGCGGCGCCACGGTGTTCAGCTGGACAAGAATTCATCACTGAAGCCATGTTAGGGGACATGAATATGCCATTTCCGATCCCCATGACTAAGAGAATTATTGCAAAAGGAAAATAACCGAAGTTGGCTGGCAGAAGCGTGAACGCTAAGAAGGCAATGGCAGTTATTATCATGCCCGAAGTGGCTAGGATTCGTGCGCCATGTTTGTCTGATAACCAGCCACTTAGAGGACCAGTAATAGCTATGCCTATCGACATGGGGATCATGAAGATTCCAGCCCAAAACGGAGCAGAATCGTAGCTGTACCCTTGAAGAGGTAGCCAGATACCCTGCAAAAGCACCACAAGCATTATCATGACTCCGCCTCTGGACATTGCACTTAGGAAAGTTGCGATGTTTCCTGCGGCGAAGGTTCTGTTCTTAAACAGATCAAGTCTGAACATCGGGTCTGGCACTTTGCGTTCGATGAATGGAAATGCTACTAGTAAGCCGACGCCGGTGATTAACGAAGCGATGACCCAGGGGTTGCTCCAACCCATTGGAGAGTTGCCATAAGGTGTCAACCCGTAAGTTATAGACAGTAAAACAAGTGTTAAGCCACCGCCGAAACTGATGTTTCCCCAAATGTCAAGTTTTTGCTTCTTTCTTTGGATGTGTTGTTCTTTTAGTTTCCAATATGACCAGGCTGTGCCGATAATACCGACTGGAACGCTGACTAAGAAGACCAAACGCCAATCATAAACCGCCAAAACACCACCTAGTATCAATCCGATTAATGAGCCTGCCAGAAAAGCTAGCTGGTTTATTCCTAATGCTTTTCCGCGTTCGTTCTCGGGAAAAGCGTCGGTTATAATGGCTCCACTGTTTGAGAAGAGAAATGCAGCGCCTACTCCTTGTATGATCCGGAACACTATTAGCTTCAATGGCTCCTGCGTCGCCTGTATTGGGTGTTAAAAACAGAAGAATTGAGCCGATAGTGAATATGAGGAAACCCAGATTGTAAGAGTTTGACTCTTCCATAGATGTCAGATAGCCTGCCGAAGGTAACCAATAGGGTCGCCGTCACGATGCTATAACCGAACATTACCCAGAGTAGATATTGGAATGATGTGAAGGGATTGATGTTTATGCCTCTAAAAATCGAAGGCATCGCTATCAGAACTATGGTCATGTCGATTGAAGCCATCAACATACCAAGAGTCGTATTAGAAAGCGCAACCCACTTGTATTGAACCATAATGTTAGGTCATCTGAGTGGAAGAGTTTTTTGGGCTAAAAGGATGTAGGGATTATAAAAAGTTGCTTTGGCAATGATTGATATTAAACGAATTCTTGCCTTGCTTGGAAAAATTGCTTTTCAGGTATTCTCGATGTCTGGAAAAAATGTGAAAGTCTTCTGGATAGGTTCTTTCACATTTAATCCATCTCAAGCGGCATACTTGAGGAAACACGAAGGTTCTCAAATTGGTTTATTCTGTTTTTCTTCGGGTTTTTTGTTGCTCTGCGGAATGCTGTTGTACATCATAGTCTTTTATTCGTTGTAAACATTTGATGAGGGGTTATACCCATTCCATTTTCCTTGGCAACGAGAAACAGGTTAAAGATTTTATGGAGAAAATTGATACGTTAGGAATCCGATATAGAGTGGTTCTGTTGGCAGACGCTAACTTTTCACCCAGTCTCTCACCACTTAACCGGTTAACTGAGAAACGAGAGAAGTTATGATGTGGCGGCCTGAATCGGGTTACTATCTCATCTCCTAGAAAAATAACCTCAGAGGAGCTCGCGGAGAGACTTGGACTCGTGGGCTCCACTGTAGTGTAACATATACAAGGAAAGCTGAACAACGTCTAATGACCCAACTCTTTGAGTAATCGATGTTCTTTATTAAAACAGCACTTTCCTCTTCATCTTTAGATTGAAGTAGTTTCTTTAGAGTTGTGTGGCATTTGCTGCATTCAAACATCGTGTTGCGCATGAGGGACAAAACAATTCTTGTTTTCTCATCCGGTCCCAGGAGAGCAAGTGACACGGTTGTTTTGTGCTTCGCCAGCGGGATCGGTTGATGTAGGGATTCCGAGTGTTTATCTTTTTTGGCTTCGGCTTTTCGGTGGACGACGATTTCTTTGTACACTTTGGTGATACTTGCTTTTCCCTCGCGTAGCTCCTGCTTCTCGTCTTCGGTGGCTTTTTCCAGGATTTTTTTGCCGCGTTCAAAAGTTCGAGTGGAAACGCCACCTTTTTGGCAACGACTTCCGTGGCTTTTGCCTTGAATTCTGGCTCAAGGGTTGGGTCAGTGTCGTCGGACGCTAAGCCTAACTGCATATCCCGGCCGTTTTCCGCCTCTCGATTGACGCTTCTTTCGCAAGTGCTTTCTCGATTTCCAACAGCGGTACCGCTAACTCGACCAGTTGGAAGTTGTTTAGGTGGCGTCGCTAAGATTGGCTTCGATAACGAACTTTTTTTCCAGAAGTTTGTCATCGAATTTGCGGACTTCAAAATCTGGTTCTAAGCCAAGTTCAATGCAGGCTCGGAATCGATGATGTCCATCTAAGACTTCGAGGTCTTCGTTGACGATTATGGGGTAGTGTTGTCCTTCTGTTTGGATGGATGTTTTGAGTTGGTTGAATTCTTCCTCAGACATCTGTGGCAGCAATTTGTCATATTCAGGATTAATGTGCAGACTCATTGAGACCACTCAGTTCTTTATCGGTTTTATTATTTAAGTTGAAGGGTCATGTTGACTTCAGGATATAAAATGAACCCGCGTAAAATTGTCTAGTCAACCAGCAGCCTAGTTAAGAACTTAGTAAAAAAAGATGAAAAATTCAACTTTGTTGCTAGTGAATCTTGGAACCACAAGTATTATTAGATCGCATGCAACTAAATTCTAAATCAGTAATAAAGTTAAAAATCTCATCATTGCGAGAAAAACTCGCATAGTGCGATTAACATAATCAATTAGAATATAACTCACATAGGAAGTGCATACTTACGGGAGCATCCCAAACATTTACGATTAAGTACGTTGTACACGCTTAGATTGAAATTGAAGGTGTAGTTGAAAAACCCGATGTAATAGGCGCAGTTTTTGGTCAAACAGAAGGACTTTTTGGACCGGAGAACTAAACTTACGCGAACTTCAAAAAACAGGACGCATCGGTAGAATCGAAATTGACTTACACTCCAAAAACGATCGAACTACAGGTTCTATAACTATCCCAACAAGTTTAGACCGTGTTTCTACAGCCCTAATCGCAGCAAGCGTAGAGAGCATAAACCGCGTTGGACCATGCTCAGCTAAAGTAACCTTAGATAAAATCGAAGACATACGTGAAGCACGTCGAAAAATAATCATCGACCGAGCCAAAGAAATTCTACACAAATGGAATATCGAATCCATGCCTAGCGTAGATGAAGTCTACAAAGAAATCTCTGACACCAATGAAAGTTGGCAAAGTTGAAAAGTATGGACCTGAAGATTTACCCGCTGGACCAGGACTTGAGGGTGCTAAAGAAATCTTTGTTGTCGAAGGACGCGCAGACGTCATTAATTTGATGCGGTGCGGAATCTTTAACACAGTAGCTCTTGAAGGCGCAAAGGTTCCAGATTCAATAAAGAAGATTACCAAAGAAAGATTAGCAACCGCGTTGCTTGATGGCGACCGAGGCGGCGACTTAATACTAAAAGAACTCATGCAAGTAACTAACGTAAAGTTTGTCGGTCGCGCTCCAAGGGGTAAAGAAATCGAGGAATGCAACTGCAAAGAAATCTCTGAAGCCATAGAAAACGACATGCCGATCTTGAAGCAGGCGGAAAACCAGCTCCAGCCGCAGCGCCTCCAAAGAAGTTTCAGGTTCCTGAACGCGTCAAAATTGAAGTCCCCGACACAATAACTCAAGCTGCAAAAGCTTTGGTCGGCACTCTTGAAGCAGTCTTACTGAACGAAAAACTCGTCTTCAGAAGAACATCTCCCCGTGAGCCAACTTGCAGAGAAACTCTCACAGGTAACGGGCGTTAACACAGTGGTTTTCGACGGCATCATCACCCAACGAATCGTTGACATCGCGGCCGACAGAACATAAAACGCATCGTAGCTTCCGTGTCTCCGAAGCAGTCAAACCCGCATTAAACGTTGATTTGATAACATTCAAAGACGCAATACCGCGCCTAAACATAATCCAATAGACCTCTTATTTCCTTTGTTTCTTTAGCTTCTTTTAACAATTCTGCTTCTGTTACGTCGAAAAACGCAAGTATCCGTGAGGCGGCAGGTAACTTGCTAACGTCCTATATGATAATCAACATCTATTTTGTTCTGATTGGCGAAGATATACGGCTTGGCACAAGATTGTTGCTAGGCGTCCTTTCCCTTCATGGATGACGTAGCCCACTTTGTCGCCGCTTGTTACGAGACGCAGCCCTTTTCCTTAAGCATTTTTGCTGCTTCCACATGGGGAGCTTTTATGGCATATTCTTCTGGGGCTTTAGTTAGGGTTTTCCAAATTATTAGGTCTTTAACTGGAATTTTGCGTAGTTACAATTCAGTGACAATCGAACGCACATAAGCAACTGCATTTTTTACTGATTGCTCTTTTAGGTAGATTTTCTAATACGTGTTCCTATTCTATTTTTTTGCTACTTCAGCCCAGTCGCCGCGAATAACCTCCAAACCCACAATGTAGAGGCTCCCATCCTGGCGCAAGCCCCGCATAACGTTTCTTTGCTTCGGTAAAGAAAATCCGCGTGTAAACCTCGCCGATTTCTACATCCAACTTGAGCTCTTGCTTAATCTGATTTTTTAATTCTTCAATCTTGACTTGATCATACGTGGATCAACTATAAGTATCCCCATAGACAACTTCTATACCCTTTTGCTTGCACATCTTTTTTCAGCTGCCAAAA